>JANOJN010000153.1:0-15158 GCA_031418775.1 Acidimicrobiia bacterium
CTGGCAGTATACCAGTCAGGGGCTATGAGGCGGCGCCCAGAATTGAACTGGGGTACACGGCTTTGCAGGCCGTTGCATGACCACTCTGCCACGCCGCCCTGGCGTTGCGGCGTCTAACGCTAGTGCGTACCCGGGGCAAGGAAACGTCGATTGAGGCCCGACGTCACCGACCGACAGCTCCGCTGGTGCACGCCGACGACGAACCGTCTACCGTCGCAGTTGATGCGAGGAGTCCAGCGGTCATGAGCCATCTCGTCATCGACGTCGGGACGTCGAACATGCGCAGCCTGCTCGTGCACCCGGACGGATCGACCGGCCACGAGAACCGGGCGCCGATTCCCGCGGTGAACCCGTTCATGGGGGCGGTCGAGTTCGACCCGACCGAGTTGGCGGCAACGGTGATCGGTCTGGCCAACGCCACGCTCCGCTCGGGCGGCCCGGTGACGAGCGTCGGCGTCACTACGCAGAGGGCGAGCACCATCGTGTGGGACCGGGCGACTGGCGTCCCTGTCGCGAACGGCATCGGGTGGCAGGACCTCCGCACTGCGGGCATGTGCTTGATGGCCGGGGCGATGGGAAAGTCGATCGCCCCCAACCAGAGCGCTACGAAGGCGCAGTTCCTCTTCGACTCCCACGACGCCGCTCGCGAGCGCGACCTCTGCTTCGGAACCGTCGATTCCTGGATCATCTGGACGCTTACGAATGGACGCGAACACGTCATCGAGGCAAGCAATGCTGCGGTCACCGGACTGATCGACCTCGATGCGCTCGGCAGCGTCGTCTGGGACGACGCAAACATCGCGTTCTTCTGCCTCCCTCCATCATGCCTGCCCCGCATCGTGCCGAGTGTGGGTCCGATCGCCAAAGCAACCGCGCTCGATGGGGCGCCGATGATCACGGGTGTGGTGGGCGATCAGCAGAGCTCGCTGATCGGCCAGAGTTGCGTCCGTCCCGGGTTGGCCAAGATCACCTTCGGAACGGGCGCGATGTTCGACATGCTCCTCGGCCCGACCCGTCCGGCGGAGCTCGCTCGCAGCATCGGCGGCACGTTCCCCATCGTCGCGTGGTCCGAGGCCAACACCACGACCTTCGGACTCGAGGCCATCGACCTCGCCGCCGGTTCTTGCGTGTCGTGGCTGTGCGAGGACCTCAACATCCTCTCGTCGCCGGCCGAGTCTGAGGCGATAGCCCAGGCGTGTGAGCACACGGGCGGCGTGGTGTTCGTCCCGGCGCTCCTCGGGCTCGGCACACCGGAGTGGGACTACGGCGCGACGGGCACGTTGATCGGCCTCACCCGCGGCACGGGTCGTCCGGAGATCGTGCGCGCCGTTCTCGAGGGTGTCGCCAATCGAGGCGCGGATCTCCTGGAGGCAGCCGAATCGGACTCGCACCGGCGCGTCGCATCGCTTCGTGTCGACGGCGGGATGAGCGCGAACAAGGTGTTCGTGCAGGCACTCGCCGACGCGACCTCTCTGCCCGTGGAGGTGTCGCCCGTGCTGGAGGCGACCGCCCTCGGGGCCGGGTACCTCGCGGGCGTCGGCACGGGGACGTGGAGCTGGACCGACATCGCGTCGATGTGGGCACCGACACGGGTCGTGGAGCCATCCGCCCGGGCGCGGGGCTTCCGGTCCCAGTGGCACGATGCACTGCGCAGGAGCCGGGAGTGGCATCCTGATCTGAGCGCATTGAAGTTCTGAGACAGTCTCGACCTCATCTCGCGTCGCCCCAGGAAGGACCCATGCCGTCCGTACGCACCACCATCTTCGAGCCGGCGCGCCACGTCGAAGTCATCCATCGCACCGACGTGCTCGTCATCGGGTCGGGCCCCGGTGGATTGGCGGCGGCCCTCGCGGCAGCCCGGAGCGGCGTTGACGTCACGCTTGTCGAGCGCTTCGGCTGCTTCGGCGGCAACATCACCGCGGTGGGCGTCGAGGGCTTCGCCTGGTATCGGCACGAGAAGACCGTCGAGGCCGGCGGGATCGGTTGGGAGTTCGAGGAGCGGGCGAAGGCCATGGGCGCGGCCGTCCCCGAGAGTCAGTCGCTCTCTCACGAGATCGACGCTGAAGGCTTCAAGCTCGTCGCCGATCGTCTCGTGGAGAAAGCCGGTGTCCACCCGATGTTGCATCGCCAGGTCGTCGCCCCGGTCATGGACGGCGACCGGATCATCGGGGTGATCACCGAATCCAAGGCCGGCCGCGAAGCCATTCTCGCGACGATCGTCATCGATGCCACCGGGGATGCCGACATCGCCTACCGGGCGGGCGCTCCGACGGTGAAGACGCCGGTCGAGCACATGCAGGCAGCCTCGGTGATGTTCCACCTGGCCGGCGTCGACAAGCGGGCGTTCCTCGAAGGAGTACGCGCCGATCCTCAGACGTACGGCGACTGGTCCACTGGCGAGTGGGAGATCGAGACCTCCGGCAAGGAGGACGCGATGTTCTCTCCGTTCCTCGGCAAGCCTTTTGCCCAGGCGATCGCCGACGGCGTCATCCCGCCCGAGCTCACCACGATCGGTGGGACGTGGGGTGCGATGCACGACAGCGGCGAACTCACGTACATGAACCTCGTCCACCTCGCGGGATGCGACGGCACCGATCCCGACAGCATGACCCGGTTCGAGATCGACGGACGCCGCCAAGCGATGCACGCCATCGAGGCACTCCGCCACTACACGCCGGGTTGTTCCAATGCGCGCTTACGAAACTTCGGGATGACGATCGGTATCCGCGACACCCGCAAGATCAACGCTGCGTACAACATGACCGAGCACGACGTGCGCAGCGAAGCGCGCTTCGGCGACTCCATCGGGATCTACCCCGAGTTCATCGACGGCTACGGCGTCCTCGTCCTGCCGACGACCGGGCGCTACATGCATGTGCCGTATCGGTCGATGCTCCCGAAGGCCGTGAGAGGACTCCTCGTCACCGGTCGGGCCATTGGCGGCGACCGCATCGCCCATGCCGCCACCCGGAACATGGCCTGCTGTGCCGTCGCCGGTCAGGGCGCAGGGATCGCCGCGGCGCGGGCCGTACACGAAGGAAATGATCTCGACACGATCGCCATGTCAGGCGTGCACGCCGAACTCGGCCGCCAAGGCGTTCGCTTCCGTTGACCGATGGCGCCCCACTAGCGCTTTCCCGTCGACCGTCCATGACGGCCGACGGTTCGGACGGGACCTGGCGACGCGTCGTTCATCTTCCCGAAACAATCAACACACAATCACGAAACGAAGATCGGGCAACCTGATTCTCCGGCGGACGCCATCACCGAACCACGTCCGCACTGAGGTTCTTTCCACATGCTCGCCGCCATCGACGCCGGAAGCACCGCCTGGGTGCTGGTTTCGGCCGCTCTCGTCCTGTTCATGACGCCAGGACTGGCGTTCTTCTACGGCGGCATGGTCCGAGCCCGTCACGTGCTCGGCATGCTCATGCAGAACTTCTTCGCCATGGGCATCATCAGCGTCCTGTGGGTGCTCATCGGCTTCTCCCTGGCGTTCGGCGACGGGGGTGGGTTCATCGGCAATCTCGACTTCCTCGGGCTCGCCGACGTCGCCAAGGGCCTCCCCGGCTACACCGGCGACTTCGCTCTGGTCATTCCACCCCTCCTGTTCGTCGCCTACCAGATGATGTTCGCCATCATCACGCCGGCCCTCATCACCGGCGCCACTGCCGACCGGTTGAAGTTCGGCGCCTACGCCCTGTTCATCTCGCTGTGGCTCGTCATCGTCTATGCCCCGATCGCCCACTGGGTCTTCAGTCCGACCGGCTGGCTGTTCAAGCGCGGCGCCCTCGACTTCGCCGGCGGCGCCGTCGTCCACATCAACGCCGGTATCGCCGCCCTCGTCCTGGTCAAGATCATCGGCAACCGCCGAGGTCACGGTCGCGAGCCGATGCCGCCGCACTCACTGCCGCTCACGCTTCTCGGTACTGGCATCTTGTGGTTCGGCTGGTTCGGCTTCAACGCCGGATCGGCCCTCGGGGCCAACGATCTCGCCGCCCAGGCCTTCATGAACACCCACATCGCCGCGGCAGCCGCGATGTGCACGTGGCTCGTCGCCGAACGGATCAAGGGAGGACATGCGACCACCCTTGGCGCTGCGTCGGGCGCGGTTGCCGGACTCGTGGCGATCACCCCGTGCGCCGGTTTCGTCAACACCATGAGCGCCATGGCCATCGGCGCCATCGCCGGCATCGTCTGCTTCCTCGGCCTCAAGCTGAAGTCGATCCTGAAGCTCGACGACGCCCTTGACGTGATCGGTGTCCATCTCATCGGAGGACTCGTCGGTTCGCTGCTTCTCGGGTTCTTCGCGACCAAGAGCGTCAACGCCCTTGGTGCCGATGGGCTGTTCAATGGGGGCGGAGCGAAACTGCTGGTGAACCAGTTGATCGCGTCGGGTGCCACGTTGGCGTGGTCGGGCACGTTCTCGTTCATCATCGCCATGGCGATCCACAAGACAATCGGCCTCCGGGTGTCGGAAGAGGCCGAGGTCGAGGGGCTCGACCTCGCCGAACACCAGGAGACCGCGTATTCGTTCTCCGGAAGGATCTGATTCATGAAGCTCGTCACCGCCACCGTCAAACCGTTCAAGCTCGATGACGTGAAGGCCGCGCTCCAGGCAGTCGGTGTGCATGGCATGACCGTCACCGAGGTGCAGGGATTCGGACGCCAGCGAGGTCACACCGAGGTGTATCGCGGGCAGGAGTACACGATCGACTTCGTGCCGAAGATCCGTATAGAGGTCCTCGCCACCGACGACGAGGTCGAGCCCATCATCGAAGCCATCATCAACGCCGCCCGCACCGACAAGATCGGCGACGGCAAGATCTGGGTCACCGCTCTGGAGAACGTCGTCCGCATCCGCACCGGCGAACGCGGAACCGACGCGATCTGACATGAGCAGCGAGGCCGGCACCGCCGCCCGGCTGTCGGTCATCAACGACACGAACACCACCCCGTCGTCCCAGCGTGCCTCGTTGGCCGCGCTCGCCGAATCGACACTCGCCAACCTCGCCAACGAACACCTCCCCTCCGGCTGGGCGCTCGCCACGCTTGCCGGAACAGCGAAGCGCGAACTCTGTCCGTTCTCCGACATCGATGTCATTCTCCTTCATCCGGACGGCGCTCCTGAGACCACCGTTGCGGCCGTGGCATCGCCATGCTGGTATCCGCTGTGGGACGCCGGCTGGAAGCTGAGTCCACTCACCCATTCCCCGAAGACGCTTCAGGCATCAGTGCGACGCGACCTGGAGACGGCCACATCGATGCTCTCCATTCGCCACATCAACGGGGATGCAGCAGCCACCGAGCAGGCGCGAACACGATGCATGCGAGCCTGGAAGGACAACGGCGAGAAGTGGGTCGGCGCACTCGCGGCGTCGGTCGCAGACCGACATCGGCGACAAGGCGAAGTGGCCTTCCTCCTCGAGCCTGAGCTGAAGGAGGGTATCGGCGGGCTCCGTGACATCCATGCGATCGACTGGATGATCGCGGCCGAGATCGACGGACTCGAGACGTTTCTCGAGGTTCCACGGTCGACCCTGGATGAGCACCTCCGAACGCTGCTCGACGTGCGGACGGCCCTGCACGCGGCCACTCGTCGACCGGGAGACCGACTCCTCCTACAGGATCAACTGGCCACCGCGCAACGCTTCGACATCTCCGACGACGAATTGATGCAGCGCGTGTCGTCGGCGGGTCGAGAGGTGCAGTGGGTTGCCGAGCGCTTCTGGGAGCGATGGGCGACTCGCGGCCGGCGCGGCGGCAAGCCGAAGCGCTTCACGCTCGGGGCCCATGTCGAGATGATCGGCGATCGCGTCCGCGACCGCACCGGCACGAAGCTCGACGCCGTGTCATTGCTCCGCCTGGGAGCGATCGCCGCCCACTCCGACGCCACCATCGACTCGGAGACCTTGGAGCGTCTCGTCGCCGACGTCGAGCCGCTGAACGGCCCGTGGCCCGACGATGCACGTCAGCACTTCGTCAGCCTTCTCGGCGCCGGACAGAGCGCCATCCGTGTGCTCGAGGCATTGGATCGGTTCCGCCTGCTCGAACGTGTGCTTCCCGAGTGGTCGGCGGTGCGCTGCAAGCCGCAGAGGAACGCGTACCACCGCTACACCGTCGACCGTCATCTCTGTGAGGCCGCGGTACAAGCTGCCGCGCTGGTCCGACGGGTCCACCGCCCAGATCTCCTTCTCGTCGGAGCCTTGCTCCACGACATCGGCAAGGGCTACCCCGGGGACCACACCATTGTCGGGATGGAACTCGTCCGCGACATCGGCGCACGGATGGGCTACTCCCCCGACGACGTGGAGGTCTTGGTCTCGATGGTCGAGCACCACCTCACCGTGCCGGAAACTGCCACCCGCCGCGACCTGTCCGATCCGGCGACAATCGAGATGATGTCGCGTGCCGTCGGCCGCATCGAGGTCCTCGAACTCCTGGCCGCACTGACCGAGGCCGACAGCCGGGCCACGGGACCCTCGGCATGGAGCGACTGGAAAGGCGGTCTGATCCAGCAGCTCGTCCGTGCCACCCGCGCCAACATGCTGGGCGAGTCACTCCCACCTTCTCTCGATGCCTTTCCCGCGGCCGAGCACCACCTGCTCCTCGACGAGGTCAGGGCCGACGGCGCGTTGCGTTTCGTTCCCGGCTCCGCGACGTGCGTGGTGGCGGCGTCCGACCGGACGGGGCTGTTGGCCACGGTGGCCGGGGCATTGGCCGTTCACGGCGTCGAGGTGCTTTCGGCAAAGGGCTGGAGCTCCGACGACGGGGTGGCGGTCGAGGAGTTCCGCATCGAACGACGACTCGGAGGTGATCCGCCCTGGGCGCGGATCGAAGCCGACCTGCGGGGCGCACTCGCCGGCGAGATCGACCTGCACGAGCGCCTCACCGAGCGGGCTCGGGTCTACGCCGGCGCGGGGAGAAGGGTGAGCGCCGCGCCGGCAGCCCCGGCCGATGTTCTCGTCGACCAGCACGCGAGTGCGAACGCAACGTTGATCGAGGTGCGCGCGCCGGACAGCGTCGGAGTGCTGTACCGCGTGGCGACGACGATTGCATCGCTCGGCCTCGACATCCGAGCGGCCCTCGTGCAGACGCTCGGTCACGAGGTCGTCGACGTGTTCTACCTCTGCGACAGCGACGGCCACAGACTCACGGCGCAAGCCGCGGATGACACGAGGACTGCGGTTCTCGCGTCGTTTGCGGAGTGACCGCTCACAAGAAGGTTCAGATGCCCATCATCTCGACCAGGCGCCGCCGCCACTCAACACCGCACTTGTCGGCCTGCACGCTCACGAGCGTGGTCTGATCAAGCGGCAGCACACCGCCGAGCATCTCCAACATGCGCTTGTCCTCGGCCCCGATCGCCAGATCGAAGCGGATGATCTCGTCGGCCGGTGCGGCGAAGTCGTCGTTGCGCCACACGACGAAGGTGAAGTACGACGTGACGTCGTCGATCGGGGTGGAGAGCAGCAGCAAGATGTGTTCGAGACCGTTGGCATAGCGGATGGTCGACCGAACATCGAAGGGCAGATGGAAGCCCGAGCTCATCGCCCGCTCGACCACCGACTCGACCTGCCCGCTGGCGAGTGAACCGAGGGCGTCGTTGTTGGCGGTGATCTCGTAGGCGTAGCCGAACCATCCGCTGTCGAGTTCGACGAGATCGAGCTTGGGCACTCGGGTGTCCTGGGACCGACCGAACGTGCCGACGTGCACGAACGGGAAGTGCGTGATGTCGAGGAAGTTGTCGGTCATCCGCGTCGCCGAGGTCTGCCACACATCGACCGGGGTGTTGATGCGTCGGAACGCCGGATCGTCGTCGTGAGCAATCACCGGAAGCTCCGTTGCCGGCTGACCGAGGCACACCCACACGAGGCCGTACCGCTCCTCGCAGGCGTACGTCGCGAGATGCGCACGCGGAGGTGCCGGGACACCCTCCGACGACGACGGAATGGACACACAGCGGCCATCGTCCGCGAATTCCCACCCGTGATACGGGCACACCAGACACCCGTTGTCGACGCTGCCCATCGAAAGCGGCGCCTCTCGATGGGGACACCGGTCCGGTGCGGCGACCACGCCTCCCGCACTTCGATACAGGACAACCGAAGTGGCGAGCAGCGTCACGCCATGGGGCGATGTCGCGACGTCGATGCTGCGCGCCACCGGGTACCACGCGTTGCGTAGAGCGGGGTTGTCGCACAGCACAGTTGTGGTGAGCACCGAGGACTTCGTGGGGAGCATGGTGTGGCAGCCTTTCGCCATGGGTTCAGTGCGAGTGATGGGTGATGCGTCGGCGGCGGCTGACGCAACGATGCAGCAGGTCGTGCTGGTTCGCGGCGACGTCGTCACGATGAACGCAACTCGGACGGTACTGCGTGACGGCGCGGTCGCCGTGAGCGGGCAGGTCATCACCCATGTCGGAACGTTCGACGAGCTCCGACCGATGTTTCCCGACGCAGCAGTCATCGGCAGTGCCGACACCATCGTGACACCCGGCTACATCAACGCCCATCAGCACTTCACCGGTGACCGACTCGTGCAGTCGTGCATTCCCGACGCCATCGACTCGCAGGACGCGATCTACAACTGGGCGGTCCCGGTGCACACCGGACACAGCGCCGACGACGACGAGCTCTCGGCCACGCTCGCTGCCGTCGCCGCAGTGACCAACGGGATCACGTGCACCGTCGAGGCCGGCACGGTTGCCCATCCCGAACGGGTCGCGGCCGGCCTTCAACGGGTGGGACTGCGGGCAACCATCGGGCGCTGGGGATGGGACACCGAGGGACTCCCCTTCTCCGCCCCGACCGACGAGGTGCTCGACCAGCAGCGTGCGTTGGTGAAGAAGTTCCCGCCCGGCGGCATCGTCGAGGCGTGGGTCACGTTGGTCGGCCATGACCTGATGAGCGACGCCCTGGTCGCCGGTGCGAGCGACCTCGCCCGCAATCTGAACACCGGGATGACGTTCCACATGTCGCCCCACGGCGGGGACCCCGTCACCTACGTCGCCCGCACCGGGTTGCGGCCGCTCGTCCACCTCGACCGCCTCGGCGTGCTCGGCGACCACGTGCTCATCGGTCACGCCGTCCATCTCGACGACAGCGAGGTCGAGCTCGTGCTCGCCACCCGAACGGCCGTGGCCTCGTGCCCGTGGGCATACCTCCGGCTGGCACAGGGGTTCATCGGCGCGTCACGCCACGACGAGCTGTTCCGTCGTGGTGGCAGGATCGCGCTGGGGTGCGACGGTGAGAACGCCGGCGATGCCGTCGACATCTTGAAGTCGGCATCGTTGTTCATCGGCATCGCCCGTGATCGAGCGGTCGACCCCTTCTCGTTCACGAGCGACGACGCCATGGCGCTGGCGACGGTGCGTGGGGCCGAGGCGATCGGCAAAGGGAACCTCATCGGTTCGATCGAGGTCGGAAAGCAAGCTGACCTCGTCGTGCACTCCACGAGAGGAGCCCAGTTCACACCTCGGGGCAACGATCCGGTGCGCCAGATCATCTGGGCGTCCGACGGCCGATCGGTCAACGACGTGCTCATCGCCGGACGACAGGTGGTCCGCGACGGGCGCTGCGTCACGGTCGACATCGACGACCTGCGCTCGGCGGCACGCGAGCGGCGGGACGCACTGCTCGCCTCCCGCACCACGGTCTGACGGTAACCGCGCGGCGGTCATGTGAACCGTTGATGACGGCTCGGTTCCTTGGTCAGACCATCAGTCCACGGTTGGTAGTGTCCTGCCATGAAACCCAACACGCTCATCTTCGTGGACTTCCCGTCCGACGACGTCGAGGCTTGCGCCAAGTTCTACGGCGATGTGTTCGGCTGGCTGGTCGAAGGGCGACCGACGGGGGTGTTCCACCGAGGTGTACCTGGCGGCTTCTTCCCCCTGGAGGACGGTTCCGACTCCCCCGTCGGTAACCTGCACGTCGGCTTCTTCGATGTGGCCAACGCCCGACCCCATCCCGACTCGGCCGGCGTGGAACCCCGCCACCTGAGCCAAAGCGGCCGCAGTCCCCGGGTGTGGATCCTGGTCAGCGATGACGACACCGAGGACGCGATCCTCGCCCGCGCCGAGGCCCAGGGAGCGGCCGTGCTGTGGCGGCACCACTACTGGAAGGAGTTCAACGGATTCAACGGCGCGTTCCGCGATCCGTGGGGCACGGAGATCATTCTGTGGACCAAGGGCGGAACGGATCCGGTTCTCCCGGAGGGATACACCGGTGAGTGACGTCGCGCAGAATCCGGAGGCCGCGCCCGAGCGTCTTCGGCCCACCGGTGTCCGGTGGACCCACATCGCGCTTCCCGCAACGAACATCGACGCGACCATCGAGTGGTACGAGAAGTTCACGCCGCTGCGGCTGCTCGACCGCCGCGAAGACGCCGACGGTCAGGGTGCATGGCTCGGCCATCCGGACCAGGGCGACAAGCCCTTCATCCTCGTCCTCGTCAGTTTCACGCGCGATCAGCACAAGGGCCGTCAGCCGATCATGGCCCCGTTCGCCCACATCGGCATCGAAATGCCGACGAAGGCGGAGGTCGACGCCATTGCCGAGGTCGGACGCGCCACCGACTGCCTTGTGTGGGAACCGCAGTGGATGCCGCCGCCGATCGGTTACATCTGCGCGCTGACCGACCCCGACGGGAACATGATCGAGTTCTCCTTCGATCAGGGCGTCTACGAGAAGGCCCAGGAGGTCTGGGGGCTGTGACCCCGAGCGAGGTGTGCCTCGGGTACCTGGCGGCGTTTGCCACCGCCGATCCTGAGCGCGTCGTCGCCCTTGTCACTGACGACTTCGTCAACGAGCACACCGCCGCCCTCGGGAGCGGTTGCACGGGTCGCGCCGAGTACGCGGCACGGGTGCCCGGCTTCCTTGCTTCGATGCCCGGGCTCCGCTACGACATCGAGGAGGTCCTCTCCGATGGCGATCGGGTTGCCGTTGCCTACACCCTTCGCACAACGGTGAACGATCGTCCGATCGGCGTGCGCGGGGTCATGCGCTTCCGGGTGGAGGGGAACCTCGTCGCCCATCGCACGGACTACTGGGACAGCCTGGTGTTCAAGCAACAGGCCGGAATCCCGTGATCGCCGCGGACCAAGCAGGCGCGCCACCTCCAGTTGGTCTGTTGGTCAGACCAACTGGTAACACCTTGTTCACGATCCGGAATCGAAGAATCGACGGGGGCAGCGTAGGTTTCGGTGATGGCAGCCGGCCCTGGGACGGACGCGGTCTCGGAGGCACCCGTGTCGGGTGACTCGCTGACGACCGCGCCCCGAGCACCGCGGGCATCCGCGGCGAATGGCGCGGCCGTGTCGATCTCCGGTGTCGCCAAGTCGTTCCGGACGCGTAGCCGCACCACCCACGCGCTCACGAGCGTCGATCTCCACATCGGCAAGGGCGAGTTCGTCTCGCTGCTCGGTCCGTCCGGATGCGGCAAGAGCACACTGCTCCGCATCGTCGGAGGGCTGATCGATCCCGACCAGGGGTCCGTGACGATCGAGGGAGCGAGCCCCCACGCCGCCCGCAGCAAGAAGCAGTTCGGACTCATCCCGCAGGCACCGGCACTGGTGCCCTGGCGCACTGTCGAACAGAACATCGTCTTCCTCAGCACGCTGAACCATCGGGCCGGCCAGACCACGCTCCCGGCGGACCAGATCGACGACCTGATCGCCGCCGTCGGCCTTACCGACTTCCGCCACGCGTACCCACACGAGCTGTCCGGCGGCATGCAGCAACGCGTTGCGCTCGTGCGCGGCTTTGCGCTCGGCGCACCGGTGCTCCTCATGGACGAACCGTTCGCCGCGCTCGACGAGATCACGCGGGCAGGAGCGCGGTACCTCCTGCTGGACCTGTGGTCGCGTACCGGCGCGACCGTCATCTTCGTCACTCATTCCATCCCGGAGGCGGTGATCCTCTCCGACCGGGTGGTGGTGATGGCTGCACGACCGGGACGGGTTGCCGCGGTGGAGGAGATCACGCTGGCCCGTCCGCGGAACCCCGAGATGGAAGACGAGTCGGCCTTCCACGACCACGTCCGGCGTCTGCGATCCGATCTCCGGGATCACCACGAATGAGCGCCGTCGTCACCGCTGAACCTGTCGTCGAAGCGCTTCCCGACGAAGCGCGCCAGTGGTCGCTCCGGGCATTTGCACCGGTCGTCGGCATGGCAACCTTCCTCGGGCTTTGGCAGGTCTCGACGTGGGTGTTCAACGTCAAGCGCTTCGTGCTCCCCGGCCCGTGGTCGATCGTCGTGCACATGGTCGACAACCCGGGGTACTACTTCACCAATGCGCGCACCACGATCTGGGAGGCGTTCCTCGGCTTCATGCTGGCCTTCGTGCTCGCCATGGCCGCCGCCGCCCTGATGGCCCGTAGCCGATTCCTCGAACGGGCCGGGCTTCCGATCAGCGTGCTGATCCAGGTCACCCCGATCATTGCCTACGCGCCCGCGATCGTGATCTGGCTCGGACCGGGACTCCGCTCGATCCTCACCGTCACCGCGCTCGTGTGCTTCGTGCCCTTCCTGCTGAACGGCATTGCCGGGTTGCGCTCCGTCGATCCGCTGCTTATCGAACTCGCACGCTCCGTTGACACCAGCGAGATGGAGGTGCTCCGCCGTCTTCGCATCCCGTCGGCGCTCCCCTACCTGCTCTCGGCGGCCAAGATCAACGTGGGCCTGGCGCTCATCGGCGCGGTCCTCGGCGAGTTCTTCGCGCTCACGTCGAAAGGGCTCGGCTACTCGGTCAAGGTCGCGCAGGCGCGCAACCTCGTCGACCAGCTGTGGGGCTCCATCTTCTCCCTCGCCATCATCGGATCGCTCGCCACACTCCTCATCACCGGACTCGAACGCGTCATGCTTCGGGGACACGCATCACAACGCACCTGACCACCCGCATCACCGCTGACCACCCACCACCCAAGGAGCTCCACGTGAAATCAAGAATCGTCCTATCCGTACTGGCGGGCAGTCTGTTGCTGCTCGCGTCCTGCAGCAGCGACTCCGCCGACACCACGGCGGCGCCAGCGGAGACCGAAGCCGCCGCGACGGAAGCGCCTGCGGCCGAGACCGAAGCTGCGGCGGAGACCGAAGCAGCCGCAGCCGAGACGGAAGCAGCCGCAGCCGAGACCACGGCCGCCGCTGGGGCGATGAGTGCCGAAGACGCCGCCGCGCGCTGTGCGACGAACAAGGCCGCCGGAAAGATCACGTACGCATCGAGCTTCGACTTCGCTGCCGCAGCATCGATCATCGATGTCGTCGTCGCCGACAACAAGGGCTACTTCAAGGACCTCTGCCTCGACGTCGAACTCAAGCCGGGCTTCTCGTTCTCCAACTATCCCCTCGTCGCCAGCAACCAGGTGCAGTTCTCGGCCGCCGGCGCATACACCGAGATCGTGAACTACTCGAAGGACGGCGCCAAGTTCGTCGCCCTCACCGACTACGGCAAGACCCCGATCGAAGCCCTCGTGGCGAAGGACCCCAACCTCGCCTCACTGGCCGATCTCAAGGGCAAGACCATTGGTGTCAAGGGCGACATCCCGCCGTCGATCGTGGCGATGCTCGACGCCGCCGGCCTCAAGCGCGGCACGGACTACAAAGAAGTGCTCCTCGACGGCTTCGACCCGAAGGTCCACATCGCCCTCCCGATCGACGCGATGCCGGTCTACAAGAGCAATGAGCCCGGGCAGCTCGACGCCGCGAAGATCCCGTACAAGCTCTTCGACCCGACCAAGGAGAACATCCCCGGCAGCTTCGGTCTGCTCTACACCTCTGCCGACTACGCGGCCAAGAATCCGACCGTGGTCGAAGACTTCATCCGTGCCGCGTTGAAGGGCATGGAGGATGCGGCGGCCGATCCCAAGGCTGCGGTCGACATCTCCGTCGCCAAGATCAACGCCGCAGGAAACCAGGCGTTCCTGACCGCAGAGGGCGAAACCAACCGTTGGAACGCGGAACTCGCCGAGGTGAAGATCGGACTCGGTGGCCAGCCCATCGGAACGATCATTCCTGCCGTGCTCGACGCCGAGATCGCCGCCTACACCAAGGCCGGCATCCTGACCGTTCCGGATCCGAAGGCCTACGACGCCACGATCGTGCCGAAGCTCTACGGCGCCGACGGCAAAGTCATCTTCATGAAGTACGCCGCGTGATCAACGCGCGCTGATGGTTTCCTCTGCCGCACATCGGCCCCCTTCTGCCGCACATCACGCCAGTCCTGCCGCACATCGAGGCATTTCGCGCGTGAATCGACGGTATCGGGTCGATGTGCGGCACAGAGGGCTCGATGTGCGGCAGGCGTTTGAGGAAGTACGCGGCGTGAGCAGGGCCCTCGGGCACGTCTCGCCGTGAAGGCGTACGTGCAACGCGGCCACGGCGGGCCCGAAGTGTGTTCGTTCGAAGACATCGACGACCCCTCGCCGGGTCCGGGTGAGGTCGTCATCCGGGTGCTGGCCACCGGCCTGAACCGGCTGGACCTGCTGCAGCGCGCCGCACCCCTCGTGCGCGGGTTCCACCTTCCCCATGTCGCCGGTCTCGACGTGGTGGGTGTCGTGGTGACGGCACACCCCGACGCCGACGTCGGACGCGCCCCACTGGGTTCGGTCGTCCTGGTCGACCCGGTCACCACCTGCCGAACCTGCGCCCGCTGCCGTGCCGGCCAGGAGCCGTACTGCGAACTCCTGCAGACGGTCGGGTCAACCCGGCAGGGCGGCTTCGCCGAACTCGTCGCGGTTCCAGCCGACCGATGCTGGCCCGTGCCGGCCCACCTGAGCGTCGCCGAGGCTGCTGGCGTGCCCGTCCCCTACATGACGGCGTGGCAGGCCCTGGTCACCGTCGGGGCCGTGCAGACGGGCGAGGTCGTGCTGGTGAACGGCGCCAATGCCGGTGTTTCGATCGCTATGATCCAACTCGCCAAGCGTGCCGGGGCAACGGTCATCGGGACGGTTCGCGGGGTGGCGAAAGCGGCGCAAGTGCTGTCCATCGGGTGCGACCATGTGGTCGACGCCACCGACCCGACGACGATTGCCGTTCAGGTCCGGAAGCTGACGGACGGTCTCGGCGCAGATCTCGTCATCGACCATGTCGGCCCGGCCCAGTTCGCCGCCTCCGTCGACGCGATGGCCGTCGAAGGCCGCATGGTGTTCTGCGGCACG
>JANOJN010000154.1:0-51474 GCA_031418775.1 Acidimicrobiia bacterium
GAGATCACCTACCTCGACACCTACAAGAACCCGATTCGCTGAGCGGGTCCGCCTGTTCCCACGGACCGTCAGAGCCGGTACACGCGTGTGGCCGTACCGTGGAATAACGCGGCCTTCTCTGACGCGCTGGCGCCGGAGGCGACGCGTTTGAACGCGTTCCAGAGCGTGACGTAGCTGCACGACACCTTGTCGACCGGAAAGTTCGACTCGAACATGCACCGGTCGGCCCCAAACTGCTCGATCGCATAGCTGATCGGCTCACCCCACGCCGCGGCAAGGTCCTCACTCGACGGTGCCGTCGGTTGATGTTCGAATCCGAGGCCGAAGATCACCATGCCGATGCCGCCGACCTTGAGGTTCACATTCGAGCACTTCGCCAGCTCAGCCAGATCGAGGCGCCACTGGCCGAGAACCTCGGCCCGCTTCCCTTCATAGGGACCGACGCCCAGCATCCCTCCCAGGTGATCCAACACGAACGTTCCCTCGGGCACAGCCCGGGCGAGGTCAGTGAACTCGGGGATCTGCGGGTGGTAGAGCCAGGCATCGAAGGAGTGGCCTTTCGCGGCGAGCCGCCTCACGCCCGCTCGGAATGCCGGTTCCGCCATGATTTGCGGAGTCGGCCGAGTGTGGGTGCGCCGAACCGACCGATCGGGATCGTGCGCGGTGGCGTGCCGGATACCTCGGAACAGACCTTGCCCCGCTACCTCATGCGCTTCCAAGACCTCCTCGACACCATCGCCGAGCATCATGTCGGCGAAACTCACGATGCCCTTGATGACCGCAGCCGGCTTCCCGTCCGCTCGACGCGCAACCTGGCTCGCCGCAGCGTCGGCGGCAAGTCTCTCGGTTTCCCCGACGGGCCGCAGGTGTTCGGGACCATCGGGACGGTAACCCCAGGCGCACTCCATGAAGACGGTGGCCTCGACGTTATGCCCCGCTCCGGTGTCGGAAAGGAGATCCGGGAGAAGATAGGTGGACATACCTTCTCTCTCCCAGAGATGATGATGCGGATCAACGATCGGCAGATCCGGATCGACTGCCTCCTCGACCCTCGTCGCC
This sequence comes from Acidimicrobiia bacterium, assembly GCA_031418775.1. GTDB lineage: Bacteria > Actinomycetota > Acidimicrobiia > Acidimicrobiales > JANYDT01 > JANLQX01. The sequence goes on from JANOJN010000154.1 coordinate 1,060, forward strand.
AGCCAGTTATCGTCCCAGACGTACATGGGAGGCACCCTACGCTCGGACGACGCAACGATCCACCGCTCAGGTGAACTCAGAACCCCGCCGCCCCGACATTGAGGTCGACTCCCCCCGCCACACCGCGAACCTTCGCCCAGGCGCTCACCTGCCAAATCGACCAGTTCTTTCGTGAGGGTCTTCGGAACAGTCGACGGGTCCATCGAGCACGTTCGGAGCCTTCCATGACGGACTGCTGAATTCCATACTTCCTCTCGACATCAGGCAAGACATAGAGGAGCAGCGGCCGATTCCACGAACGCTCGACGGTGGCCGCGAACGTTCGCAGTTCGTTCTCCAGTTCCGTCGCGCTCGGACGCTCCGCGCAGTTCCCGGCGAACTCGACGTCGACAGCGGGCGGAAGCATCGTCGGGTCGGGCGGGGCGACGCGCAGGAAGTTCTCGGCCTGGTCCTGGCCAGACCGACAAAAGGTGAAGAAGTGGTACGCACCAACTTTGAGTCCGGCGCGTTGAGCGTCACGGAGGTTGGCTTCGAAGCGAACGTCGACGAAGTCGCCTCCTTCGCTGGCCTTCACGTACGCGAACGCGACGTCGTCGCTCGCCACTGCCGTCCAGTCGATGATGCCCTGATGGCTCGAAACGTCGATCCCGTAGCGCTCTCCCGCCTCAAGGCCGGGTCGATGGCTCGGAACGTAGAATTTCCATCCCAGCAACGCCAGGGCAGCAAGAACACCACTTGCTACGACGACGGCTAAAAGTACGCGGAACGGCCTCGACAGCGACCGCCATCGAAGGGGGCCGACTATTCCCACTCGATGGTGCCCGGTGGCTTCGACGTAACGTCGAGCACGACTCGGTTCACGCCCTTGACCTCGTTGACGATGCGCCGCGAGATCGTGTCGACGAGATCGTAGGGAAGGCGGGCCCAGTCGGCCGTCATGGCGTCGTCGCTGGTGACGGCACGCAACACGATCGGGTACGCGTACGTCCGTTCGTCACCCATGACGCCGACGCTGCGAATGACGGGCAGCACCGCAAACGCCTGCCAGATCTCACGCTCGAGACCGGCCGCAGCGACCTCGAAACGAACGATGGCGTCGGCGGCGCGCACGATGCGGACGCGCTCCTCGGTGATGGTACCGACGATGCGAACGGCGAGGCCGGGACCGGGAAACGGCTGACGCCACACGATCTCATCGGGCAATCCGAGCGCCGTACCGACAGCTCGGACCTCGTCCTTGAACAGGTCGCGCAAAGGCTCGACGAGCTCGAAGTCCATGTCGTCAGGAAGTCCGCCGACATTGTGGTGGCTCTTGATGGTCGACGCATGACCGCTGCCGGACTCGATCACGTCCGGATACAGCGTGCCCTGGACGAGGAACTTGCATCCGCCCGCTGACAGCTTCCGGGCTTCCTCCTCGAACACGCGAATGAAGGTTTCGCCGATGATCTTTCGCTTGCGCTCCGGGTCGGCCACATCGTTGAGCAGGTCGTAGAACCGCTGTGCGGCGTTGACGTGCACGAGTTCGACGCCGAAGTGACCAACGAAGGTCTCCTCGATCTGCACGCTCTCGCCTTCGCGCATCAGGCCGGTGTCGACATACACACACGTGAGACGATCGCCGACCGCCCGATAGACCAGCGCGGCGGCAACAGCGGAGTCGACACCGCCGCTGAGCGCGCAGAGCACCTTCTCGCCTTTCGTCTGCGCGCGTATCTTCTCGACCTGCTCCTCGATGATGTTGGCGTTCGTCCAGGTCGGTTCGAGCCCGGCGACGTCGTAGAGGAACGACTTCAGGATCTGCTGCCCGTGCTCGGAGTGCACGACCTCAGGATGGAACTGCACACCGACGATGCGACGTTCGAGACACTCCATCGCGGCGACCGGGATCTCTCCGGTTGACGCGGTGGCGACGAACCCGTCGGGCAACGTTTGGATCGAGTCGAAGTGACTCATCCACGTGGTCTGCTCTTTCGGAAGCGCGCGTAGTAATGCCCCTCCTTCGCCGATCGTGGTGACGATCGTGCGGCCATACTCGCCCCGACCCGTGTTCGCCACCGAGCCGCCGGGCAACTGCTGGGCGAGGAGCTGGACGCCGTAGCAGATGCCGAGGATCGGGACACCGAGGTCGTAGATCGCCGGGTCGAGCGACGGCGCTCCGTCGACATGGACCGAGGCCGGTCCGCCCGAGAGAATGATCGCCACGGGTTTGCGGTCGACGACCTCGGCCGCGGTGATCGTGTGCTGCACGATCTCGGAATACACGTTCGCCTCCCGGACCCGGCGGGCGATCAGCTGGGCGTACTGCGCGCCAAAGTCGACAACGAGAACAGTGGCGTGAGGTGCGGAAGACAAGAAGCCGAGGTTACCGGCCCGGGGCCGCAGCGCCGAGCCGTCCAGGTGACGCTGAATCGAACGGATGGCAAGGAAGTCCCGTTACTCCCGAATCAGCGCTCGCATCCGCTCGACTCGGCGGTCATCACCCAACAGCGAGCGCAGCGTGTCCACGACGAGCTGAAGTTCGACGGCCTCGGCGTCGACCATCGCCTCGATATCGATCCAGTCCTTGGGCCGGTCGAACAATGCCTTGAAGACTGCGAGATCGTCCGCGGAGAGGAACGGCAGTTGCGTTCCGGCGAACGGAAAACGCACGGATCGGACTGCGACCCCGTCATGAAACGAGGACGCCCGAAAGAACAGATCGACCGGCGTACGCCCCCACCAGAGCCGGACCTGGTCGTCGTTTCGAACCTTCTCGAAATCGACAGGTCCGTGGGCAACGGGCGCGGGGAGCGCGTCGAACACCCGCCCCACGTCCGTCGAGGGGAGCGCGACGTTGACGTCGATGTCCGCGGTCGCCCGAGGTTCACGCGTATAGAACGCAAGGGCGAGCGCGCCACCGAATGCGTGCTCGATCCCGGCGCCCTCGAAGGCTCGATCCAGGGTCAAGATCTTCTCGACCAGCGACGGCTCAGTGCTTTGCACACAGCTCCCGGAAGCCCAGAGATTGCAGATCCTCGCGCCGGCGTGGCGGCAATGCATCCGAGAGCTGCAAGACGTCGACCAGAAGTATTCCGCGCTCCTCAACGGTCGTTTCCCGAGGTTCCTCCGCAGGTGGTTTCATCCACGCTTCGGTCATTGCCCGAGGCTACCGGCCCGTGCTCCCGGGTGCAGGAACGGCCCGCCGCTTCAGAGAAGGCTGAGGTCGAGAAGACGGCGGATCATGCGGGCCGTGGCGCCCCAGATCGTGTCGTCGTCGACCTCGAAGAACCACACCGGGAACGTGCCGTCGGTAAAGGGCCAGATCTCCTCGCGGTAGCAGTCCGCGTGGATCAGTTCGGTGAGGGGCACGGAGAAGATCCGGTCCACTTCGATCGGATTCGGTCGCAGGGAAGGGAGCAACGAGACCATGTCGTCGACGACGCCGACCAGCGGGGTGATCCGCGACGACGACACCACGGTCGTCAGCGGCTCGAGCTCGCCGACAATACGAACGGCCGACCGGGGAAGGGCGACCTCCTCCTCGGTCTCGCGCAGCGCTGCTTGCACGGGGGTCTCGCCGTGATCGAGCCGTCCACCAGGGAACGCGACCTCGCCGCGATGGTTACGCAAGCGTCCCGATCGGCGGGTGAGGAGGAGACGGGTCGCACCGGTTTGGTCGGTGAACAGTGGGAGCAGGACGGCGGCATCCTTCGCCACGTTCACGAACGGCGGACGCATCGGCGTGGTCGGAAGGAGATCCGCCAACGCCGCGCCGCCGGGGATTGCTCGCTCCTCCCCGTGACGCGCCAGTCGGGTCTCGATCTCGGGCAGGGCAAACGAAGCGTCGCCCGCATGGCGGGTCCAGGGATTGGGTCCCCCTGTCTTCCAACCGGGTGGGCGGGGAATCGTCTGTTGACCGCCGCGAGCCACCGTGACGAAGCTCAGGCGGGGTTGACGAGTGACTCGAGGAGCTCGCGCATGCCCGCCGTCTTCAGGTCAGCGAGAACACGGCCCGGGGTCTCCTCACCCTTCTCCCACAGCAACCAGGTAGCGAGGAGCTTGGCCGGATCGGCGGGGGGAGGAACAAAAGCCATATCGACCAAGCTACTGGCGCAGGTGCCTCTCCCGAATCGCGGTGGTGTCGCCTGGGGAAACCTCAAAGCCTGGGGGCTTGGCCACCGGTACGGTGGTCCAAGTGCGAGCGCCGTCTTCAGACCGACGGACCGGAATCATCGCCGGCGCCTCGGCCTACCTGATCTGGGGGCTTTTCCCGCTCTACTTCCATCGACTCCGAGAGATCCCGGCGCTCGAACTGGCGAGTCTGCGGATCGTGCTCACGAGTGCATCGGTCTGGCTCGTGCTCCTCGCGCAGCGCGATCACTCGTGGTTCCGCGAACTCCTCAGCGACCGCCATCGCCTGGCCCGGGTCGCGCTCGCCGGGCTGATGGTCACGACGAACTGGTTGATCTACGTGTGGGCCGCAGCCAACGGTCATGTCGTCGACGCAGCGATCGGCTACTTCATCAACCCGCTCGTCTCCGTCGCCCTCGGGGTGTTCGTTCTCCACGAACGCCTACGACGCAATCAGCAGGCCGCACTCGTCCTCGGGGCCGCGTCGGTCGCAGTCCTGGCCATCGGATACGGCAAGGTCCCGTGGATTGCCCTCTCCCTCGCGTCGAGCTTCGGGCTGTACGGGTACCTCAAGAAAACGACCGGACTCGACGGCGTCCGGGCGCTCGCGGCCGAGACCTTCACCATGCTCCCCCTCGGGTTCATCGGACTGGCGGTGCTCGCCGTTCGACCGGCCGGCATCGTCCTCACCTCGGCCTCCACCTCGACCCTGACACTGGCGCTCCTGATCGGGATCGTGACCGCGGTGCCGCTGACGATGTTCGGCGTAGCGGCAACTCGCATCCCTCTCGCCATGCTCGGGTTGCTCCAGTACTTCACCCCGGTCGGACAACTGCTGTGCGGCGTGCTCGTCCTCAACGAACGGGTCAACGCCACGAGATGGTTCGGCATCGCGTTGGTGCTCGCGGCGTTGGTCGCGCTCGCCGTGGACCTCGTGGCCGACCTGCGGAAGTCACCGGTTCCGGCATAACACCTCCCCCATGCAAAACGGCCGGACCCGAAGGTCCGGCCGTTCCGAGAGCAGAAGTGACGCGTGAGCGTCAGATCACATCATCCCGCCCATACCGCCCATGCCGCCGGGCATGCCGCCGCCACCGCCAGCGCCAGCAGGCTCCGGCTTATCGGCAACGATGGCCTCGGTGGTGAGGAGCAGCGCAGCGATCGACGCGGCGTTCTGCAGAGCTGAACGGGTGACCTTGGCCGGGTCGATGACGCCGGCCTCGACGAGGTCCACCATTTCGCCGGTGAGGGCGTTGAGGCCGATGTTGCCCGTGGCGGCTTGCACGGCGTTGACCATGACAGAGCCTTCCAAACCGGCGTTCTGGGCAATCCAGAACAGCGGCGCCTCGAGGGACTTACGGACCAACAGGGCACCGGTGTGCTCGTCGCCGGTGAGGTCGAGTGCGTCGATGGCGGAGCGGGCGCGGATGAGTGCAGTTCCGCCGCCGGGGACGATGCCCTCTTCCAGAGCTGCACGAGTGGCCGAGAGGGCGTCTTCGATGCGGTGCTTCTTCTCTTTGAGTTCGACCTCGGTGGCGGCGCCGACCTTGATGATGGCAACGCCTCCGGCCAGCTTGGCCAGACGCTCCTGAAGCTTCTCGCGATCCCAGTCGGAATCGGTGTCTTCGATCTCACGCTTGATCTGGGCAACACGGCCCTTCACTTCGTCGTGGGTTCCACCACCCTCAACGATGGTGGTGTTGTCCTTGGTGATCTGGATCTTGCGGGCCCGGCCAAGCAGGTCGAGGGTGACCGTGTCGAGCTTGAGACCGATCTCCTCACTGATGACGGTGCCACCCGTAAGGATGGCCATGTCCTGCAGCATGGCCTTGCGGCGCTCGCCGAAGCCCGGAGCCTTGACCGCAGCGGAGTTGAACGTGCCACGAATCTTGTTGACCACGAGGGTGGCCAGCGCTTCGCCGTCGATGTCTTCGGCGACGATGAGCAACTGCTTGCCGGTCTGCATGACCTTCTCGAGCACAGGCAGCATGTCGTGCACCGAGCTGATCTTCGAGTTGACGAAGAGGATGTAGGGGTCGTCGAGGACGGCCTCTTGGCGCTCCGGGTCGGTGACGAAGTACGGCGACAGGTAGCCCTTGTCGAACTGCATACCTTCGGTGAACTCGAGCTCGGTGCCGAACGTGTTCGACTCCTCGACCGTGACGACGCCGTCTTTGCCGACTTTGTCGATCGCTTCGGCGATCGTGGTGCCGATGGATGCGTCGGCAGCCGAGATCGAAGCGACCTGGGCAACCTTCTCGGTGGAACCGTCGACGGAGATCGACAGGGCCGAGATGGCCTCGACAGCTGCGGCCACGGCCTTCTCGATGCCCTTCTTCAGGCCCATCGGGTTGGCGCCGGCGGCGACATTGCGAAGGCCTTCCTTGACCATGGCCTGAGCCAGCACGGTGGCGGTGGTGGTGCCGTCACCGGCAACGTCGTTGGTCTTGGTGGCGACTTCCTTGACGAGCTGCGCACCCATGTTCTCGAAGTGGTCTTCGAGCTCGATCTCCTTGGCGATGGTGACACCGTCGTTGGTGATCGTCGGGGCGCCGAACTTCTTCTCGATGACGACGTTGCGGCCCTTCGGACCGAGCGTCACCTTGACGGCGTCGGCCAGCTTGTTCACGCCGGCTTCGAGACCGCGGCGGGCGGCCTCGTCAAACTTCAGGATCTTTGACATCGGGAAACCTCAGCTCCCCATGACGGCGAGGACGTCGCGGCTGGCGAGGATCAAGTAGTCCTTGCCGGCAACGGTCACTTCGGTGCCGCCGTACTTCGAATAGAGAACGGTGTCGCCGACGTTGATGGCGAGCGGGGCAACCGTGCCGTTGTCGAGGGTGCGGCCGGGGCCGACGGCGAGGACCTTGCCCTGCTGGGGCTTCTCCTTCGCGGTGTCGGGGATGACGAGGCCGGAGCTGGTGGTGGTCTCCGCTTCGTTCGGTTCGACGACGATGCGGTCCTCGAGGGGCTTGACGTTCATTGGAATTCCTCCGTTGAGGAGAACCAGACGGGACGCGCCGGTTCTGGGGGCTTGGATCGGTCACCGACGAACAACAACCGCAAACGGTTGGCACTCGACGGGTGTGAGTGCCAGATTACCCGCGCTCAGAGGCTGTGTTGGCAAACTCACCCGCAGAGTGCCAAAAGGGCGACGAATGAACCAACCCACCAACCACCCCCAACCAACAAGCAGAGTGCCAAAACCGCCCTTTGCGGCCTCGCAATCCACGCGCAGATTCGGCACGCACCTCGCCGGAAAACGGCAATCGTCGGCTTCTCCGCACCAATCTGCGCGTGAGTTCGGGCGAGGTGCGCGTGACGCATCCCGGCCCGAAACCGACCGGTCTCGTCAGCCGGGGCGGCGGAGACGGAGATTCGGGTCCGCCGCAGCGGCGAGGCCAAATGGGGCGTCGACGTCGCGCCACCACCAGGCAGCCGCGGCGATCATCGCGGCATTGTCGGTGCAGAAGCTCCGGTCGGGGATGTGCACCTGCCATCCCTCGGCCGCGCCGATCGCCGCGATCCGCGCCCGGAGCGCTGCGTTCGCGGCGACGCCACCGCCGATGGCAACGGAGCGGATCCCGTGCCGCTGTCCGGCGGCTTGTGTCTTCTCGGCGAGCGCATCTACGACTGCCGCCTGGAACGAAGCGGCGATGTCGGCCGCGGCGACTGCGTCCGGCACGCCGTTTGCCCGGACGTGGTTCGCAACCGCGGTCTTCAGCCCGCTGAAGGAGAAATCGTACGGCCGGTCGCGAATGGCCCTCGGGAAGGCGATCGCCCGCGGATTCCCGGTCGCCGCCAAGCGATCGATCGCCGGACCGCCCGGATAGCCGAGCTTGAGGAGGCGGGCGACCTTGTCGTAGGCCTCCCCCGCGGCGTCGTCGATCGTCGAGCCGAGGACCTCATATGACGTCGGTGTACGGACGAGAACGAGCAGCGTGTGCCCGCCCGACACGAGAAGCGTAAGCAGTGGGAGCTCCGGTTCCGCGTCCGGCCCGGCCTCGAGGAAGGGCGAGGCGAGGTGCCCCTCGAGATGGTTGACGCCGAGGCACGGCACGTTCCATGACCACGCCAACGACTTCGCCGCGCTGACGCCGACGAGCAACGCCCCGATGAGTCCGGGACCGACCGTGCACGCAAGGGCGTCGATACCGGCCCCATCCGGACCGAGCCCGGCCAGACGCAAGGACTCCCGGATGACCGGAACGATCCGCTCGACGTGCGCACGCCCGGCGATCTCGGGCACCACTCCACCGAACGGCGCGTGGAGTGCGATCTGCGTCGACACGACCGACGACTCGATGCGACGACCGTCGACAACGATTGCCGCCGCCGTCTCGTCGCACGATGTCTCGATGCCGAGGACCCTCACGGGCCGACCGTCCTGCCGCTGGTCGACCGATGGCCGGCCGCCTCGTCACCCATCCGTTGCGCGGCCAGCCAGGTCTCGACCATGCCCAAGCGCATGTCGTACTCGGCCGAGTCGACATCGTGAGCCCACAGGATGAGGGCGTCATCGCCATTCGGGTAGTACTTCGGGCGAGTGCCAACTGGGGCGAAGCCGAATCGCCGGTAGAGACGGATCGCCGGTTCGTTCCCGACCCGCACCTCCAAGGTGAGCGAGCCGACGTGCTGTTCCAGGGCCCACCGCACGCCCCCCAGCAGGAGGTGGGCGGCGACGCGACGACCCCGAAAGCTGGGTGCAACGGCGATGTTGGTCAGGTGACCTTCGCCGACCTGGGTGAGCATGCCGCTGAACCCGACGACCTCCCCGTGGATCGTTGCGACGTGATAGCGCCGACCCTCCCCGTGCAGTTCATCGTGGAGAATCCCGCGCGTCCACGGGTCCGGCGACGAGATCCGTTCGATCGCCAGCACCGGATCGACGTCGCCCGACTCCATCGTGCGAACGACCGGGACCTCCCCGACCGCGGCCACGCGTTCCGGCACTCCGTCGACGCCGATCACGGGCGGAGGTCCTTCGGGATCTCGGCGTCCGGTTCTCGGAGGTAGCGCAGCGCCACCTCATCGGCGGAGGTCGCGGTGTCGATGGTCCGGACCGCGACGATCGCCGCGGTCGCGGCGTCGGGATAACGGGGAGCGAGGACCGTGAACCCGGCGAACGGTTCCGGGTAGGCCACCGCGCCGTCACCGATCACCCCCAGGCAGCCGTTTTGGCGCAGGAGCCCGGCCGCCGAAGTCGGCGGCATGACCGCCGCAGGTGCCAGGGGGACCGGAGCCGCCCCAGGGGTGACTGCGAACGGTTGCACGAAGCACTCCCTGCGCCGGGCATCGAGGACAGCTCCGACGGTGCCCCGATGCGCTCCGTCCAGGGCAACCCGCCAGGCAAGGAGGTCGAGGCTCCCGACGGAGACAACAGGGATGTCGAAACCCATGGCGAGGGTGATCGCCGTCGTGACGCCGACCCGCAGGCCGGTGAACATCCCGGGGCCGACGTCGACGCACAGATGGGTGATCTCGCGACGCGTCCGCCCGACGAGCGTGAGGACAGCGTCGAGGGCAGGAAGAACGGTCTCCGTGTGACGCCGCACCCGGGGCGCGTCGAAGCGGGCGACGAGACCGTCCGCGTCGGCCAGCGCCACGGAAACGGCGATCGTGGACGTGTCGATAGCCGCGATCAGCATCGTGGACCCCCCACCTCGGCCGAGATCGATCGGATCCGACCGGACCAACTGCTGTCGGGGGGCGCCGAGCAGGTCACCGATCGGGTCTCTTCATCGACGAACGCGAAGTTGACGGTGAGCGGTTCGTCGAACGCGTCCGCGACGATGTCGCCCCATTCGATGACAGCGGCAGCGCCCTCGTCGAGGCCATCGAACAGTCCGACCGCGTCGAGATCATCCGCTCCCCCGAGGCGGTATGCGTCGAGATGCATGAGCGACCGGACCGGCGCCTGGGGGCCCGCCTGATAGGTGTGGGCGATCGTGAACGTCGGGCTCGTGACGGGCTCGACTACACCGAGTGCCCCTGCGACATGCTTCGTGAAGGTCGTCTTCCCCGCACCGAGGTCACCGACGAGCAACACCACGTCACCCGGCTGGATGGCCGCCGCCAGAGCCCCGGCCAGACGTGAGAGCAACGCCACGTCGACCGCAGGAAGGACGAACTCGGCACGTCCTGGCATGGGTCGAGGTTTGCACACCAGCCCTTCCATCTGGGTCACCGAGGGTCGGTTGCGCCCGCCGACGGTGTACCGCGGACCAACGGGAGGTGTCACGCCGGTAGCCTTGAAGCGATGGAGGTCCTCGATACGCGGATCGCGGCCAACGAGTCGTTGGCCCAGATTGCCGTCACCGACGCTGCGCGGACTCCCCTCGGACTCAGTGCCACAACCTGGTCGCGGATCCGTACTGCATCGATGCTGCAGTACGTCGTCGCCACGGCGCTGTATCTCCGGTCGACCGAGGCTATTCCGTCGGACCGCGAGATCATCGCCGGGTGGATTCTCGGCCTTGCTCTCGTGGCCACGATCGGGCGCGCCCGACGCGACGTGATCGTCACGCTGGCGAGTTGGGTGCCGTTCCTCCTTGCCCTATTCCTCTACGACTTCGCCCGTGCCGTGGGCCATTGGATCGACGCACCGCTTGCGGTGACGCCCCAGATCACCATCGATCGATGGCTCGGCGGTGGTCGTCTCTGGACCGAACGGCTTCAAGATTGGCTGGTGACCCCCAAAGCCGGCCTCGGCCGCCTCACCGTCGCCGAGTCCGAGCGGATTCTGAAGACGGACAGCTCGACTGTCCGCTGGTACGACATCGGCGTCAGCGCGGTGTACCAGTCCCATTTCTTGGTGCCCTACCTGACCGCTGGGATCCTGTGGCGAACCCGAGTCCGTTGGCGTTGGTACGCCGCAACGTTCGTCTCGGTGAACTTCGCAAGTTGCGCGATCTTCGCGTTGTACGCCACCGCACCACCCTGGTACGCCGCCCGCAAGGGGCTCATCGACCCGTTCCCCCGCGTGCTCGCCGGTCGGGCCTGGAGTCATGTCGGACTGAACTTCGCCTCGCGCGTGATTGAGAAGGGACAGGGAACCGTGAACCCGTTCGCAGCGATTCCTTCCCTTCACAGCGCACAGGCACTCATGGTCTGCGTCTTCCTCTGGGGCGTCGTCTGGAAACCGGTCCGCCCCCTACTCGTGCTCTTTCCACTGGCCATGGCGTTCGCCCTCGTGTACTCCGGAGAGCACTACCTGATCGACGTGTTCGCCGGGTGGGGAATGGTCGCACTCGCGCTCACCATCGGCTGGCGTCTGCGCATCCGCAAGCGCTGGGCCAGTCCGTTCCGCTGGCCAGAGCGGCAACGAGCCACCGCATCGTCTCCACCGGGCTCTCCCGCTTCACCGTCGTCCCCCGCCGCCGAGGCTCCCGCGGGGCTCGTAGTGTCCAGCCATGGACTGGAACGACGGATCGCATCGCCGATGGCTGAAATCGGAGACGGATCGGCTGCTGCAGAGCGCTCAGGCATCCCGGCACCCTGACGGCGGATTCGCCTGGCTCGACACACAGTGCCGACCTGAGCTCGGCCGTCCGGTCGAGACATGGATCACCACCCGGATGACCCACGTGCTGTCGCTCGGCGTGCTGCTCGGTCACGCCGACTGTGCCGAATTCGTCGATCACGGCGTGACGGCCCTGAATGTCCTGCTGCGCGACGCCGAGCACGGTGGGTGGTTCACGTCCACGGAACCCTCCATGCGCGATGAAAAGCGCGCCTACGACCACGACTTCGTTCTGCTCGCCGCGTCAAGCGCCCACGTGGCCGACCGGCCGGGTGCGCGGGATCTCCTCGATGAAGCCATCGCCGTGTTCGAGTCCCATTTCTGGGACGAGGCGAACGGTCGAATCATGGACGTCTGGAACGTCGACTGGAGCGTGGCCGAGCCCTATCTCGGGGCCAATGCAAACATGCATGGCGTCGAGAGCTGTCTGGCCGTCGCCGACGCGACCGGAGACGGGCGATGGCTCGATCGTGCCTTCCGCATTGCTGATTGGTTCATCAACACCCAGGCACGGCACAACGAGTGGCGGATCCCGGAGCATTTCACTCCGGCCGGGGAAACCCTCTTCGACTACAACGTGGACCAGCCGAACCACCCGTTCCGTCCCTACGGAGCGACCGTCGGGCATGCGTTCGAATGGTCACGCCTGCTCCTTCACCTCGACGCGGCTCTTCGCGAACGGTCGTCCGTCGAGTCGGACGGCCCGCGCCAGCGCACCCCGAGTTGGCTGGTGTCGTCGGCCAAGTCGCTCTTCGCCCGGGCCGTGACGGACGGATGGTCGACCGACGGTGCGTCGGGGTTCGTCTACACGACCGACTGGGACGGCGACGCGGTCGTCCGCGACCGGCTCCACTGGGTGGTGTGCGAGGCAATCGCCTCCGCCGCCGCACTGCTCGACGCCGCGAACGACGACTTCTATAACGACTACTACGAGCAGTGGTGGTCGTTCGCGATCGAGCACTTCGTCGACCTTCGCGATGGATCGTGGATCCATCAACTCGACTCCCGCAACCACCCGGCGCAATCGGTGTGGTCGGGCAAGCCCGATGTGTACCACGCCGTGCAGGCTTGTCTGCTGCCACGTCTGCCGCTGTTCCCGTCGATCGCGCTGGCGATCGCCGGCGGCCATCTCATCACCTGACCTCTCCCTCCCCCGAGGTTGCCGGCACAACGCGCAAACCTCGTGGGCCGGCTCACTCGCTCGGGCCGGCTCCCTTCGAATTTTTCGGCCCTAGCTGGCCCGAGCGTGCCTGCTGGCCCACCGACGGGTCACGAACGGGTCGGGCGGCGGTCAGCCGGTGGACTGCACCTCGTCGGCGAACGACGCCAGCACGATCGCGAACTCGACACGACATTCCAGCATCGGAATATGGCCGGCGTCGGGAAAGGTGTGCAGCCGAGCGTTGGGCAGCAGCCGGAGCAGATCCTCGGCCTGGCTCGGCGGAGTGAGCGGGTCGTCGGAACCGACCATGACGAGCGACGGGGTCGCGACCGACGGGAGCGACGAGCGCAGATCGTGGGACAGCAACGGCAGCAACGAGTTCGACATCGCGAGCGGCGACATCGCGTCGACCAACAGGCTGTGCTGCTCCACCGCGATGGGATCAGGGTTCTTCCCGAAGACGTACCGGTTCGCCGCATAGGCGAGGTCGCCACGCGGAGCCTGTTGGATCTTCCCGATCAGTTCGGGGTGCCGCGCGCTGAGCGACGCGAGCTGAGGTTGCAGCGAACGAAGGATCCGCGGCAGATGCCCGACGTCGAACGCAGCGGTGTCGCAGAACACGAGGCCGCTCACTCGTGAGGAACGAACGCCGGGATGATCGACGGCGAATCGCCCGAGCCCCATGCCACCCATCGAATGACCGAGCACGACAGCATCGGTGAGGTCGAAGTGCTCCAGGAGCGTTGCCACGTCGCTCCCGAGTTGGCCGACACCGTACCCGTCGCGGCCGGGCCGGCTTCGGCCGTGACCCCTCCAGTCGAGCGCGATCACCCGGAAGCGGTCGCCGAGGTCGGCGAGCACATGGTTGTACAGAGCGGCGGCCAGGTTGACACCGTGGAGCAGCACGATCGGCTTCGCGTCGACACGACCGTGCTCGACAGCGTGGAGTTGACCGCCGTCGGCCGACGCGAACAGATGGTGTCTCGTACCAACGGGTTCGGCGAGATACTCCATCGCACGCGCCATGTGCTCGCGATCGACACCGGTTCGCCGGCGGTCCGACGCGGCCAGCAACTTCGTGGCGCCGTATCCGGCTCCAACGAGAGCGCCGATGATCCCGGCCGGGACCAAGCCTCTCCGTCGCTCAGCCATGTGCTGTCGAAACCTCGGTATCGACAAAACGGCGAGGCACGCGCTTCGAGATCCCGCAGGTGATCTCGTAGGTGATGGTGTCGAGACGCTGGGCCCAGTCCCACGGTGTGATGCGTTCGCCACCCTGGGATCCGAGCAGAACGACCTCATCTCCCCGTTCGACCACCGCGCCGGCCTCATCGGCAGGACCGCAGTCGATCACGATCTGGTCCATCGTGACTCTGCCAGCGATCGGGAAACGCTGTCCGTTGATCAGCACGTGACCACCCACCGCCGACAGTCGACGAGGAACGCCATCGGCGTAGCCGATCGGAACGGTCGCAACGACGGAGTCACAGGCCAATTCGTACGTCAGGCCATAGGAGATCCGAGAGCCCGCCGCGAGTCGCTTCGTGTGGGCAACGCGACTGACCAGATGGAGCGGCGCGCGGAGCGATACCCCGAACGTCTCCGCCGCACATCCGGGATCCGGATCGTTTCCGTACAGCGACACGCCGACGCGCACCATGTCGTACCGAGCCCGTGGGTGCGCGAGCGCGCCGGCGGAGTTCGATGCATGGCAGACCCCGGGATCGATGCCCGCCGCCACAAGAGTGGCAAGCACATCGTCGAAACAATCGAGCTGATGATATGTATACGGATGATTTGGGTCATCCCAGTCGACGGTGTCGGCGACCGCCAGATGCGTGAATGTCCCGGCGAGCTCGAGAACCGACGACGCGTCGATCGCCTGGGCGAATGCGAGCGCCTCGGTCGGTAACGCGCCGACCCGGTGCATGCCGGTGTCGACCTTCAGATGCACGCTGGTCCCCACCGGTGCCCCGGCGGCGTGGAGCGCGCCAATCCGATCGAACGAGTACACCGTCGGAGTGAGGCGGTTCTCGAGCACTGCCACCTCGGCGCCGATCGGGAATTCCGAGAGGAGCAGAATCGGCGAATCGACCCCGGCGCCGCGGAGTTCCACACCCTCCTCGACGGACGCAACGGCGAGCATCGCCGCCCCGCCTTCGAGCGCGGCTCGCGCGCACTGGATGGCACCGTGTCCGTATCCATCCGCCTTGACGACGGCGCACACGCTGGCGGGCGCGACGTGTTCGACGAACGCGCGCGTGTTATGACGAACCGCATCGAGGTCGATCCATGCGGTGGTGGGGCGGAACTGCTCGCTCATCGTCCGACCAGTCTCGCCGACGTCACGGGGCGGTCGGGACCGTCCCCAGCCACTCCGTCAGCAGGTCGGCGATCAGGACGGGGAGGTCACCGGCCATCAGGCCGACCGGACGCCCCCGCATTGCCGCCTTGCCATGAACGAACGCCGCCGTCGATGCGGCGTGGAACGGATCCATGCCGACGGCGCAGAACGCTCCGACCACGCCGGCGAGTACGTCGCCCGAACCGGCAGTGGCCAGGCGCTGATCAGCGGAACGAATGACTTCGACGTGCCCGTCTGGCGACGCAACGACGGTAGTCGGTCCCTTGAGCAACACCACGGCGTGCGTTCGGAGTGCAAGGTCCCGAGTCGTCGAGATCCGGTCGGAGGACGGAGCTTTGCCGGAGAGCCGGGTGAACTCGCCGTCGTGCGGGGTCAGGATCATCGGTCTGTGCAGCGCCGCGAGCAGTTCGGGCGTGACCGCGCCAAGCCCGTCCCCATCGAGGATCACGGGCAAGCCGGCCGGGAGCGCGTCGAGCAGCGCTCGAACCTCGGCCTGAGTCGCAACATCAGAACCGAGTCCCGGGCCGACGATCACTGCCGAACAGCGAGCGGCGTGGCTTGCCGCGACTATCCCCCATTCGACGGAAGGGAGCTCCATCCCGACCACCTCGTCGCCGCCGAGCACCGTTCCGGGAATCGACAACCTGACGAGCGATGCGCCACTGCGGGCAGCGGAGTGAGCACACAGCACCGCGGCACCCGTCATCCCGGAGCTTCCCGCGACGACGAGCACTGCGTGCTTCCACTTGTGGGCGGTCACCGTCGGACGCCGGAGGCGTTTGTGGACGGATGCCTCGTCGAGCAGCATGGTCCGTGCCGATTCGTCGGCGGGGGCGGGGTCGATGCCAATGTCGGCGACACGGATCTCACCGGCCAACGAGGCACCGGGTTCGAACAGCAGTCCCGGTTTCGGCGCGACGAAAGTGACGGTGACGTCGGCGTGCGGCGCTGAGCATCCGGGGAAGAGGTCGCCGGTGCGGGCGTCGATCCCTGAAGGGATGTCGACAGCGAGGACCATCGTATGTACACCTACGGATGGGAAGGTCATCTGCCGCACGGTTCCCGTGCCGAACAACGCGTCGATGACGAGGTCAGCATCCTCGATGCGGCTCGGGGGTGGAGCGGTGCTATCGACACGAACCACTCGGACCGCCACTCCCCACGAAGCAAGCACACGTGCGGCAACCAAACCGTCGGCACCGTTGTTTCCCGGGCCGGCGAGGACGGTCACCCGTCGTCCGTACACCCCGCCCAACATCGAGCGTGCTGTCCAGGCAACTGCTCGGCCGGCGCGCTCGACGAGTGCAGCCTCGGGAACCCCGGACTGCTCATCGAGGGTCCGCATCTGCGCCGGTGAGACGACCGGAGTCATCGCTCGGCGATCACGTAAGCAGCGGCGGTGGTTTCGGTGTGCGTGAGAGAAAGATGCCAATGGACGATGCCCAGGTTGTCGGCGAGCCGGGCAGCGTCTCCGGAGATCAGGAGACTCGGGACGCCATCGTCAGCGCGAATCACCTCGACGTCATAGAAGCCGAACGCCCCCAGACCGAGGCCCATGGCCTTCATCACCGCCTCTTTTGCCGCGAACCTGACTGCGAAGCGCTCGGCCGGATCGTGCGCCTTCTCGGCGTACGCCCGTTCGCCGACGGTGAAGCAGCGCTCGCGAAACGACGGCGTTCGGCTGAGCGTCTCGCGCATGCGTGCGACGTCGACCACGTCGATACCGATCCCGACAATGCTCACCCCTCGGTTGTACACCCTCGGAGCGCAAGCCTGGGTGAACCGAACGGGTGCTACTCGACCGTCACCGTCTTCGCCAGGTTCCGGGGCTTGTCGACGTCGAGACCCTTGGCCCGCGCCAGCGCGTAAGCGAAGATCTGGAGTGGTACCACGTTCACCGCCGGCATGAAGAGTTCCGCGTTCGAAGGAAGCGATGGCACCCAGAACACTTCATCGGCCTGCGCCGCCGTCTCCTCGTCACCTTCGTTGGCGACGAGCACGATCGTTGCCCCCCGCGCGCGCATCTCCTGCATGTTCGAGAGCATTTTGGCGTGAAGACGACCACGCGTGGCGACGCCGATCACGACGCTCCCGGGCTCGATCAGGGCGATGGGCCCGTGCTTCATCTCGCCTGCAGGGTAGGCCTCGGCGCGCACGTAGCTGATCTCCTTCAACTTCAGCGCTCCCTCGAGCGCGGTGGGATAGCCGGTGTTGCGTCCGAGGAAGAAGAAGTCGCGCGTGTCGGAGAAGCGCTTCGCCAGCATCGTGATGTGTTCGGTGTGGGCAAGTGCGGCCTCGACCTTGTCGGGCAGCGACTCGAGGATCTCGAGCAGCGCCTTGATCTCCCCCGGATGTTGGGTGTTCCGCACCTGGGCCAGGTACAACGCCAGGAGTTGCATGGCGACGATCTGCGCGAGATGGGTCTTCGTGGCGGCGACGCCGATCTCGGGTCCGGCGTGGGTGTAGAGAACAGCATCTGCCTCACGGGCCATCGAGGAATCGACCACGTTGCTGACCGTGAGCACCTTGGCCTTGTTCGTCGCGCTGCGTGCGTAACGGATCGCCTCCATGGTGTCGAGCGACTCGCCGGACTGACTGATGCCGACAACGAGCGTCGACGGCCCGAGGACCGGATCTCGGTACCGGAACTCCGACGCGACGTCTACCTCGCAGGGCATCCGTGTCCAGTGTTCGATCGCGTATTTGGCAACGAGGCCTGCGTAGAAACTCGTTCCGCATCCGACGATCGAGACGCGATCGATCGAACGGAGTTGATCGATGCTCAAGCGCATCTCGTCCAGCACCAGCGAACCATCAGCGCGCGTACGGCCACGGAGCGTCTCCGTGATCGCCGCCGGCTGCTCGTGGATCTCCTTGAGCATGAAGTCGGGATAACCACCCTTCTCGGCCGCTTCGAGATCCCAAGAGATGTGCCGCGCCTGCGGTGTTACTACGGTGCCGTCAAGCGTGGTGACCACGATTGCGCCCGGAGTGACCTCGACGATGTTGTCGTCCTCGATCACGTAGATCTCACGGGTTTCCGAGAGGATCGCCGGAATGTCGGAGGCCAGCAATCCCAGTGCATCAGTACGTCCGCAGATCAGAGGGGAGCCGCGGCGTGCACCGATGATCAGATCCGGGATGTCGGCATGAAGAACCGCGATGGCGAAGCTCCCGTCGACCTTGCGGAGCGCCGACCGCACGGCATCGGCAAGCGCGAGACCGGCATCGACTTCCATCCCGATCAGGTGCGCCAGAACCTCCGTGTCGGTCTCCGACGTGAACCGATGGCCGTCAGCAATCATCGCGTTCTTCAGCTCGACGTAGTTCTCGATGATGCCGTTGTGGACGACAGCAACCTTTCCGCTGTGGTCGACGTGCGGATGGGCGTTGTGGTCAACCGGCTTGCCGTGGGTGGCCCAGCGGGTGTGGCCGATGCCCGTGCCCGGACCCGTCGGGGCATGGTCACCGAGAGATTCGACGAGAACGGCGAGCTTCCCGGCCTTCTTGTCCATCCACAGGCCGTCCTGCTGGAGGACGACTCCGGCTGAGTCGTACCCGCGGTACTCGAGACGGGCGAGGCCGTTCAGCAGGATGGGGAGAGCCGAACCGGCCCCGGTGACTGCAACGATTCCACACACGTCAGCGACCTCACGCTTGGGCGCCGACGCAAAGGCCGGCGCGACTTGAACAACAGACGGAACGGGTCGTTTCCGTTCGCTGCATCATCGGCATCGACGCCGCACCAATTGACGGCGGCCGAAGAAAAGCGGGGTTCAGCCCTTCT
Organism: Acidimicrobiia bacterium; assembly: GCA_031418775.1. Classification (GTDB taxonomy): domain Bacteria; phylum Actinomycetota; class Acidimicrobiia; order Acidimicrobiales; family JANYDT01; genus JANLQX01. Next base: position 20,009 of record JANOJN010000154.1, read on the forward strand.
TGGCGGCCCAACGAGCGCGGGCGGCCCGTGATCGCTCCAACAAGTGGCCCGGCACGCCACCGACATCGCCGCTCGAGTCCACCGAGGCCCCGCCGTCGGCTGAGCTCACCGCCGCTTCGGCTACTGACGATTCGACCGGCGCGTCGAAGCGACGCGCCCATTCGTCCACCGTGGCCAACTTGGTCCGGCCGAGCGTGCCGATCCGCTGCCCGTTGTCGAACCACACCCAGTAACGGATCCAGGACAGCCCCTGGACGTGGATGACCTTGCCGGCCGTGCCCTCGGGCACTCCACGCATGGACACCGTGGAGACGACAGGGGTTCCTACGGCGAGTTCGGCGAGAGCTGTCGGCGGCACGACGGACAGGTTACCGGCCCGGTCGGTCCGGGCGCGGCGTCGCCGGACGCCGCCTGCGGCTGAACACCTCCCAACGTCGATCGGAGGTGTTCTGCCCCCACAAATGGGGGCAACCTCTCTCCCACGACACGCCGGTCACTCGTGTTGCGAGCAGTCGAGCGCAGCGAGCGGCGCAGCGCTGGGCCAGCAGGGCGGGCAACCTCTCTCTCACGACACGCCGGTCAGGGTTGGATGCCGGCGATGCCGGAGGCGCCGGACATCTCCGCGGAGAAGGAGGCGGCGAGGCCGCTGTCATCGCTCCAATCGCCCGTCGAGGACGCGGTGAAATAGAGCTCGGCCGCCTGCCAGAGGCGTGAGCGGTCGATGTCGTATGGCACCCGCTCGTAGTCACAGATCGACCGCACGATCCGGAACAGGTCGTGCGGATAGGTCGGGTAGAGGCGACTACGGCCGAACTCGCGGCATACCGTTCGGACCAGCCACCCGGAATCGGCCTCGAGATGCAATCCGAATCGTTTCGCCGCCATCTCGACAATGCGATCGAACTCGTCGGTCGTCGTGGCCCCCACGAAGATCTTGTTCTGGATGCGCCGGAAGAACGCGTCGTCGCCGAGCTTGGCCGGGTCGAGGTTCGTGGAGAACACCACAAGGACCTCGAACGGGATGGCGAACTTCAGTCCGCTGTCGAGAGACAGGTAGTCGATCCGGCGTTCCAGCGGCACGATCCAGCGGTTCAGCAACGCGCCCGGCTGGATGAGTTGACGGCCGAAGTCATCGATCAGGAGAACCCCGTTGTTCGCCTTCATTTGCAGCGGGGCGGAGTACACCTTCGACGTCGGGTCACGCTTGAGCTGGAGCATCGACAGCTCGAGCTCCCCGCCGGCAATCACCATGGGCCGTTCACAAACGACCCAACGAGGATCGAAGCCCTCGGGCTGGCTCTGCACCGGCGTATGGATCGTCGGATCAAAGACGGTGATGATGGCCCCGTCGATCTCCACCGCGTGGGGGACGACGATCCAATCGTTGTACAGGCGGATCAACCGCTCGGACAGTGACGTCTTCCCGGTACCCGAAGGGCCGTAGAAGAAGATGGACTGCTGTGCTGCGAACGCCGGACCGATCCGGTCGATCGTCCGCTGGGCGACGACGAGATCACCGAACGCCGAGTTGACGATCGCGGAGTTGACGTCGACCTCCGCCCGCAACTCCGTGCAGATCTCCTGATAGAGCGCCATGCTCACCGGAGCGACGCCGCTGTAGGAACATCTGCTGAACGATGCCTCCGCCCGATCCCGACCACGTTCGGTCAGGGAGAAGTGGTAGTCGTTGCCCTCGAGCTTGAGGACGTCGAGATACTGGCGCGAACGGAGATCCTCGAAGACGGCCGTGACAATGATCGGCGACATGCCGATCTCCCGTGCGAGCCGGGTGATGCTCGATCGCTCGGTTCGCAGCCCGCGACGCAAGAACAGGTCCTCGATCATCTGGATATCGATGTCGAGCTCTCGGACCGTCGACGGAGGACGGAGGTTCGCTGGGATCAGGCGCTGGACGTCCACTCCCGTTGTTGTCGGCGGACCCCCGGTCGACCTTGAGCCCTCGTTCAGTCGTGTATCCCGGCTGAGGAGGCTTATCCACCCGACACCGCCGCCGGCGGAGCCCGGGCGCCGTCACGCCGACGATCAGAGAGCCGGGCCGAGCACCCGTTCCACCGTTTCGCACAGGCGAGCGGCCGCGCTGGCGGCCACCTCGGCGGTGGGGGCTTCGACCATGACCCGCACGAGCGCCTCGGTGCCGCTGGGTCGCAACAGCACCCGGCCGCGCCCGGACAGCTCGGACTCGACGGCCCGGACCTCGGCCCAGAGCTCGTCAGCACCGGCGAGTCCGCTCCGGTCGACACCCTTGACGTTGCGCAGGACCTGGGGAAGGCGCTCCATTACCGAGGCATGCTGGGCGAGCGATCGACCGGAGCGGGCCACCAGATCGGCAACGAGCGCAGCGCTGAGCGTTCCGTCGCCGGTCGTGGCGATATCGGCGTTGATCACGTGGCCGGACTGCTCACCCCCGAGGACGAAGCCGCCGGCCAGCATCGCTTCGAGCACGTACCGATCGCCGACCGCCGTGTCGACGACGACCACCCCGTGATCGGCCATGGCCAGACGGAACCCGAGGTTGGTCATCACCGTCACGACGACGGTATTGCCGGTGAGGCGACCCCGCTCTCGGCGGTCGACCGCCAGCATCGCCAGGACCTGGTCCCCGTCGACCAACGTCCCGAAGGCATCGACGGCGAGCATGCGATCGGCGTCACCATCGAAGGCGAACCCCATCTGGGCGCCGTGGGCGACGACCGCGGCGCGCAGCGCCTCTGGGTGGGTCGACCCGCACTCCGCGTTGATGTTCGTGCCATCGGGGGCGTCGTTGAGCACGATCACCTCGGCGCCGAGTGCCCGGAACGCGTGCGGTCCGGCCACCGCCGTGGCACCGTTCGCAGTGTCGAGGACGACTCGGATGCCGTCAAGGCGTCGCCCCTCCAGCGCCTCGACGACGTGGGCGACGTAGACGTCGAGAAACGACGGGTCGGAAATGACGCGGCCGACATCGGCGCCGATTCGAACATGAGGGTCGGCACGTCCACCGAGGAGCGCATCCAGCTCGAGTTCGATCATCGCTTCCACCGAGTCGGGAAGCTTGAGCCCACCCGGGGCGAAGAACTTGATGCCGTTGTCCTCGAAAGGGTTGTGCGAAGCCGAGATCATCGCCCCGACGATGTTGTCGCGCTGTGCCCGGAGGGCAACGGCGGGAGTCGGCACGACCCCGAGATCGACGACGTCAAGACCTTCGGCGGCGATCCCCGCGCTCAGAGCACCGAAGAGCAGCGGGCCCGACCGCCGGGTGTCGCTGCCGACGGCGACGCGGGCATGGGAAGCGTCGACGCCCAGCACCCGCGACGCCGCGCGTCCGAGGGCGAGGGCGAGCTCCGGGGTGAGCTCGGCGTTCGCCAGCCCACGCATGCCGTCCGTTCCGAATCGAAGACCCATGCCGTCCGTTGCCTCCTGGGATGGTGACGCTCGCGCCGAAACCGGCACACGCGAACGGACCGGCGCCGCAGCGCCGGTCCTCGTCGATCTCTACGTCAGCGCTTCGAGTACTGCGGGGCCTTGCGGGCCTTCTTGAGGCCGTACTTCTTCGATTCCTTCTTGCGATCGTCTCGCGTGAGGAAACCAGCCTTCTTGAGCGCCGGGCGGCGTTCCGGATCGATCTCGATAAGGGCACGGGCGATGCCGAGGCGGAGGGCGCCGGCCTGGCCGGAGACGCCACCGCCGTCCATCGTGACGTTGATGTCGAACGCCTCGAGGGTCTCGGTGAGGCGAAGAGGCTCGGTGGCGATCATGCGGAGCAGCTCCGAGGGGAGGTACTCGACGATCGGGCGATCGTTGATGACGATCACACCGGTGCCGGGGCGGACGCTGACACGGGCGACGGCACGCTTGCGCCGACCGGTTGCCTGGACGAGAGGAAGGGACATGCTGCTCCTAGTCAGGAGGCCCGACGGGCCTGGGGGAAGTCGACCTTGACCGGCGCCTGGGCGCCGTGGGGATGCGTCGGGCCGCTGTAGACCTTCAGCTTCTTGATCATCTGACGGCCGAGGGAGTTCTTCGGCAGCATCCCCTTGACGGTGATGCGGATGAGTTCTTCTGGCTTGGTGGCCAGCATCTCGGTGTAGGAGCGGCTGCGAAGCCCACCCGGGTAACCCGAGTAGCGGTGGTAGAAGGTCGCGTCGGCTTTCTTCGTGTCGAAGGCGACCTTGTCGGCGTTGACGATGATCACGTGGTCACCGGTATCGAGATGCGGGGTGAAGATCGCCTTGTGCTTCCCGCGAAGCCGCGACGCGACCTCAGTGGCCAGACGGCCAAGGGTGAGCCCCGTGGCGTCGACTTCGAGCCAGGCACGCTGAATATCTGCTGTTTTCGGGGTAAACGTCGACACCGTTTCGATCCTCGTTACTCGTCACAACCGGCGCTTTCCCTGCGACTAGCGATCACCGGGTGTTCCCGGTGATCGATCATCGTGGGCTCCAGCGCACGAACACTCCGCGTATGCGGGGCCGATAGACAATAGCCGCGTTCGCGGCCATCCGATCCCGGACCGGAGTGTCGCATGCTCCCGCCCGGCCGTCCTGCCGCACATCAGCCCGTTTCGGCCGCACATCAGCCCGTTTCGGCCGCACATCAGCCCGTTTCTGCCGCACATGGCGGAGTTGTCGAGCAAAAAGAACTTGTTTGGCCGGATGTGCGGCATGAGGCCACCGATCTGCGGCAGCAAGACGTCGGCTACTTGGGGCCGCGGCCGAGAACGCGCTCGACCGTGACTTCGATGACCACTCGGCGGTCGTTCGGACGGGGAGCCTGGTAGCGCTCGGCGTAGCGCCGCTCCCCTTCCCCGACCGACGACGCATCGCGGGCGACAAGGGCCGAGCCTTCGAGGCTGAGCCAGGCGGCGCCGGCGATCTGACAGAGCACAACAGCGCCGCCGCGCTCGAGGTTGCGGACCTTCTGCGTGCCGTCGGAGCAGATGACCCGGGCGACGCCTGTTTCCGGATCGAACGTGAAGCCGACGGGAACGACGTGGGGCGAACCGTCGGCCCGCACCGTCGTGAGCGTCGCCAGGTGTCGTTCCACGACGAGGAACTCAAGCTCGCGTTCAGTGAGGTCCTGCGGCAGGCGGGCCACGGCCGGCTTACTGGCCGAAGATCGCGTCGACTGGCCTGTCGGCCACCGCCGAGGCAAGGACTTCGGGCAAGGGTTTGCTGGCCACGATGGCGAGCAGACGCGTGGTCCGGGTGATCGCCACGTAGAGCGAACGCAGGCCCTGCGCAGCCTCCTCGACGATGACCGACGGCTCGACGACGACGACCCCGTCGAACTCCAGCCCCTTGGCTGACGACACCGCGAGCACCGACATGCCGTCGCCCATGCTGCCGTTCGGGTCGAGCTCGATGCCGCGGGAAAGTAGGTCCTGGGAGATCGTCGACACCAGTGTCGTCGGGCAGAGGATGCCGACGGTCCCGTCGCCGAGATCGGCCTTGAGATTTTGCAGGGCGCGGGCGACCGCACCGGTGAGCGGCTCGTTGCTCTCCGAGAACACGAATGCCGGCGAAACCCCCTGGGTGCGCACGGACCTCGGAACGGCGAGGTCTGGTGCCGCCTCGGCGAGCACCCGAGCCGCCAACTCCATGACTTCGGACGGGGCCCGGTAGCCGACGGTCAACTCGACGGTCCGGCTCCGCTTCACCGGGAGGTGGGCGAGGACTTCGTCCCAGGACTTCGGCGCCCACATGCCGGTGGCCTGACCGATGTCGCCGACGATGGTCATCGAACCGTTCAGCGAGCGTCGTCCGAGCATCCGCAACTGCATCGGGGAAAGATCCTGCGCTTCGTCGACGACAAGGTGCCCGTAAGTGCGGATGCCCTCGTCGTGGGGATCGTTGGCCTTCAGGCCACGGTGCTGGCCCGGCAGCTCCTGTGACGGCACGGAACCTCCGGCGACATGGGCACGGGCGGGTAGCGGACCGAGATAGATAGCCGCCTCGTCGAGCAGAGCGATGTCGGCGGATGTCCACAGCACGTCGTCGAGGGACTGGCCCCTGGGACGGACCAGCGCCTGCCGTTCGGGTTCGGTGAGGATGTCGCGGGCAGCTGCCCTGATCAGCGCGGGCGCACCAAAGAGGTCCCGGAGCAGGACGGTCGGTGAGAGGAGCGGCCACATCCGGTCGAGGGCAGTACGTACGTCGTCGTTGCGCTTCAACTGGCTGACGATCGAGGCCCGATCGAAGGTGATGCCATCGCGATCGAACCTGGCAAGAGCCTCGCGATAGCGCTCGGCGAGGCGGTCACACACGATCGACTGGAGCTGCTTGCGGGCGGCATTGTGCACGCGATGTGCCCGTTTGACGGTCTGCACGATCTCGTTGAGCTCGTCCGTCGAGAGGACGAGCTCGGTCACCCCGAAGCGAACCCGCACGGCTTCGCGGGGCACCCGCTGGCGGGTGAGCACGGCTCGCCGGATCACCTTGGCCATGCGAGCGTCGCCCTTGACCCGCGCCGTGGCGTGGGAGTCGACCGCCCGAACCGCGACATCGGCGACGAGATCGTCGATCGACGCCAGTTCCACGGCGTGTTCTCCGAGGGCGGGCAGCACCCGGCCGATGTAGCGGATGAACAGGCGGCTCGGACCCACGACGAGCACCCCTTGGCGTTCGAGGGGGAACCGATGGCTGTAGAGGAGATAGGCCGTCCGGTGCAGGGCGACGGCCGTCTTCCCGGTACCTGGGCCTCCCTGGACGACCACCGCGCCTGGGAGCCCCGACCGGATGATCTCGTCCTGTTCGCGCTGGATCGTCGCCACGATGTCGCGCATCTGGCCGCGTCGGGCGCGCCCGAGGGCCGACAGGAGCGCTCCGGTGCCGACCAGGTCGATGCCGCTGTCGTGTTCGAGCCGTTCGAGCGAGAACACCTCGTCGTCGATCCCGACGAGGTGTTCGGCCTCAGTGGCGAAATGGCGGCGACGCTCGAGGCCGAGCGTTTCGGCGCCAGTAGCCCGGTAGAACGACTCGGCCATCGGGGCGCGCCAGTCGACGATGACGGCGTTCTGCTCTTTGTCGGAAACCGGCAGGCGGCCGATGTAGAACCTCTCGCCCGTCCCGGGCCCGTCGGGTCCGGTGCGGTCGATGCGACCGAACAGAAGTGACTCGCCACCGATCTGGAGTCGCGCCAGACGATCCATCGCCCGGTCTTCGACGACGTCGCGCTCGAAGCGCGCCTGGTGGGTACCGCCGGCGCCGGTTTCGATCGAATACTGCAGTTGACGGGCAGCGTCACGCATGCCCTCGAGGCACTCGTAGGCCCAGAGCAGGTACGCCTGCTCTGCTGCGAACTCGGGGTGTTGAGACACGAACCATCCTTCGGCCGGACTGCTTGAAGACTGGAGACAGTCGAAAAACCGGCGCAACGAAGCTAGTCCACCCCTGACCCCCCGCCGACGCCCCCGACCTCGAGACCATTCCGGTCGGGAGCAGGCCCGGCCGGAGACCGAGCGCAACTGTTCGCTCCTCGGCATCGGCGGGAAACATCCCAGAAACGCGCCGCGCCGAAGATGTGTCCGATGGCTCAGGTCAACCCCGTGAACGCTGCCGGCGCGCAGCACGGCGTCCGTGATGAGGTGATCGCCCGCGTCGTGGCGAAGGGCGTGGCGAAGGCAACGGCCGAGGAGTTGCTCGACGATGCCCCGGAGCCCTGGTGGGAGTCGACCTCTGTGGCGGGTCTGGCCACCGACCTGGTGCTACTCGCTCCCGGACTCGGTCCGGACGAGGTGCGGATCCGGATCATGCAGGGCGCGTCGAACTGGGAGCTGAGTGTCGTTGCCGCCGACCGTCCGGGTCTGCTGGCGACCACCGCCGGGGTGCTCGCCGACAACGAGTTGTCGATCGACGACGCCCGGATCGCGACCTGGAAGAACCACGGCCTAGCGCTGCAAAGGCTGCGGGTCAGTTCGCGAGACCGCACGTCGAGCAGCGAACCCGACTTCCCGTTCATCGGCCAGGATCTGCGTTCCGCTCTGGCGACTCCACGATCGCGCCCGGACGGTGCCGGCTTCCCGGACGGCTGCGCCATCCGCAGCGTGGTGAACGTCGGACAGCGCCGCTGGCGTGTCGAGGTCGAGGCGCGTAACGAAATCGGCCTCCTATCTCGCGTGGCAGGAGCGCTGCACGCGCTCGGGGCCAACGTCCTCGCCGCCGATGTCCACTCCGAAGGGCACCGGGCGCTCGACACGTTCCTGGTCGAGCTCGACGACGAGGCCAGCCTTCGCCTGCTCCGAGCCCTCGCAAGTTCGAACTGCTGACCGGTCCGCGAGATCGGATCGGCCGGGGCCGGTTCGCGTCGCAGCCTGCCATGCTGGAACGCAATGCGAGCAATGCACATGGGCGTCTTCTCCGACGACCTGAAGAGCAAGAAGATCGACAAGAAGACGCTTCGACGGGCCTGGGCGTTCAGCGCTCCCTACCGCCCTCAGCTGAGCGTCTACATCGTCGCCATCATCGTCGTTTCCATCTTCGGCGTGGCCCCGCCACTCGTCACGCGACAAATCATCGACAAGGCGATCCCGTCGAATGACCGAGGGTCGATCACGTCGTGGGTGATTCTCCTCGTCGCCGTGGCGATCCTCGCCAGCGGCCTCTCAGCGCTCATCCGGTGGCTGGGCGCCGTGATCGGCGAGGGTGTTATCGCTACCACCCGCAAGGCGCTCTACGACCACGTGCAGCGGATGCCCATCGCGTTCTTCACCCGGACACAGACCGGATCGCTGATGAGCCGCCTCAACAACGATGTCGTCGGCGCGCAGTCTGCATTCACGTTCGTTCTTCGGAGCGCAGTCAGCAACGTGCTATCCGTGGTGGTCACCATTGCCGCGATGCTGACGTTGTCGTGGAAGTTCACCCTCGCGTCGCTGATCGTCGTGCCGTTCCTGATCGTGCTGTCGAAGCGTGTGGGCAAGGTCCAGGAGAAGGCCGCTCGCGAAGCTATGGGCCGCAATGCCGCCATGAACACGGTCATGACCGAGCGGTTCAACGTCGCCGGCGCGCTGCTCGTCAAGCTGTACGGACGACCCCGTGAGGAGCGTGAGGCCTTCGCGAAATCCGCCGACCGAGTCGCCGCGATCGGTGTGCGCCGTGCCGTCACCGGGATCGTCTTCGATATCGCCCTGTCGCTCGTCGGCGCCCTGCTCACCGCCTCGCTCTACTGGTGGGGAGCCAATCAGGTGCTCGACGGTAAGATCACGGTCGGAACCCTTGTGGCGATGTCGATCCTGGCCCAACGCATTTACGGGCCCCTCACCGACTTGGCAAGCGCACGTATCGATTTCGTCACAGCATTCGTGTCCTTCGAGCGTATCTTCGAAGTTCTCGACGCTCCCGTCTCGATCGCCGATCGGCCCGGAGCGGTCACCCTCCCCCCGGCTGCCGCGGCCTCCGGGGCGCGGGTCGAGTTCGACGATGTCTGGTTCAGGTATCCAGCTGCCTCCGAGGTGTCCGTGGCGTCACTCGAGAGCGGCGGGCCCACACTGTCGAGTGACGAGTCCGCATGGGTGATCCAGGGCCTCAGCGCTGTATGCGAGCCGGGCACGCTCACCGCCATCGTCGGGCCGTCGGGCGCGGGCAAGACGACGATTTCGGCGCTCGTGCCTCGTCTGTACGACGTGACGCGAGGGGCCGTTCGTATCGAGGGCCACGACGTGCGCGATGTCACCGGAGATTCGCTTCGTGGAGCCATCGGCGTCGTCAGCCAAGACGCCCACCTGTTCCACGACACGATCGCCGCGAACCTCCGCTACGCCCGACCGGAAGCCACTGACGCCGACCTCATTGCGGTCTGTCGGGCAGCTCGCATCCACGAGATGATCTCGTCCTTGCCGGAGGGTTACTCCACGATGGTGGGAGAACGCGGGTATCGGCTCTCTGGCGGCGAGAAGGCCCGTCTGGCGCTGGCGCGGGTGCTGCTGCGCGACCCTCGACTCGTGATCCTCGACGAAGCGACCGCCCATCTCGATTCCGAGACGGAGGTACACATCCAGGACGCCCTGGCCGACGCGCTGGTCGGCCGCACCTCGATCGTCATCGCCCATCGCCTGTCCACCATTCGCGAAGCCGACCAGATCCTGGTTCTCGACAACGGTCGGATCGTCGAGCGGGGCACCCACGACGAGCTAGTCGAAAAGGGAGGGCTGTACGCCCACCTGACCGAGACGCAGTTCCTCGGCGCTCTCCCGACAGGTTGACGTGGCTCCGGCGTCGGTGAACCGACCACCTGTCGATAGCCTCAGAGCCGATGCCCGCTCGCGCCGCCCTCGGTGACTCACCCTTCCTCGCCGCTTGTCGGGGCGAGCGGAGCACACGCACCCCGGTGTGGTTCATGCGTCAGGCTGGGCGGAGTCTGCCCGAGTACCGCGCCCTCCGAGTGGGCAAGACGTTCCACGAGATGCTCGTCGATCCGCGGCTTGCCGCCGAGGTCACCATGCAGCCAGTCCGCCGTCACGGGGTCGACGCGGCGATCTTCTTCTCCGACATCATCACGCCGGTGCAGTCGTTCGTGCCCGGAGTGTCCATCGAACAGGGTCGGGGCCCCGTCATCAACGAACCCTTCCGTACCCTCCAAGACGTCGATCGTCTGCGCGCGTATGACCCGCTCATCCACACTCCATTCGTGGCCGACGCGATTCGACTCTGTGTCGATGAGCTCGACCCGATGGGCATCCCGCTGATCGGCTTCGCCGGGGCACCGTTCACCGTCGCCACCTACATCGTCGAGGGAGGGAAGTCGAAGGAGTTCGAACACACGAAGTCGATGATGCACGGTGAACCCGAGGTATGGCACGCCTTGATGACGACGCTCTCCGACATCGCTCTCTTCTCGTTGCGGGCCCAGGTCGTCGCCGGAGCATCAGCCGTTCAGCTCTTCGATTCGTGGGCCGGGATCCTCTCGAGGCGCGAGTACGAGTGCTTCGTGCAGCCCTACTCCGCTCGGATCTTCGCGGGACTCGCCGACACCGGTGTGCCACGGATCCATTTCGGGGTCGGAACGGGGGAACTCCTCGGGGCGATGGGGGAGGCCGGTGCCGACGTCGTCGGCGTGGACTGGCGGGTCAGCCTTTCGGACGCCCGTACCCGCGTCGGACCGGCAAAGGCGCTGCAGGGGAACCTCGATCCGGTCGTGTTGCTCGGTCCATGGGACGTGGTGCAGGCGGAGATCGACCGAGTGCTGGGTGAGGCCGAAATGGCGGGCGGCGGCCACATCTTCAATCTCGGCCACGGTGTTCTTCCCCAGATCGCGCCGGAGATGCTCACCCGCGTCGTCGACTACGTCCACTCGATCACCAGCAACACGAGATGACGCGAATCTTCGCGGGTGCGCCGCGATGAGCACCCTACCTACCCATGTCGGGCCCGACCGGGCGAGGTCGGCCGAGGACTTCGACGTGCTCATCGTCGGCGGAGGCATCGCCGGGCTCGCCACGGCGAACTTCCTTTCCCGGACCCGACCCGGACTGCGCGTCGCAGTGGTCGAATCGTCATCGACCATCGGCGGGAAGATCTCCGGCGCAACCGTGGCCGGTATCGGCGTCGACACCGGGCCCGACGCCTTCCTCGCTCGAGTTCCCGGCGCGGTGGAACTGGCCGAGTCGCTCGGATTCGCTGACGATCTCGTGGCTCCGGCGACCGGCTCGGCCTACGTGTATTCGCGCGGCAAGCTGCGGGCACTGCCGAAGGGTCTTGTACTCGGTGTGCCGAGCGATTTCCTCGAGATGCGCCGTTCCGGAATCATCAGCGCGCGTGGGATCGCCCGCGCCGCGCTGGGCAGCGTCTTGCCGCGTCGAGCGAGCACCGGGACCGATCCATCGGTGAGTGAGGCGATCGGGCGACACCTCGGCCGCGAAGTGATCGAGCGCCTCGTCGACCCGTTGCTCGGCGGGATCAACGCCAGTGACTGCGACACCCTCAGCCTGTCGAGTGCATCACCGATGCTCGCAGAAGCCGCCCGCGAGCGACGCCTCGTTCGCGCACTGCGACGCACGAACGCAGCAGCGGATCGGGGGCAGATCGGCGTCACCGAGACCCTGCCGGTGTTTCTGGCACCGAGGAGTGGCATCCGCGCGCTGATCGCCCGCCTCGGCGAACACGCGAACGTCACGGTCGAGGAGACGGCGAGGTCGATCTCGAAGACCGGCGCCGGATGGTCGGTCAGCACATCGAAGCGTCACCTCACCGCCCGCCACATCGTCATGGCCACGCCGGCTGCTGCTGCCGCCACGCTGCTCCGTCCCGTGGCACCGCAGACCGCTCACGATCTCGGGACGATACGCACGGCTTCGGTTGCGCTCACGCTGCTCGCCTACCCCGCCGGTTCGGTGTCGCTCCCACCCGGTAGCGGGATGCTCGTCCCCAGGCCGGAACAACGTCTCGTGACGGCATCGAGTTGGTGGAACCAGAAATGGCCGCACCTCGACACCAACGGCCACGTGCTGCTCCGGGCCTCGGCCGGACGCGACGGCGACACCCGGTTCACCGACCTCGACGACGATGAGCTCGTTGCATCGCTCCACCGCGAACTCACCGAGATGCTCGGCGTGTCCGCCCCACCGGTCGACGCGGTCGTCACCCGATGGATGGGCGGTTTCCCGCAGTACGACACCGGGCACGCGGCCCTCGTCGAGCGGATCGACCAGCGCATCGCAACCGAGGCCCCCGGCGTCACCCTGGTCGGCGCCAGCTATCGCGGCATCGGCATCCCGGCGTGTGTCCGAGACGCCGAGCGCGCTGCGGGTCAGGTGAACGAGGCTCTCGCCGGTGGCTGAGCCTCACCCCATGCTCGCCACCCCGGGACCTCTGCCAGATGGCGACGGGTGGTCGTTCGAGCTCAAGTACGACGGCATCCGGGCCATCGTCAGCATCGGCAGGCCAGTAGGGCCAAGGATCACCAGCCGGGCGGGAAACGATGTCACCGCGATGTTTCCTGAGCTCGACGACATCGCCACGGCCCTCGATGGCAACACCGCAGTGCTCGACGGCGAGATCATCGCCATCGGCGCCGATGGTCTGCCCTCGTTCCATCGCCTTCAGGAGCGACTGGGCGTGTCCGGCAACGACGCCCGGATGCGCGCTTCGGCCAACCCGGTGGTGTTCGTCGTGTTCGACGTGCTCGAAGTGAACGGGTTGTCGACGGTGGACCTCCCGCTCTCGGCCCGCAGGACCGTACTCGATCGCCTCGTCGGGTTACATGAGGGCCCGAACTGGCGCCGTGCGCCGGTCTACGACGACGGACGCGCGCTGCAGGCGCTCACCAGGAGCAACGGGCTCGAGGGCGTCGTCGCCAAGCGAGACGACGCGAAGTACACCGTCGGCCGCCGCTCGCCGAACTGGGTCAAGGTGGGGAACCGCAACACCGACGAGTTCATCATCGGCGGATGGGTACCCGGAGGCGGACGCCGCGAACACGGGATCGGCTCGATTCTGCTGGGCCTGCCGGAGACCGATGATGCCCAGGGACCGCTCCGCTGGATCGGCCGGGTTGGCACTGGGTTCACCGACGCGGAGCTCGACCGACTCCAACGTCTCCTCGGTGACGACATCGTCACGACGAGCCCGTTCTCCAACGATCCAGGCGAGCCGACGGCCGTGTTCGTCCGGCCGAAGCACCGCTGTCTGGTGGAGTACCGGGAGTGGAGCCCAGCCGGGCTGCTCCGGTTTCCGTCATGGCGAGGGCTTGTTACGTAGACGTAGTTTTGCGAGCCCGTTCCGGGGTCCTGTCACCGATCCTCCCCATCCACTGCGGTACTCGCCCGTTGTTCTCCTCCGTCGAACCGGGTCTCCGTTCCTCGGGCGGGGCCCCTCGGCGCCACCCCTCCACTCGTTGCTTCTCTCGTACCGCTCTCTGCACCCTTGGTACCCGCGAGCCCGTTCTGGGGTCCTGTCACCGATCCTCCCCATCCACTGCGGTACTCGCCCGTTGTTCTCCTCCGTCGAACCGGGTCTCCGTTCCTCGGGCGGGGCCCCTCGGCGCCACCCCTCCACTCGTTGGTTTCCGTTGCCGCTCTCCTGCACTCATCGTGATCCGGACTTGTCCCCGAGAGGCGGACCGACGAGCATGGCCGACCCGAACCTCCGTAGGAGCACCAATGACTTCCATCAACAGCGTCACCGATCTTGAGGTGGCCGACGGTGTCGCCGTCATCACGCTCGATTCCCCACCGGTGAATGCGCTGAGCGCGAACGTCCGCGACGGCTTGCTCGGTGCGTTCGACGCCGCCATTGCCGACGACGATGTGAAGGCGATCGTCCTCATCTGTGCCGGTCGCACCTTCATCGCCGGTGCGGACATCAGCGAATTCGGCGGAGCTGCGAAGGGTGCCAGTCTCTTCGACGTACAGAACAAGATGGAGAGTTCGTCCAAGCCCGTCATTGCCGCTCTCCACGGCACGGCACTTGGCGGAGGGCTCGAAGTGGCGATGTGCGCGCACTACCGAATCGCCGTTCCGTCGAGCAAGTGTGGCCTACCCGAGGTGAACCTTGGCCTGCTTCCCGGTGCCGGCGGCACGCAGCGGCTGCCCCGCATCGTCGGCCCGCTGAAGGCCATGGAAATGATGACGGCGGGCACCCACGTCGCGGCGGCTGAATGCCTAGCCATGGGCCTGGTCGATGAGCTCGCCGCCGAGGGGGCGCTTCGACAAGATGCGATCGCCTACGCCCAGCGACTTGTCGCGGAGGGGGCCGAACTGAAGAAGGTCAGCGATCGTTCGGTCAACCCTATGTCCGCAGATGAGTTCGCAACGTTCCGAGCCGCCAACGCGAAGAAATTCCGCGGCTTCAAAGCACCCGAAGCGATCATCCGGTGTGTCGAGGCGGCGGTCAACCTCCCGTTCGCCGATGGTATGAAGACGGAGCGGACCCTCTTCGGAGGTCTGGTGACCAGCCCAGAGTCCGCAGCCCAGCGCTACGTGTTCTTCGCCGAGCGCGAAGTGTGGAAGATCCCGGGCGTCCCGGCGACAACGCCGACGGTGCCCTTGAAGTCCGTCGGAGTGATCGGCGCCGGAACGATGGGTGGCGGAATCGCCATGAACTTCGTGAATGCCGGTCTACCGGTGACGATCGTGGAGACGTCGCAGGCGGCATTGGACCGTGGGCTCGCCGTGGTGCGCTCGAACTACGAGCGCAGCGCGAAGAACGGCCGCTTCACGATGGACGAGGTCGAGCGACGCATGGGTCTGATCACCGGGACGACTGCACTCGACGATGTGGCGTCTGTCGACATGGTCGTCGAAGCCGTCTTCGAGCGGATGGACATCAAGAAGGAGCTCTTCGGCCGTCTCGACGCGATATGCAAGCCCGGAGCGGTACTGGCCACGAACACCAGCTACCTCGACATCGACGAGATCGCCTCGGCCACCACCCGCCCGGAATCGGTCATCGGCATGCACTTCTTCTCGCCAGCGAACGTCATGAAGCTGCTCGAGGTCGTCCGTGCCGACCACACCTCCCCCGAAGTGATCAACACGGCGATGCAGGTCGGCAAGAAGATCGGCAAGATCGCCGCGCTCGTCGGCGTGTGCCCCGGCTTCGTCGGCAACCGCATGCTCGCCCAGCGCGGCCGGGCGTCGCAGGAGTTGCTGAACGAAGGCGCGTTGCCGTGGGAGATCGACCGGGCGCTGTTCGACTTCGGCTTCGCCATGGGTCCCTTCCAGATGTCCGACCTCGCCGGTCTCGACATCGGCTGGGTAAAGGAGAAGTCGAACGGCGAAACGATCCGCGACCGGCTGTGCGAACTCGACCGCCGCGGCCAGAAGGCCGGTGCGGGCTACTACGACTACGACGCCAATCGGAACCCGACACCGTCTCTGGTCACCGAGCAGATCGTGCGCGAGTTCGCCGCCAAGTCAGGGGTGGCACCACGGTCCTTCACCGCCGACGAGATCACCGAGCGCCTGGTGCTCCCCATGATCAACGAGGGTGCGAAGATCCTCGACGAGGGCAAGGCGATCCGGGCGAGCGACATCGACATCATCTGGATCAACGGCTACAACTGGCCGGCCTACCGCGGCGGCCCGATGTGGTGGGCCGACCATCTCGGCCTGCCCTACGTGCTCGACCGCCTACGCGCGCTCGAGGCCGAGCACGGCCCCCAATGGGCACCGTCGCCGTTCCTCGAACGACTCGTCACCGACGGTCGGCGCTTCCAGGACCGGCGCGCCTAAAGGCGGTCAGCGTCGGCGAACACCGGAGTCCGCCGCGCCGGCCGAGCTGATCCCAGATCGTGGCGTTCGGCATCCCGCATGAGAGAGAATCTCGCGAAATCGACCGAACTTCGCCTCTCTGGGATGCGTGGGCCGCTCATGTGGGATGAGCGGGATTCAGTCGCCGGTTGCGAGTGGTGCGCTCGCCCGGAAGGGGTTTGAACGGCCGAAACCGGTGCGACGCATCTTCGAAACAAGTTGGCTGTCAACTGACAACCTCCCTACACTCGGTCAATGGGCCGACTTCCGCGAGCGATCCCGCTGGCCGCCCAGGTCGAGGCGGCGATCGCCGAACGCATCACCCGCGGCGAGTTCGCCGTCGGTGACCGGCTCCCCACCGAACACGAACTCTCGGCCGAACTCGGGGTCAGCCGGGCCACCATTCGCACCGCCGTGGGCGCTCTTGCCCGACGCGGGATGATCGTCAGCCACCAGGGTCGCGGCAGTTTCGTCACGGCCGCCGCATCGGCGCTGTCGCACACGCTCACCGAAGCCCGCGACCTCGGTGACGTCCTCGCCCGCAACGGGGCCAAGGTCCGCGTGGTCTTCGACGGCGCGGCCATCGTCGAGCCGAACGATTCTGTTGCCCGTGCTCTCGGGCTCGGACCCGAAGACCTTGTGCTCCGCACGTTCAAGACGTTCACGGCCGATGGCGCGCCGATGATCTTCATCGAGTGCTCCGTCCCCGTTCGACTTCTCGGTGAGGTGCTCGCTGCTTCGTGCGTGAAGAAACCGGCCCAGACCGAGCCGCTCTTCGACTTCCTACGCACACGTGCGAATGCCTCAACGGAGTACCAGCTCAGCGAGGTGCAGGCCGTCGATGCCAGCGCCGTGCGCTATCCCGGCTCGCCGGTGGCACCGCGAACACCTGTGCTCCAGATCACCGAGACGGGCTACACCTCCGACAACACCCCGATCTGGTGGAGTCGCAACTGGTACCCGCCTTCCGACATGCGCTTCACCCTTGTCCGGCAACGTCCACTTCAGACCTGAGAGGCCCGAGTGAGCATCGCAACGCACCTTCACCCCGTCCAACGGCACACCGCTCCGCCGCCGGCCTACGTCGCACCCGCGTCCATCGACGACGCGGTGAAACTCCTCGGCACCTACGGCGCCGCGGCCCGTCCGATCGCGGGAGGGACCGACCTTCTCGTCGAGATCGATCGCAATGCCCGCGCCGGCCTCGCACTTCTCATCGACATCAGTCGGATCCCCGGCGCGGCGTCGATCAGGGTCGACGGGGATGAAGCCGTACTCGGGCCGATGGTCACCCACAACGACGTCGTGCAATCAGTCGCACTGGTGGAGCGAGCCCTTCCACTCGCCCAGGCGTGTTGGGAGGTTGGCTCGCCGCAGCTGCGCAACCGTGCCACGCTCGTCGGAAACATCGTGACCGCGAGTCCCGCCAACGACACCATCAGTGCCCTGCTGGCGCTCGGAGCGACCGTCGTGCTCCGTTCCGTGCGAGGTACGAGGTCCTTGGCGCTTGCCGAATTCATCACCGGGTTCCGTTCCACCCAGCGGGCTGACGATGAGCTCGTCGTGGAACTTCGTGTCCGGTTGACCTCGCCGAACGAGCGCGGCCTCTATGTGAAGCTCGGCAATCGATCGGCCCAGGCGATCTCGGTCATCCACCTCGCCGCGGTCGTCGGGTTCGCCGACGACGGGGAGACAGTTTCCTCCGCGCACATAGCAATCGGCAGTGTGGCATCGAAGGTACTTCTGGTTGACGCCGCCGAGTCTGCACTGGTCGGCAGCAAGCTCGACGGTCGTGCGATCGCTCAGGCATCGGCCGCCGTGCTCGCCGCATCGACCCCTCTCGACGACGTGAGGGCCACGGCGCAGTACCGGCTCGACACGATCGGGGTGCTCGTCGACCGGACATTGACGACGATTGCCCAGAGCCGACAGGCGGAGCGTTGGCCCGTCGCCGCGCCGTGCTTGCGCGGAGCCGACAGCACCCCGTCACCTAGCGCAACGGGGGTGATCGACGCCACGACGGTCATCGCCACCACGATCAACGGCGCTGAGCATCGCTCTGCGGGGGCGGTGGGCAAGACCCTGCTCGACTGGCTCCGCGAAGACATCCGCCTCAACGGAACCAAGGAGGGTTGCGCCGAAGGCGAGTGCGGGGCGTGCACCGTCATGCTCGACGGAGCGGCGGTGATGTCGTGCCTGGTCCCGGCGGCCCGGGCTGACGCGGCGACCATCACCACCGTCGAGGGTCTGGCCAACGCCGGGGCACTGCATCCGATCCAGCGAGCGTTCGTGGAGAAGGGCGCAGTGCAGTGCGGGTACTGCATCCCGGGGTTCCTCGTCGCCAGTGCCGCGCTGATCGACGAAACACCCAGACCGAGTTCGGAACAGATCACCCAGGGCCTGGCCGGGAACCTCTGCCGTTGCACCGGCTACTACAAGATCATCGAAGCGGTCGAAGCCGCCGCACTGAATGCTGAGGTGAAGTGATGGCTGTCGGACAGTCGACGCGAAGGAGAGATGCGCTCGCCAAGGTGACCGGCGACGCCACATATCCCTCCGATCTCATTCCGATTGACGCGCTCTGGGCGAAGGTCGTCTTCACCAATCAGGCCCATGCGCGGCTCGTCCGCTGCAATCTCGACGCGGCGCGTGCCGTCGACGGGGTGGTGTGCGTTCTCACGGCGGCCGACGTCCCCGTCAACGAGTACGGCCTGACCCTGTTCGACCAACCGGTGCTGCTCGGGCTGGAGCACACCGGGCGCGCGGCAACGCGTTGCGACATCAGCCGCTGGGAAGCAGACGCTCTCTGCGTGATCGTGGCCGAGACCGTCGAACAGGCCGACGCCGCCGCCGCCTCGATCGTCGTCGAATGGGAGCCCCTGCCCGTCCTCAGCGATATCGTCAGTGCACTTACCACTGACGTGATGCTCCATCCCGAGAACGGTCTCGACACGAACGCCTACACCCACTATGTGATCCGCAAAGGCGACCCCGACGCGGTGTGGGCCGAAGCGGCAGCGATCGTCGAGTCCGACTACGAGTTCCCGTACCAGGAGCACGCCTACCTCCAGCCCGAAGCCGGCGTCGCCTACATCGATGAGGAGGGTCGGGTCACCGTGGCGGTTGCCGGTCAGTGGACGTATGAGGACCTCGAACAGATCGCCCACGCCCTCGACCTGCCCAAAGCGGAGGTCCGCGTCATCTACCCGGCGATCGGCGGCGCGTTCGGAGGTCGCGAGGACATGACCCTGCAGATCGTGCTCGCCCTTGCCGCGAAACGGCTCCAGGCCCTCGGCATCGATCGCAAGGTTGCCACGGTGTGGTCCCGGGAAGAGTCGATCGTCGGCCATCACAAGCGCCACCGGGGCAAGGCGCATGCCAGATGGGCCGCCGACGCCGACGGGAAGCTGCTCGCGTGCCAAGCCACCGCCTACCTCGACGCCGGCGGCTACAACTACACCACCAACAAAGTCCTCGGGAACCTGCACCTGGCGATCTGCGGTGCGTACGAGGTCCCGAACGCGAAGATCGACAGCTACGGCGTCTACACAAACGCGGCGATCGGCGGGGCATTCCGAGGATTCGGCGGTCCGCAGGGAACGTACGTCGCGGAAAGCCAGATGAACAAGCTCGCCGAGGCTCTGGGCATCGATCCGGTCGAGATCCGTCGTCGCAACGTGCTGCGCGAGGGGAGCATCGGCATCACCCAGACCGTCATGCCCACCGGGGTGACGCTTCCCGAGGTGCTCGAGGCCTGCGCCGAGCGGTCACACTTCGACGAGCCGCTCGTCCACGCGCAACCGTTCTCGCCGGTGGCCTCGCTCCCCGCAGTTGCCGGAGCGATCAAGCGCGGTCGCGGCATTGCCTGCGCGTACAAGAACATCGGGTTCTCGTTCGGGTTCCCCGAGCGCTGCGAGGCGGAGATACATCTCTTCGGTGAGGAAGGCGACGAATCCCCGACCACCGCAACCGTGTTCCACGGCGGAGCCGATGTCGGTCAGGGCGCCCACACTGCGTTCCTCCAGATGGCCGCCGAGGCGGTCGGCCTGCCGGTCGAGAGGGTCAAGGGGGTGTTCTCCGACACCTCCACATCGGGCGACTCCGGATCGGCGAGCGCAAGTCGGCTCACGTGGATGTCGGGCAACTCGATCCTCGGGGCGGCCGAGGAGGCCGACAAGGCCTGGCGAGAGGGTGCCCGTCCGGCGATCGGCCGGTTCCGCTACACGCCGCCGCCGACGGAGCCGCTGAGCCCCGTCGACGGTTCGTGCATGCCGAACTTCTCCTACGGCTACGTGGCACAGGTGGTCGAGCTCAGCGTCGACACCGAGACCGGCCACATCGTCGTCGACCACGTCGTCAGCGCGCATGACGTCGGCCGAGCCGTCAACCCGATGGGCGTTGTCGGACAGATCGAAGGATGTGTGGTTCAGGCCCACGGCTATGCCCTCAGCGAGGACCTGCAGGTCAGCGACGGGCATATCACGAACCCCCGTTTCTCCGGTTATCTGATCCCGGGCATCGGCGACATCCCACGGCGGGTCGACTCGGTGATTCTCGAACTCGCCGACCCGCTCGGACCGTTCGGGGTCAGGGGGATGTCCGAGATGCCGTACATGACCTACGCCCCTGCGGTCACTGCGGCACTCCACGACGCGACTGGCGTTTGGTTCGACCGTTTCCCGCTGACCCCCTCACGGGTGCTCGCCGGCCTCAAGGCCGCCGGCGCCTGATGCCGCTACTGTGCCGGCTGCGGTCCGCTTGCGGTCACCAGAGGCTCGACCGTCGCGACGGGTTCGTTTCGCAGCTCACGCGTCAGGGTGAGGAACAACACACCCCAGCACAACTGCAAGATCGCAAGTGCACGGATGGTCGAGACGGGACCCCAGTGGCTCGATGCCCAACCGGCGACACCGAGGGAGATGCTCATCGAGAGCGTGACGAGGGCAAAGTCGGCGGCGCCGATCCGACCGCGGACCTCGTCGGGCGCCGTCATGGCGATTCCATAGATGACCGATGACCATTGCGCGCCTCCACCTAGGTGCGCCAGGAAGACCGCAACGGCGGCGAACGCGAGTGCGGTCGCCCAGGACACGAAGAGGTAGCCGAGGCCGTAGGCGATCGCTCCGACACCGCAGCAGGCGATCACACCGGATAGTCCGCGCCGAGCAGCGATCCGAACGAACCACGGACCGCTCAACACACCGAGTCCTCGAGCGAACAGGAGGACTCCGGTGCCGCCGTCACCGGCGTCGAAACGGCGCTTCGCCAGCACTGCGAGCAGGCCGACCACCCCGGTTCCGAGTCCGAATCCGGCCTTCGAGAAGAAGAACACCTTGATGTACCGGTTCGATCGGGCATAGCGGATCGCCTCGACCGAGTCAGCAATCGGTCGCATCGGCTGACGAGGCGCGCCGCTCGCCCGCTGCGACGTCTTTCCCCGGATGGTGCTGATCAGTAGCCCCGCGACGACGAAGCTCGCCGCGTTCAGCCCGAAGGCCGTGGAACGACCGAACTGACTGGCCACGAGAGCCCCGAGGCCGGAGCCGATGGCGAGCATCGCCCCCAGACCGATGACGACGCAGCCAATGCCGTCGGGAGATCGTCCGGATCGACGAGGTTCACGATCGCCGCCTGCGACGCCGGCCCGAAGAACGCTCCGATGCCGGCAATACCGCCTTGGGCCAGGAAACCGAATCCGATCCAGCGCGTCTGCGAGGCGAGGAACCCCAGCGCCACGACACCCTGCAGCACCGAGCAGACCACCATTATCCGGCGACGGTCGAATCGATCGGCGACCGGCCCGGAGAGCGGCGTGACCAGGAACGCCGGCAGTGCCGAGACCACGAACACCAGCGTGGCCAGCAGGTCCGAGTCGGTCCGGTCGAGCACCAGACCGGCAAAGGCCACGGTGGCGACCCAGTCGCCGGCGAACGAGATGATCTGCGCAACCAACAGCGTTCGGTAATCGCGGTTCCGACGAAGAAGCGACCAGAGCACTGCTGCACCGTACCGGCCCCACGGCAGGCCGTGGCAACCTCGGTGAGAACTCATGGTGGGTGTTCCCCGCGACGATTGGTAAAGCGATGAAGAGTGAACAGATCGTCGTTGTCGGTGGAGGGATCGTCGGTCTGGCGACGGTGTGGACGCTCGCGCGACAGCGTCCCGGGTCGTCCATCACCCTGGTCGAGAAGGAATCCGACCTTGCCCGCCATCAGACCGGACGCAACTCCGGGGTGATCCACTCCGGGATCTACTACAAGCCGGGCAGCCTCAAGGCAACGATGTGCCGAGCCGGCGCGGAGTCGATCGTCGAGTTCGCGAAGGAGCACGGTGTCTCCTACGAGATCTGCGGCAAGCTCATCGTCGCCACCAAGGAGTCGGAGATACCCGGTCTGCTCAAGCTCTACGAGCGGGGGAAGGAGAACGACATCCCCGTTCGTCTCATCGACGCCGACGAGGCCAGGACGATCGAGCCCCACGTCCATTCAGTGAAGGCAGTGCAGGTTCTGAGCACCGGCATCATCGACTACGTCGGGATCTGCCGAGCGCTTGCCGATGATGCGAAGAAGCACGGTGTGACCGTCCGCACCGGCGTCGAGGTCACGGCCATTGACCGGGACGGAACTGGATATCGGCTGGGCACCAACGACGGCGACGTGCGGGCCGATGTGCTCGTCACGTGCGGGGGGCTGCAGAGCGACCGGCTCGCCCGCCAGGGCGGTGGCGACCCGGAGGCGAAGATCGTCCCCTTCCGGGGCGAGTACTACGAACTGCGCCATGACCGCCGACACCTGGTGAAGGGTCTCGTCTATCCGGTGCCCAATCCCGACTTCCCCTTCCTCGGCGTGCACTTCACCCGCATGATCGATGGCAACGTGCACTGCGGACCGAACGCCGTGCTCGCCTTCAAACGCGAGGGCTACCGAAAGCGCGATGTGAACGTGCGAGACCTTGCGGAGGTGCTCACGTACCCCGGGTTCGCGAGACTGGCCAAGAAGCATTGGCGCGATGGTGCCGAGGAGATGCGCCGCTCCTTCAGCAAGGCCCGGTTCACCCGGAGCCTCCAAGAGCTCATCCCCGAAGTCCGGGCCGAAGACCTCGAACCGTCACCCGCCGGCGTGCGGGCCCAAGCGCTTCGGCGCGACGGTGGGCTCGTCGACGACTTCTTGCTCGTCGAAGGGCCGAATGCCCTCCACGTCTGCAACGCTCCGTCACCCGCGGCCACGGCTTCACTCGAGATCGCCAAGCACCTGGCCCAGCGGGTCACCGAACTCGTGGCATCGAGATAGGCGCCGTCGACCCGCGGCCGCTGCGGCGTTAGCCTTTCTTCATGGCAGCCCGACCGACCTGGACCGGAACGATCAGCTTCGCTCTGCTGAGCGTGCCGGTGAAGCTCTACACCGCACAACGGTCGAAGGACATCTCGTTCAATCAGCTCGAACGCTCCACCGGCGCCCGGATCAAGCAGAAGCGGGTCTCCACCGTGACCGGCGAGGAGGTTGCCGGTGACGACATCGTGAAGGGATACGACCTCGGTGGCGATCGCTATGTCGTGATCGAGCCAGAAGAGCTCGATGCGCTCGCGCCCCGCGATGCGAACAACGAGAAGACCGTCCAGATCCTCGAGTTCGTCAGCCTCGATGACATCGACCCGGTGTATTTCGAGAAGGCGTATTACATCGCTCCCGACAAGGGGGGCGCGCGTCCCTATGCGCTGCTCGTCAAGGCGATGACCGAGACCCGCAAGGTGGCGATCGCCAAGGTCGTCATGCGCACGAAGGAATACCTCGTCGCGATTCGTCCGCTCGGTGATCTCCTCTGCATGGAGACGTTGCTCTACGCCGACGAAGTGGTCAACCCCGCAGAGATCGACGGCCTGCCCGACGGGTCGATGGAGATCGCCGAGAAGGAGCTGGCGATGGCCAAGATGCTCGTCGAGACCTCGGCATCGGAATCCTTCGATCCCTCGCAGTACCGCGACGACTACCGCGACAAGGTCCAAGCCCTCATCGAGGCGAAGTCGATGGGAACCGTCTATGAGCTGCCGCCCCCTTCCGAGGCTCCGAAGGTGCTCGACCTCATGGCCGCGCTCGAGGCCTCGTTGGCGGCGGCGAAGTCCAAGAAGGCGTCGTAAGGCGATCTCCTCGGGACGAGGAGGACACCACGTGGCCGGCCAGAGCTTGGTGACAGAGATCGAGGGTCGCCAGCTCACCCTGACGAACCTCGACAAGGTGCTGTATCCGGATGGCACGACCAAGGGTCAGGTCATCGACTACTACGTGCGCATAGCACCGACGATGATGCCCCACCTCGCCGGCCGCAACATCACCATGAAGCGTTACCCGAACGGAATCGACGGGCAGAGCTTCTACAACAAGAACATCCCGTCACATGCCCCCGACTGGGTCGAACGGGTCGAGCTGCACGACAACACCTACATCGTGTGCCGGGATCTCCCCACTCTTGTGTGGATGGCCAACCTCGCCGCGCTCGAGCTCCACGTGCCGATGCATCGCGCCGCCGACAACAGCTGGGACCCCGATCGGCTCGTGTTCGACCTCGATCCCGGCCCGGGGACGGGGATCGCCGAATGTTGCGACGTCGCAGTGATCATCGCGTCGGTGCTCGAACCCCTCGGCATGATTCTGCACGCCAAGACCAGCGGCTCCAAGGGCATGCAGCTCTACGCGACGCCACCGACACCGTTGCCCTATGCCGGTGCCGACGGCGCGACCGAATTGGCGAAGCGGCTGGCCGAGGGTCTCGCGCTCTCGCACCCCGACCAGATCGTGGCGAAACAGGCGAAGGAACTCCGTCCCGACAAGGTGCTCATCGACTGGAGCCAGAACGTCAGGGCGAAGACGACGGTCTGCGCGTACTCGCTGCGGGCGAGACCGATGCCGACGGTGTCGACCCCGATCACGTGGGACGAGGTCCGCGCGGGAGCCGATGGGATGGCTCTCAAGTTCACCGCGGCGCAGGTGTTGGAGCGCGTTGCCACGGTCGGCGATCTCTTCGGGCCTCCACACTGCTGAGCTCGACGACCTCCTGTCGGCTGTGATCGGCGGGGACAGTCCTGCTACAACGGACCCGTGACCCGAACGGTCGCACACCTGAGGAGGTCATGACATGCCGGTGAAGCCCTTTCGTTTTGCCCTGTCCAGTTCAACGGCAGCGTCGGGTACCGCGTGGAAGGACCTCGCCCGCAAGGCCGAAGACCTCGGCTTCAGCACACTTCTCGTGGCTGATCACTATGTGGACACCGGATCGAACGGCGGGCAGATGCTCGCCGCCATACCGGCGATAGCGACCGCGGCCGCGGTCACCACGACGCTGCGGGTGGGAGCCAGGGTGCTGTGTATCGACTACCACCAGCCCGTGGTGCTGGCGAAGACCGCGGCGACGCTCGACATGCTCAGCGACGGCCGCTTCGAGCTCGGCCTCGGCGCCGGATGGACCGCCAGTGAATATACGGCCATGGGACTCACGATGGACGATGCCCCCACCCGCATCGCCCGCCTCGCCGAGACCGTTTCGTTCTTCGACGCGTTCTTCAGCGGGGAGCCGATCGATGTCGCAGGAACACACATCAACGCGACCGGGTTCAAGGGACAGCCTTTGCCCACCCAGCAGCCGCGGCCTCCGCTCATGATCGGCGGCGGTGCCCGCAAAGTGCTCACCTACGCCGGAAGCGTCGCCGACGTCGTCAGCTTCAACTTCAACAACCGCTCCGGAGTCGTCGGGCCTGCCGGCGTGCAGTCGTCATCGGCGTCGGCCATGGATGAGAAGGTGAGCTGGGTCCGTGCCGGGGCAGGAGACCGCTTCGACGGCCTCGAACTGGAGATCGGTGCCTACTTCTCCGTCGTGACCGATGATGCGGCGACGACCGCGGAGAAGATGGGCTCCATGTTCGGGTTGTCGGGACCCGAGATGGCCGCGCACCCGAACGCATTGATCGGTTCCGTCGACCACATCTGCGACACCCTTCGCGAGCGTCGTGAGCGATACGGGTTCAGCTACATCACGTTGTCGGACCGCAATGCCGACGCGTTCGCCCCCGTGGTCGCCGCGCTGGCCGGGAGCTGACCTTCAATGCCACATCTCAACCCAACAGGCCGGACGGGTCTGCCCACCACGACGCCGACCGATCCGGCACTCGCCGACCTCATGGCGCAGTTCCGCCTCGACGGCGCCGTCGCCGTGGTGACCGGTGCCGGCCGCGGCATCGGCCGCGGCATCGCCATCGGGCTCGCCGACGCAGGTGCCGACGTCGTGGTCACCGCTCGCCGAGAGAACGAACTCGACGAGGTGATCTCGCACATCGAGCGGCGCGGGCGCCGTGCGGTGAAGGTCGTGGGCGACATCACCGCCGACGACACCGTGCCGCGGCTCATCGACGCTGCGGTGGGCGGCATGGAACGGCTCGACATCTGGGTCAGTAACGCCGGGACCTCGGACCATCCGGGTAACTTCGCGTTCTCCGACTTCCCCGACTGGCACTGGGACGGGCAGCTGGCGCTGAACCTGCGCCCGCACTTCGTGGCGGCCCGCGCCTGCATCGACGTGATGCCACCGGGTTCGTCGATCATCGGCATCTCCTCCATCGCCGGCCTCCGCGCTGCCGTCAACTTCGCCGCCTACGGCGCGGCGAAGGCGGCCATGAACCATCTGGCCGTCACGTTGGCCACCGAACTCGGACCACGCGGCATCAGGGCGAACGTGGTCTCTCCCGGCAACGTGCCCACCGAGTCCACCCGCACCATCGGAGGCGTGACCGACGACATGCTGCCATCGATCGCCCAGCGCATCCCGTTGCGCCGCCTGGGCACTCCGAGCGACATCGCCGCCGCAGTCGTCTGGCTGTCGTCCCCGGCCGGGTCGTGGGTGACGGGTCAGAACATCGTCGTATCAGGCGGACAGTGATCAAGGAAACGAGGAGAAGATGTCGAACGAGACCGAAGAACTACGCGCGCTGAGGACTGAGGTCGACGCGCTGCGGGCATCGGTGGCCCGATTCGAGGCCAAGGACGCGGTGCAGGCGCTCTTCCACCGCTACCTCTATGCCCTTGACCTCGACCGGGCCGACGAGGTGCTTGCTTGCTTCGCTCCCGACGCGATGCTGAACGTTCTGAACTTCCCACCCGGGTCGGGCAAAGACCTGCACCTGCACGGTCCGGAGCAGATCCGTCCGCTCTACTCCCGTAATGCCGGCGCTGAGGAGCCGTCGATCAAGGGCGGACACCATTCCGCGAACGTCAGCGTGGGGGTGTCCGACGATGCCTCAAGCGGTGAGCTGTCGGCGTACTTCATGACATCGGTCGGCACGCTCGGCTGGATCCAGGGTGGCATGTATCAACTACGTGCGCATATTATCGACGGGCGGTGGCTCGTCACCGAGATGAATATCATCTCGGGCTGGGGCTGGGCCACGGCAGACCCGCGGGCCATCACTGAACCCGTCGCGGCAAGTCGGGCGTGGCGCGAGGGCCGCCCAGCCGCCGGCGGGTAGCTTGCCGAGCCGTCGAACCCCACGAGAAGAACGGCGGAGCATCGCCTTGGTGATCAGTGCGGCCGGCGGGCCAGAGCCGGATGATGATCGCCCCGGCAACGCCGCTCATGCCGACATGAACCCGTTCGCCTGCCCGGACATTTGCGCCGCGGATAGGGTGAGCCCGTGATCCGATCCTCGTTCGTGACCATCACGATCGCCCGATTCGATGAGCTCACCGCAGTCGATGCGCCGGCCGCCCGACCACCCGCCGGCGAACCGATGATGTGGGCAGTGGGCGCCGACGAACTCGCCGCTGGCACGGACTTCGGCACGCAGCAGGCCTACTCGTGGGTCGCCCTCGGGCTTCACCCCAGCGGCCGGTCCGCCCACGCCCTCTTCGAGGCCGAACGCGAAACGACGCCGGTCTTCCCGGATGCGGCCGAGGTGTGGAGCGCGGTCCTTCAGCCGTATTCCCACCACGGCATCGTGAACTGGCTCGAACCGACGGACCCGGGTCTCGTGTTCGAGCCCGGACCCCGGCCGCAGGAGGGTGCGCAGTTCGTGGTGATCACATCCGCTGGTTGGACGCTCGACGGTCGCTTCGACGTCAACAAGGCGATCGATTTCGGCCGTGGCGTCAACGCGGTGCGCAGCGACATGAAGGGAGTGGATGGGCTGTACTTCCAGCACGGCTTCAATTTCCCGGGTCTGCTGACTGTGGACGGCCCGACCGTCACCATGTGGCGAGACGACAACGCAACGAGGGCATTCGCGTACCGGACCGGCACCCACAAGACCGAGATGGACCATTATCGACTGCACGACACCGCCGACCGATCGTCTTTCACGAGGCTTCGAGTGCTGCGCTCTCGTGGCTCCGTGCAGGGATACACACCGACCGTCGAGGAACCGGGCCAGTAACGCCAAGCAGCCCCCAGACGCCTTGGTGATCAGAGCGGCCGGTGCTAGCTTCCCGCCATGACGCAAACCGGAAGCTGCCTCTGCGGGCAGATCACCTACGAAATGACGGGCGACCTCATCGCCACCGCCGTGTGCCACTGCGACCACTGCCAGCGCCAGGGTGGTTCGGCGTTCTCGGTCAACCTCATCGTGCACGAGAGTCAGATGACCGTGTCCGGCAACCTCAGCACCTTCGAAGATCGAGGTGAGAACAACGACGCCGTCTACGTGTATCGCCGATTCTGCGGACAGTGCGGCTCTCCGATCTATTCGGCGTTGGTCAGTCCGGCTGGGATCCTCGCAGTGAAGGCGGGGACACTCGACGACAAGTCCGGTGTCATTCCCAACGTGGAAGCGTGGTGCGAACACAAGCAGCCTTGGGTGGAGCTCCCAGGCATCCCGGCATCGCTCGCTCGGGAGTAACCCGCTCGCCGCTCCGTTGGTCGCTCGCTCCGTCGTTCCCGCCCGGACCATCTGCTAACCGATGACGAAGCTGAAGCTGACGTCACGGATATGGCGGCTCCGGCCGGAAATGCATTTGTCGAACTCGACCAAAGAACTCGCGTCACGGGGGCGCGATATGGGCACCCGTCGGCGTCACCGGTCGGCGCTGCACTTCGCATGATATATGGGTGATCCGATCCGGTTTCTGCGATGCTCGGTGGATGTCGAAAGCCGATCAGAAATGAGGTGGATGCCCTGTGTTGTGCGGACGTCTCTGCGGTCCGGTGAGTTGTCGGTCGTGGTGGACCATCCGCTTGCCGACGAGTTTCTTGAGTTCCGTCGGGCGCGGTGTCGCTGTCGAGACATCGAGCGGCGACACCGGGTGAGACCTCCGTGCTGTCACAATCGCGTTCCATACAGAGAGTGAGCGCAAGCGAGAGCCTGTCATCGGGGATCGTGCGCCCGGCCCGATCGGACGCCGAATATCTTGCTGGTGAACGACGAGCGGTCGCCTTGTCGCCACGTCATACTCGACTGACAGCGACGGTCGGATCGCGGGAGCTCGAGATGCGACCATGGTACGGTTCCGATAGTCAGTACTTCGGGAGGGCGTCATGGCCGGTGTGTCGACGGACGACGCGGCCCGCGCCGGAGGCGAGCCCGTCAGGCGCGGCGCACCTCCTCGGGCGGATCGGTCGACGGATGCGGGATTGCCTGGGCAGGTAAACCCGATAGTCGGCCGTCGCGCGGAGCTGGAGGCGCTGGACACGTTCATCAACTCCCTCGACCGCGGTCCAGCGATGTTGGTGCTCGAGGGTGAGCCGGGCCTTGGCAAGACGACGCTCTGGCGGGAGGGTCTACAGGCCGCTGAACGGCGCTCGTTCCAGGTCCTCGAGTGTCGGCCGGTTCAGGCGGAGGCGCAACTGGCGTTCACCGCGCTCTCGGATCTGCTCACCGACGTGCCAGAGGTCGTTCTCGACGAGCTCCCATTGCCCCAGCGACGGGCGTTGGAGGTTGCACTGCTCCGGGCGGAGCCGGACGATGACGAGCACTTTCCGCGCGCCGTCGCCCTGGGGTTCCTCGGCGTGCTCGCCGCGCTCGCTCGCTCCGGCCCGCTCGTCGTCGGGGTCGACGATGTGCAGTGGTTGGACCAGGCGTCGCAACGTGTGCTGACCTTCGCCGTTCGCCGCCTGCGCGAGGAGCGGATCGGGCTGCTGCTTGCTCGCCGGACTGACACCGGCTCCGTCTTCCCGGGCGACACCGAGGGTGATGGACGGATGCCGATCACCCGGCTGCGACTGTCCGCGCTCGACCCCGATGAGCTCGAGCGCCTGCTTCGCCGCCACCTCGGTGGGCGGTTGGAACGGCGGTCGATAGCCCGCCTCCACCACAGCTCGGGCGGCAACCCGCTGTTTGCGCTTCAGCTCGGCCGGGCGATGCTCCAGGGTGATGTCGTCGACGAGGACGGCCTCGGCTTGCTGATCCCGGCGACGCTGCAGCAGGTGGTCGCTGACCGGTTGCTGGCGCTCAGCCCGGTGGCCCTCGACGTCGTGCAGGCCGCCGCTGCAGTGGCCCGCCCGACAGCGGCGCTCATCGAGTCCGTGATCGCAACCGACCGCGCCAGCGAAGGTCTCGCAGCTGCCAGCGCGGCCGGTGTGCTTCTGGTCGACCGAGACCGTATCGGCTTCACCCACCCACTGCTCGCTACGGCGGCTTACTCGCAGATGTCAGCGTTCGACCGACGGCGTCTCCACGCCCGCCTGGCGGAGGTCGTGGAGGATGTCGAGGAGCGCGCCCGGCATCTTGCGGCCGCCGCTGAGCGTCCCGGCACGGAGGTCGCCGCGGCTCTCGACGCAGGTGCCCTGCGAGCCAGGGCACGCTACGCGCCGGACACCGCGGCCGAGCTGTGGGAAGCAGCAGCGCGTTTCACCCCGGCGGACCAAGCCTCCATGGCGTGGGAGAGGCGACTGCACTCGGCCGATTGCCTGTCCGAGGCCGGCGAGATGGCGGACGCCCGTCTCGTGTTGGAGTACATCTCGCGTGCCGCGTCTCCCGGGCCGACGCGCACCCGATCGCTGATTCGGCTTGCGTGGGTCATCACCCACATCGAGGGATGCGAGGCGGGTGCCGTTGCATTCCAGCTGGCGCTCGACGAGCTGGACGGTGATGTGACCGCCGAGGTCGAGGCCGAGGAGGGCCTGGCCTGGTGTCTGCACTCGTCCTCGGGTCTGGCCGCTGCCGAGCCGCACGCCCGCCGGGCGCTCGCGCTGGCCGAAGGGTCGGGCGATCCGCAGCTCGTCGCCGGAGCGTTGACAAACCTCGAATTCCTCGGATCGCTCGCCGGGCGCGGTCTCGCCGTCGAGGCCGTCGGGCAGGTCGCCCGCACCG
>JANOJN010000155.1:0-3214 GCA_031418775.1 Acidimicrobiia bacterium
GACGGTGAAGCGTGCGCCGCCGTCGGGGCTGTCACCCACATGCACTGTGCCGTGCATGAGGCGGACGTGTTCCTGAACGAGGGCCAGGCCGAGACCGGCGCCCGCGAGATGTCGACCTTGCGCGCCGCGGGCGAAACGGTCGAAGATGCGCGATCGTTCATTCGGCGCCACACCCGGGCCGGCATCGTCGATGTGGATCGTCACCCGGTGAGTCTCACCGTTGCGGGTGACTCTCACGCACGTCGCTCCACCGGCGTGGCGATCCGCGTTGCCGATGAGATTGTCGATGACCCGTTCGAACCGCCGGGCGTCGACGCTGACTCGTGCGGCCCTCGCGTCTACGGCCAGTTCAATCGGGATAGTGCCGGCTCCGACATGGAGCAAGGTTGCCTCGATCAAGGGCGCGACGGACAACGACACGAGGTCAACGTTGGCGGCGCCGGCTTCGATCGTCGCCATTTCGAGAAGGTCGAGCACCATTCGTTCGAATCGGCTGACCTGCTGTTCGAGGAGTTCGACACCGAGTTGGGCTCGCTCCGGTAGCTGTACGCCGCGTCCACGGACGAGATCCATTGCGCCACGCAGCGAGGTCAGTGGTGAGCGCAACTCGTGGCTGACATGCGACGCGAACCGACGCTCGCGCTGGATCCGTTCTTCGAGTGAGTCCGTCATTGCGTTGAATGTCGCAACCAAGCGGGTCAGATCGCGATCATCGAGTCCGCTGAGGCGCGCGTCGAGGTCACCGGCGGCGATGCGCTCGGCCGTGTCGGCAATCCGGGAGAGCGGTCGCAGCACTCGTCGCGAGGCATACAGGCCGAGCACCGCACCGATGATCGTGGCGCCGGCTGCTCCGGCCGCCAAGGTTGCGGCCAGGGTGGACAGCGTTCGCTCGAGCTCGGTCAGTGGCGTCGTGGCGATAAAGACGGTCGGTGTTCTTGCTCCGGTCGTGATGGGTACGGCAACGGCGAGTTGCGGCTGCCCGCGCAGGACAAACCGTTGCCGGGTCGGCGCACCTCCGAGGGATCGGCGGAGAAGGTCAGACGGTAGGTCGTCAGGAGCAATGTTCGCGGAGGTGACATACCAAGTGTTGTTGCGGAACAGCATCGGCTGCGATCCCGACACGTTGATCACCGAGGAGAGCAACCTCGCGCCGCCTCCGGGCGAGGCCCGTAGCGCGTTGGCCAGTAGCCGGGCGTTGAATCCTGCCTGGGCGAGGGCGACCTGCTCTCGTTGCTTGAGAAGGGTGAGTCGAGAGCGGTTGTAGGTGAATCCGGCCAGCACGCTCGACAGCAGCAGCGCCAGGAGTCCGAACGCGATGCTGGACCGAGCGCGGAGTCCCAAGTTTGCGGGTCCCCGGCCGATCACGGGATCACGGGACCAGCTTGTAACCCATTCCGCGCACCGTGATGAGGTGACGCGGTTCGGAGGGGTCGTCTTCGAACTTCACCCGAAGCCGGTACATCTGGCTGTCGATGAGGCGCATGTCGCCGAGGTAGTCGTAACCCCACACCCGGTCGAGGAGGTCCTCGCGGCTGACGATCTGATCGGGGTGCATGGCCAGTTCGCAGAGGATCTTGAACTCGGTTCGGGTCAGCGGCAGCGGCTCACCGTTCCACGTTGCATCACCCGACGATGGACGGATCACGAGCGGCCCGACGCGCAACACCGGTGCCTGACCGTCGCGCTCCTCGGCTACGGACAGGACGGTGTTTCGGCGCACCATCGCCCGCAGACGAGCGGCGAGTTCCTTCGCCGCGACCGGCTTGATGAGGTAGTCATCAGCCCCCGCCTCCAGACCGGCGACGACGTCGTGGGTGTCGCTCTGGGCGGTGAGAATCACGATCGGCATTTTGCTCTGCGCGCGTATGGCCCGAACAACATCGAAGCCGTGGATGCCGGGCAGAAGCAAGTCGACGATGGCCACGTCGATCGGCGTTGACAAGGCAAGTGTGACGCCCTCTTCGCCGGTCGAGGCTTCGGTGACCTCGAACCCGTCGTCTTCGAGATTCAGGCGCAGGGTGAGACGGATCTGATCGTCATCCTCCACGAACAACACCGACGGGCCCATCTCCGCATCTTGACCCATTGAAGGTGCCTCGACCACCCGGTGAACGCGACGTCACCGTTTTGCCATCGATTCGCGAGGTTCCCGCCACCCCTCCGCGAGGATCGCCTCCGTAAGGTGGGAAGCACTCACCAGCGACGACCGGGCCCCCTCGGCCGATTGGCGCGGTGGGGAACGGGTTCAACAGTCGACCGGGTACCACGCCTCTTCCCCTGGGATGTGTTGCCCGTACGGCGGTGTGGACCGCTGCAAGAGGTGTGGCCCGTAGCTGGTCACTACGGCCACACCTCTGCGAGCTTTCGAGGAGTGGGCGGGCCTAGGCGAGGATGCATCACCGCCTTGTTCTCGCGTTCACGTTGATCTGGATCCTATCCAGTTCTTGACTTCGTCCAGAACCTGTGGTTGGGTGGAGCTCGTGACTGAAGACGTCGAGCAGCAGTTGCGTCGCCATGGGGTCCAGGTGACCGCGCAGCGGTTGGCCACCCTGCGGGCACTTTCGGCCCAGTCGCACGCCACCGCCGATGAATTGGCCGAATCGGTCCGTCTTGCGATCGGGTCGATCTCCCGTCAGGCGGTGTACGACACCCTCGCCGTGTTCGTCGACAAGGGGCTCGTCCGGCGGATCCAGCCGACTGGTTCCGCCGCCCGCTACGAGGATCGAGTGGGCGACAACCACCACCACCTGATTTGTCGAACCTGCGGGACAACGGTCGACATCGACTGCGCGGTCGGCGAAGTGCCGTGCCTTACCGCTGCTGATGATCACGGGTTCGTCATCGACGAGGCCGAGGTCATCTACTGGGGCTTCTGCCCCACTTGTCGCGTGCCCGCCGACGCGACAATGCCCACAACCAACGCCGAGTACCAAACCGCCGAGAACCACACCTCAGAACAGGATGCATCATGACCGATACCAACACCCCCAACGCCAGCAAGTGCCCCGTGCTGCACGGACCACACGCCGCGCACACCGCTGTCGGCTCCGCCGCGAATGAACACTGGTGGCCCAACCAGCTGAGCCTGAGGATGCTCCACCAGAACGCACCGGCGTCCAACCCGATGGGCGACGACTTCGACTACGCCCAAGCATTTGCGTCGCTCGATCTCGACGCCGTCAAGCAGGACCTCACTGCGCTGATGACCTCGTCG
>JANOJN010000156.1:0-4095 GCA_031418775.1 Acidimicrobiia bacterium
CCGCTTCTCGACGACGTGCAGTCGGTGGGATGCGACACCGTGGTTGCGGCCTTCCTGCCGCCGGCCTCGTTCGCCGACCTTGACGCCGTCAAGCGCACCGCCGAGACGCTCAACGCCACCAACACGATCGCCCGCTCCCGAAGCCTGAGCCTCGCCTACCACAACCACTGGTGGGAGTTCGAGACGATCATCGACGGCCGCACGGCGTGGTCCCACCTGTTCGAACGTCTCGATCCGACCGTCTTCGCCGAGCTGGACATCTATTGGGCGACCGTCGGCGGGGCCGACCCGGTGGAGGCCATCGTCGAGGTGGGGCCCCGGATCCGTCTGCTGCATGTGAAGGACGGCCCCGCCGACGATCCGAAGAGCTCGATGGTCCCGGTCGGCTCGGGCTCGCTCGACATCACCCGTGTGCTCGCTGCTGCTGCGTGCGCAGAGTGGCACATCGTGGAGCTGGACCGCTGCGACACCGACATGTTCTCGGCCGTGGCCGACAGCCACCGGTTCCTCGTGGGCGGCGGCTTCTCGGCGGGCCGGGCATGACCCGCATCGGCATCATCGGCTGCGGGAACATCGCGCCGGTCTATGTCCGCACACTCGCCGAGATCGATTGGATCGACATCGCCGCGTTTGCCGACGGGCTGCCTGGCCGAGCGGAGAAACTGGCGGCCGACCACGCCTCGCTGGTCGGCCCCGAGCGGCAGACCACCGCCATGTCGGTCGACGAGATGCTCGCCGATCCGTCCATCGACGCCGTCGTCAATCTGACCCCCGCGCAGGTGCACACGAGTGTCTCGAGGGCGGTGCTCGCCGCCGGCAAGGCGGTGTTCAGCGAGAAGCCTCTGGGCATCGACTTCGACGACGGACGCGCGCTCACCGAGACTGCAGCAGAGCGTGGCCTTCGGATCGGCTGCGCACCCGACACCTTCCTCGGCGCGGGCCTTCAGACGGTGCGCGACGCCATCGACCGCGGGATGATCGGCGAACCGCTCGCCGCGAACGCGTTCATGCTCGGGTTCGGTCCCGAGTGGTGGCATCCGAACCCGGAGATCTTCTACGGCCCCGGAGCGGGACCGCTCTTTGATATGGGCCCCTACTACCTCACTGCGCTGACGTTCCTGCTCGGCCCCGCCCGTTCGGTTATGGGTTCGGCCCGCATCGGCATCGCCGAACGTGTCGTTCACTCGAAGGGCCGCGTCGGCGATGTCGTTACGGCGACGGTCCCGACCCACGTCTCGTCGATCATCGAGTTCGCTTCCGGTCCGTCGGCGACGCTCGTGACGAGTTTCGATGTGAAGGCCAGTCGGTACCGCAATATCGAGATCTACGGTTCGGAGGCCACGCTCTCGGTGCCGGACCCGAACACGTTCGGCGGACCGGTGCAGATTCGTTCCCTCATCGCCGACGACTGGCGGGACGTCCCGCTGAAGAAGACCACCATTCCCCAGCAGCGGGGCATCGGCCTTGCCGACATGCTTTCGGCGACGAAGCAGGGGAGGCCGCACCGGGCGTCCGGAGATCTGGCGCTCCATGTCCTCGAGATGATGACGTCGATCGTCCGCTCGTCCGACGAGGGTCGTCGCATCGACCTGACCACCAGCTGTGAGCGTCCGGCACCGCTCCGTTCGGGGCTCGCGCCCAACACCTTCGACTGACGGCGCCGACTCCGTGCCTGGCCCGTCCGGCGTTGCGGGGTCCTGTCGCCGATCCTCCCCACCCGCTGCGGTACTCGCCCGTTGCTCCTTCGTCGCTCCGGGTCTGCGTTCCTCGGGGCGGGGGCCCCATCAGCGCCACCCCTTCACGCCGGGCGGCTTGGTTCTTCGCCGGGTGCGTCGCTCAGCTCACGGAGCGGAGCGATGACGACAACGTGGCCATCGCCTGGACCGGTCGGATCATGGCGATGCGCTCCGTTCGCACGCTGAGAACGCGCTCCGACCACGGGTCGAGCCGTGGCGTCCGGCCCGGCGCGGTGCGGAAGAACGTGGTGAGGGGCCCCTCGAGCGCGTACCCATCGGCGGCGTCGACGTGCTCGGAGGTGTTGTCGATGAGCGTGATCTCGAAACCCATGGCTGTACTCTGACGGCCGAAGGCTGGGGACGACAAGGGCGGCAAGGCTGTGGATTGTCGGGGTTTTCCACAGGTACACTTATGAATACTCATGCAGGGGACTGCATGATCCGCTATGCTGCGTCTCATGGCCTCAGTTGGCATCATCGGGGCGTCCGGCTACACGGGCGCCGAACTCTTACGTCTCATCCACGGGCATCCGGGTCTCGACCTCCGGTGGGCCACAGGCGACTCCCAGGCCGGGACGCCGGCCCGGACGCTTTATCCCAGCCTCGCCACGGCCTATCCCGACCTGCTCTTCTCCACCTACGAGCCGAGCGCTGCCGACGACTGCGATCTGGTCTTCCTATGCCTTCCCCACGGGAAGAGCCAGGAGCTGATGCCCGATCTCATGAAGCGTGTTCCGCACATCGTCGACCTCGGCGCGGACTTCCGTCTCAACGACGCGCAAACGTACGAGCGCTGGTATCACGAGGAGCACACGCAGCCGACGTTGCTCAAGAAGTTCGTTTATGGCCTGCCCGAGCTGTTCCGCGCCAAGCTCAAGAATGCTCCGTTGATCGCCGCCCCGGGCTGCTACCCGACCTGTGCGTCGCTCGGACTCGCGCCCCTGGTGAAACACGGGGTCATCGAACCGATGGGCATCATCGTCGACGCCGCCACGGGCATCTCAGGCGCAGGACGAGCGCTCAAGCACACGAGCCTCTACGGAACCGTCGCCGAGAACATGGAGGCATACGGACTTCTGAACCACCGGCACACCGCCGAGATCGAGATGCTCACGGGTGCTCAGGTGCTGTTCACCCCGCACTACGCCCCGATGACCAGAGGCATGCTCACCACCAGTTACGCCCGGCCAACCGGCGCCACCTCGACCGAGGCGCTGCTCGCCATGCTTCAGGGTGTGTATTCGGGCGAACCGTTCGTCACCATCGTCGACGGGTCGCCTTCGACGAAGGCGGTGATGGGCACCAACGTCTGCCAGATCACCGCGCGGTACGACGAACGCACCGGTTACGTCGTTGTGATTGCGGCGATCGACAACCTGACGAAGGGGGCCAGCGGGGCCATGATCCAGTGCGCGAACCTCGCACTCGGGATCGAAGAAACCACCGGCCTCGCGACGATCGGTCTGTACCCGTGAGCGCGGACGACACCGATCGGCACGACACCGACGCACTCTCGCCGGTCACGAAAGCGCGCGTACTGGTCGAGGCGCTTCCGTACATCAAACGGTTCTGGGGAAAGGTTGTCGTTGTGAAGTATGGCGGCAACGTGCTCGCCGCCACTGATGACCGGACCGCACTGCGTTTGTTCGCGGAGGATGTCGTCTTGATGCGATCGGTGGGCATGCGGCCCGTCGTCGTGCACGGGGGCGGACCGCAGATCGGCGAGATGCTCGAGCGCCTCAACATCACCAGCGAATTCCGAAACGGGCTCCGGGTGACCGACGCCGCAACGCTCGAGGTCGCCCGCATGGTGCTCGTCGGCAAGGTGAACCGCGACCTGGTGTCGGCCATCAACGTGCACGGTCCCCTTGCCGTCGGGATGTCCGGGGAGGACGCGCAGCTGCTGCGCGTCACCTGTCGTGACCCCGAACTCGGCTTCGTCGGTGACGTCGAATCGGTCAACACCGACGTGCTCGACCGCTTGCTCTCCGACGAACTCATCCCGGTCATCGCCACGATCGGTGTGGACGGAGCCGGCCAGGCATACAACGTGAACGCCGACACCGCGGCCGGGTCGATCGCGGGCGCGCTGGGGGCCGAGAAGCTGGTGTACCTCACGAACATCGAGGGACTCCGACGCAACGTCGACGACCCGAGCAGTCACATCAGCTCCACCACGGTCGACGAACTCGAGGCGATGATGGCCGAGGGAACGCTGACCGGCGGCATGATCCCGAAGATCGAGAGCTGCCTGCACGCCATCCGCTGCGGCGTCGGCAAAGCCCACATCCTTGACGGACGGGCGCCTCATGCGCTCCTGCTCGAAGTTTTCACCAACGCCGGGATCGGCACGGAGGTC
>JANOJN010000157.1:0-10644 GCA_031418775.1 Acidimicrobiia bacterium
TACGACGACGAGGCGATGGTCATGGACCACGACTATGTCCGGGCACTCGAATACGGACTCGCACCAACCGGCGGCCTCGGCATCGGCATCGATCGACTCGCCATGCTGCTCACCAACACGACCACGATCCGTGACGTGATCCTCTTCCCGACGCTTCGTCCGGAGCATTTCCTCTCCGGAAACGCCACCCTTCCCCCGCTGAGCAGTTCGGGCACCATCAACGTCCTCGCTCCCTAGTCCCAGCTTCGTTCCCGGGGTCGATGACCGGCGGCAACACCGGACGCACGGAACCTTTGGCAGAATGGTGCCGTGCGCGTGCGGGTCTTCCCCCTCGTAACGCCTCGTTCCGTCGTCATCAGCGCGCTTGCACTCTGCGCACTGATGATCGCGGCTACGGGAGCGTCGGCCCAGACCGATACCTCCGTGCCGTCCACGCCCGCCCCGGCACCGGTGATCGACACGGCTCCGCCGGCCCCGACGAGCACGGCTGTCCCGAAACGAACGCTCGTGATCTCCGGGCGCGGGTTCGGCCATGGGCGCGGACTCGGACAGTGGGGTGCCTATGGCTATGCCACCACCAAGGGCTGGACGAGCCGCCAGATCCTTGACCACTTCTACGGTGGCACCGTCCCCGGCGCGCTTTCCCCCACCTCGGCGATCGGCGTGCGCATCAGCGCACTCGACGCGAAGCCTCTCGCGGTGTACCAGCCGAAGGGCCGCCTCTACCTTCGCATCGAAGCCGAGGCCGGGCTGATCGTCCCGCCCGCTCTGGCAGTCGGAGTCGTGACCCCATCCGCACCTGCTTCGATCGGTCCCGGGCCGGTCGTCGGGGCCGCCGTCACCGTGGCCGCAGCAGCCGACCCCGTCACCGGTCCGACGACGACCGTCAATCCCGGACCCGTTTCCGTCGTCGACCCGCCGCTCACTTCTGGGCCGGGCGCCGCTGTGCGGGTCCGTCTTTCCCGCGGGGCGTGGGAGATCAGCGACGCTCCCGGCTGCTCTGGGCCGTGGACCGTGCGGACATCCCTGTCATCGCGGACCGTGACGATCACGACCGGGCCGTCCGACCCTGCGGCCGGCCCTGATGACCACGCCAACATGCTGCAGGTGTGCGAGGACGCCCAGCGGAGGGTGTATCGCGGCGACATGCTCGCCATCACCGACGGCAAGGTTCAGCGGAGCGTCAACCTCGTGGGGATGGAGGCGTACCTCCGTGGTGTCGTCCCACGCGAGATCTCGGCCTCCTGGGGGGACAGGGGACTGGAGGCCGTGAAGGCGCAAGCGGTGGCTGCCCGTTCGTATGCGGCCGCCGAGAAGCGCTCCGGATTCTCGAACACGTGCGACACGATCTCGTGCCAGGTGTACGGCGGGCGCGGGGTGGCGACGGCTAAAGGCTTCACCTCGCTCGAGGATCCACGGACCGATCGGGCGATTGCCGAGACGGCAGGCGAGATCCGGGTGAACCCGAAGACGGGCGTCGCGATCCGCACGGAATTCTCTGCATCGACCGGTGGACACACCGCCGGCGGCGAGTTCCCGGCGGTGATCGACGAAGGTGACGCGATCGATCCGAACCCGAATCGGAGCTGGGAACGCCGGCTGCCCGGCGACAGCGTCCGCAAGAGCTCGAAGCTGGGTCCGCTGGTCGACGTGAAAGTCACCGCACGGGACGGGATCGGCCCCGACGGAGGACGCGCCAACACGGTCACGCTCGTCTACGAGAAGGGCTCCGTGTCGATCTCCGGCGCGGAGTTCATGCGTTCGTTCTCCCTGAAGTCGTCGTACTTCTTCACCTCGATGATTGTTGAGGGGGGCGCACCTGGCGCGGACTCCGTCGCCGCTCCCGTCGACACCGCTCCCGGTCAGGCGCTGACGGGTGATGCGGGCGGGCCCGTTGCCGCTGCCGGCGCGTTGCCCCCCGGCGCGCTCAGCCCAGCAGTGGTGCCCGAGCCGTCGGCCACCCCTGCTACGACGACCCTGAAGTCCAAGACGAAGACCACCACGGTCAAGACCAATCCGAATACGACGGTCGTCGCGGTAGCGGTGGCGGTAGGCGCCAGTCCGGTCGTCACAGTGCTGGGAGGAGCCGACGTCGGCAGTCCGACCACCGTCAAACCGGTCGCCAAGAAGAAGACCACCAAGAAGCGCTGACCTGAGCCGGTCGAGTCGCCGCGGCCGAGGTCAAGGCACATCCCCAGGCGGGCGATTCCCGCTCGGAATCACGGAATTCAGGATGTGGTCGTGCCGTACGGGTAGCCCGGGCCCGGGCTACGCCGGGAGACGGTCGAGCAGCGAATGCCCGAAGCCGGCCAGTTGCGTCCTGGCGGCCGAGCCGGACAGCGCGTCGAGCGCCGCGGCGGCTTCGTCGGCGAACCCGCGGGCGACGGTGACAGCCTGTTCGACGCCATCGGACGCCCGCACGAGCTTGCGCAACTGCTCGACCAGGGACCGTTCGATCGGTGCGCCCAGCATCCCCCGGAGCTCATCGCCGATGGCGGGATCGCGGAACGCACGAAGCACCGGCAACGTATAGACGCCCTCGACCAGGTCGTTCCCGGCCGGCTTTCCCAGCTGCTCGTCGGTGGCGACGACGTCGAGGATGTCGTCCGCGATCTGGAACACCATCCCGACCCGTTGGCCGAAGACGGTCAGCGCCTCGATCTCGGGCCGGGTCATGCCGCTGGTGATGGCTCCCACCCGTGCTGCGGCCGCCATGAGCGACGCCGTCTTGCCATTGATGGACCGGAAGTAGGCCTCCTCGGTCCGATCGAGCCGGAACAGCGACTGCAGCTCGGCTACCTGGCCTTTGCACAGCTCGCCGATCGTGAAGCCGAGCAGTCCCGAGACCTCGACCCCGAGCGAGGCGGCGATCTGGGCCGAGACGGCAAGGCAGAAATCGCCGGCCACGATCGCCGCAAAGTTTCCGAACCGGGCGTTCGCCGTCGGTTGACCACGGCGGGTGGCCGCCTCGTCCATCACGTCGTCGTGGTAGAGCGAACCGAGGTGAACCAGCTCGACGGCGACGGCCCCACGTACCACGTCGTCGACGACGTGGCCCGGTCCGGCGTAGGCCGCCGCGAGGGACAAGACGGGCCGAAGCCGCTTCCCGCCTGCGACGATCAGGTTGCGCGCCACTTCGGTGAGGAACGGGTCCTCCGTCACCACGGACGAACGCAGTTCGTCTTCAACCCGACGGAGATCGTCCTCCAGAAGAGGGAGATCGAGCGGGAGCGCAGATTTGCTCACAGGGTAAGGCTACGGCACCGTCGCCAATACTGCGCAGGCCGCAAAGGGCGCCCGGAGTTGCGTCGGTCACCTGCCGTGCGCGCAGAAGACCCGCTCGGGAGCCGAAATAGGTCATCCGGCATCTCAAGTCCCCCGCTCTCCCGCCGATGTGACGAAGGACAGCTCGAAGAAGATGGCAACGTTGGAACGTTGTGGCCTTCCGCGGCGTTACAACAGAGTGCAAGTAACAAGTGAACAACGGTTCGGTCTGTAGAGAGCGACCCGCCAGTACACTCGCAGTATCCCCCAACGGTCTCGAGGAGGCTCCGTTGTTCGAACGTTTCACTGATCGGGCCCGTCGAGTGGTCGTGTTGGCGCAAGAAGAGGCGCGCCTGCTCAACCACAACTACATCGGGACCGAGCACATCCTCCTCGGTCTCATTCACGAAGGTGAGGGCGTCGCCGCCAAGTCCCTCGAGTCCCTCGGGATCTCGCTAGAGGCCGTGCGTGCTCAGGTTGAGGAGATCATCGGTCAGGGCGGGAACTCGCCGTCGGGCCACATTCCGTTCACCCCCCGGGCCAAGAAGGTGCTCGAGCTCTCGCTCCGTGAGGCTCTGCAACTCGGCCACAACTACATCGGTACGGAGCACATCCTGCTCGGTCTGATCCGCGAAGGCGAAGGAGTCGCCGCCCAGGTTCTCGTGAAGCTCGGCGCTGACCTCTCTCGGGTCCGCCAGCAGGTCATCCAGCAGCTCTCCGGCTATCAGGGCTCCGGCCAAACCGGTGACGCTGCGAAGGGTGGTCAGCCCACCGCCGCAGGTGTGGGCGCGTCAACCGGTGCCGCCGATGCGCCGCAGGGCTCGCTCGTGCTCGACCAGTTCGGCCGCAACCTCACCGCCCTCGCCCGCGAGAAGAAGCTCGACCCGGTGATCGGCCGCGAGAAGGAGATCGAGCGCATCATGCAGGTGCTCTCGCGTCGTACGAAGAACAACCCGGTCCTGATCGGCGAGCCCGGCGTCGGCAAGACGGCCATCGTCGAAGGGCTGTCCCAGCGCATCGTCGCCAACGACGTGCCTGACACCATCAAGGACAAGCAGGTCTATACGCTCGACCTCGGCGCTCTCGTTGCCGGAAGCCGCTACCGCGGTGACTTCGAGGAACGCCTCAAGAAGGTGCTCAAGGAAATCAAAACCCGCGGCGACATCATCTTGTTCATCGACGAGATCCACACGCTGGTAGGCGCCGGAGCAGCCGAAGGCGCGATCGACGCGGCGAGCATCCTCAAGCCGATGCTCGCCCGAGGTGAGCTGCAGACCATCGGGGCGACCACCACCGAGGAGTACCGCAAGCACCTCGAAAAGGACGCCGCGCTCGAGCGTCGCTTCCAGCCGATCAAGGTCGAGCAGCCGTCGGTGGCGCACACGGTCGAGATCCTGAAGGGTCTGCGCGATCGCTACGAGACGCACCACCGTGTCACCATCACCGACCAGGCGCTGGTCGCCGCCGCAAACATGGCCGACCGCTACATCGCGGACCGCCAACTCCCCGACAAGGCCATCGATCTGATCGACGAGGCCGGCGCCCGTCTGCGCATCAAGCGCATGCAGACGCCGCCCGACTACCGCGAGCTCGAGAACGAAGTCGCCAAGGTCCGCAAGGACAAGGAAGCGGCGATCGAGAACCAGCAGTTCGAGGCTGCGGCCAAGCTCCGTGACCAGGAGAAGGACCTTCTCGAGCAGAAGACGGCAAAGGAAGCGGAGTGGAAGGCAGCCGGGGTCGATCTCTTCGACGAGGTCGATGAGGAAGCGATTGCCGACGTGCTTGCCATGTGGACCGGCATCCCGGTGTCCAAGCTCACCGAAGCCGAGACCGAGAAGCTCC
Organism: Acidimicrobiia bacterium; assembly: GCA_031418775.1. Taxonomy (GTDB): domain Bacteria; phylum Actinomycetota; class Acidimicrobiia; order Acidimicrobiales; family JANYDT01; genus JANLQX01. The sequence continues at coordinate 5,107 of JANOJN010000157.1, forward strand.
TCCGCATGGAGGACGAACTCCACAAGCGGGTCATCGGTCAGGAAGACGCCATCAAGGCCGTGTCGCGGGCGATCCGTCGTACCCGTGCCGGGATCAAGGATCCCCGCCGGCCGAGCGGTTCGTTCATCTTCCTCGGTCCCACCGGCGTCGGTAAGACCGAGCTGGCAAAGACGCTCGCCCAGTTCCTCTTCGGTGACGAACAGTCGCTGATCCGTCTCGACATGAGCGAGTACCAGGAGAAGCACACGGTCAGCCGTCTCGTGGGCTCGCCCCCGGGCTACGTCGGCTACGACGAAGGCGGTCAGCTCACCGAAGCCGTCCGCCGCCGTCCGTTCTCCGTCGTGCTCTTCGACGAAGTCGAGAAGGCCCACCCAGACGTGTTCAACACGCTGCTGCAGATCCTTGAGGACGGTCGCCTCACCGACTCCCAGGGACGCGCCGTCGACTTCAAGAACACGGTGATCATCATGACCTCGAACCTCGGTACCGCCGAGCTCCGCAAGGCCACCCTCGGCTTTTCGAAGACGAGCGAAGCCGTGTCGTACGAGCGGATGAAGGACAAGGTCATGGATGCGCTCAAGGCGCACTTCCGTCCGGAGTTCCTGAACCGCATCGACGACACCATCGTGTTCCACGAGCTCGCCATGAGCGAAGTCGTGCAGATGGTGGACTTCATGGTCCGCCGCCTCGCCGAGCAGCTCACGGTCCAGGGGATCACCATCGAGCTCACCGGTGACGCCAAGCTGGAACTCGCCCGCCAGGGCTACGACCCGACCCTCGGCGCCCGTCCGCTTCGTCGGGCCATTCAGCGGATGGTCGAAGATCCGCTGTCGGAGAAGCTGCTCGAAAAGGAGTTCCACACCGGTCAATCGATCATCGTGGACGCCATCGACGGAGGCATCGTGTTCACGGCGAGTGACACCATCCTTCCCGACGACCTGACGGCTGCAGGCGCCGACGAGCCCGTAGCCACTCCGTCCGACTGAGAAGTTATCGTCCCGAAGTTTTGCGAGAAGGGCCCGCTTCGGCGGGCCCTTCTTGCGTTCTGCCACTGCGCGGGACCGATCCTGCGTGGACCGTTGCGGGGTCCTGTCACCGATCCTCCCTACCCGCTGCGGTACTCGCCCGTTGTTCCCCTTCGTCGAACCGGGTCTCCGTTCCTCGGGGCGGGGGCCCATCGGTGCCACCCCTCCACTCCTTTGTCGTGGTACCGGACTGGCCGTCACTCCCTGTGCGTGGACCGTTGCGGCGAATGTCACCAATCTCCCGGTTCTCGGGCCCCTCACCGCATCCTGGGCCAGCTACCGTGGCCGTCGTGCGTCGCCGTTGTGGACCAGTGCTGTTGCGCGGTCGGCCTTCGCTCTTCGGCTCGGCGCGGCGGGCGCAACGACGTCTTCTCGTCGTGGCGAGGCTCTTGGCGTTCGGCGCCGTTGCGGTGTGCCTGAGCTCGTGTCGTGTCGACATGACTGTCCGAGTCGAATCCGACGAGTTCGGCGCCGGGCGGATCGCGGTGACGGCGGAACTCGACCGTGACGTCGTCGCCGCGGTGTTTCCCCAGTCGTCGTCGCCAGAAACCGCTGTCTCAACGCCAACAGAATCGGCGGCCGGTCGGGTGCACATCGATGACTTCCGGCGGGCGGGCTGGGAGGGTCCCGGCATCGTCCGCAAGGCTGATGGGTCGGCACGATTTTCGCTCTTCCATCGCTTCACCTCGGTCGAAGAGGCCAACACGCTTCTCGGGCAGATCTCCGGACCCAGCGGACCGCTGGCCGATCTTCGGATCACCCGAAAGCGCTCGCCCTGGTCCACCTCGGTCTTGGTGTCGGGGACGGGCGATTTCCGGAACGGGTTTGCGTCCTTCGGGGACGAGGGACTCGCGTCGGTGACGGGCAATGGTGCGTTCGGGATCAGTGAGGCTGAGGTGGTACGACAGGCCGGTGCGGACTCGCTCGACTCGGTCTTCGCCCTCCGCGTGGACGCTCGTCTTCTCGCTGCCGAGCGGTCATGGAAGCTCCCCTCCGGCGTGGCGACTCCGGTCTTCCTCTCGGCGAGCAGGACATCCTGGGCGACTGTTGCCGGGACCGCAGCAGCGGTCGTCGCGCTCATCGTGCTCGTGGCGCTCTACTTCCGGTCGAACCGCCCGGGCCGCGGAGTCACCGGCTCCGAGGATGATGAGTCCGCGAGCGGGAACTCGATGTCCGCTGCTGGCGTGGTCGATGTGGTTGGGCAGCCGTGATTGCCGCTCGTCGACGGTTGACCACGGCCGTCGGGGTCGGCGTTCTCGGCGGTGCTCTGGCGATCGGTTTCCTGCTCAATCCCGCGGCGGTCCCCACGGTTGCCGATGAACCGCAGCAGCTGCTCCAGGACCCGTCGTTCGAGCAGCCGACGACGCTCGGCACTTGGAACGTTCGGCCGGACGGTGCGGGAACGCCGGAGACGGTCTTCCGGGTGATCGACACCTCGGAGGCCCGCGACCTCCGTCGGGTCGGACGACTCACCCAGGGCTCGATCGGACAGGAGGTGCTTCTGACCCCGGTTCGCGGGCGCGCCTACCGATTCTCGGTGTGGTTGCGCTCAGCGCCGCCGGGGACCACGGCGAGCGGATCGATCACGGCCCAGACCGCCTGCGCGAGCGCCGAGGAGGTCGCATCGACGCCATTCATCGCCGGAGCGGCGTGGCTGGAGGTCTCGGTCACGGTGCAGCCGGTCGACGGCGAGAGGTGCACCATGCGCGTCGTCGTCCGGTCGACGGCCGGAACGGTCGATCTGGACGACGCGAGTTACGTGGACGCTGGCCTGGTCAACCCGTCCTTCGAACTGGGGGATGGCATCGAGTCGTGGGCGACCGATGCTGGGGCGTTCGTCACCGCTGACCGGTCGGGTGCCATCGACGGCCGACAGTTTCTTCGCGTGGTCGTTTCAGCCGGCGGCGAGGGCATCCGCCAGGACACGCCGATCGATCCGTCCTCGCAGCCCGTGCTGGCCACGGCGAGTGCGCTCGTGCGGTCATCCGGGGCCCCTGTTCGGGTGCAGATCACCTACCGGGAGCCGTGCAGCGACGTCGTCCATCGCACGGAGATCACGACGTCGCGGCAGTGGCAGCGCGTGACCGTCCGTCAACCACGGCTTCCCGGCAACGCCGTCCCGCCGAGTCTGATCAAGGTCGACGGGGTGCCGTGCGCGGGGCAGGTGGGTTTGGTCTCCGCGGAACCCGGAGCGTTCGATGTGGACGGGGCGGCGATCACGCTGCAGTCCTATTGGCCCCCGGAAGGGGACCCGAGCTACCAACGGGCCACCAAACGACGGGCCGGGGTTCTCCCGTCGAGCGCATCCCGTTCCAACGACGGCTGACGATGCGATCGGCCTGGCTGCCGTGCCTCGTTGATGTCGTACCCCTCCCGTACCCTGAGCCCATGCGATTTCGGGACAGCACATGACCAAGGCCGGCGCAAAGGTGTTTCGCGGGCGAACGGTCTTCCGGTGCTCCGAATGCGGGGGAGAAGCACCGAAGTGGGCCGGCCGCTGCACGTCGTGCGGCGCCTGGAACACCCTTGTCGAAGAACTCGACACACCACCGTCGATGATCGCCGGGAGCGGGGCCGTGAGCCCGGCCGAGCCGGCCAAGCCGATCGGCGACGTGAGCATCCACGAGTGGACCGCCCGGCCGACGGGCAACACCGAGGTCGACCGGGTGCTCGGCGGCGGGCTTGTGCCGGGATCGGTCACCGTGCTCGGCGGCGAACCGGGCATCGGGAAGTCCACGCTGCTGCTCCAACTGCTGGCGTCGATGGCTTCGAGCGGCACGCGCACGCTCCTCGTGTCCGGGGAGGAGTCGCTTCAACAGGTTCGCCTTCGGGCGGAGCGCCTCGGCTCCCTGCCCCGCGAGCTCTGGCTCGCTTCGACCACGATGTTGCCGGAAGTGCTCGGCCACCTCGCCGACGTGCGGCCGGCCGTCCTCGTCGTCGACTCAATCCAGACCATGGTCGATCCTCAGCTCAGTTCGGCGCCGGGAAGCGTCGCCCAGGTCCGCGAGTGCGCCCACCAGCTCGTGCGCGTCGCCAAGGAGCGTGGCGTCGCCGTGATCCTCGTCGGCCACGTCACCAAGGAGGGATCGCTCGCCGGCCCGCGAGTGCTCGAACACATCGTCGATACCGTTCTGTCGTTCGAGGGCGACCGTCATCATGCCCTCCGGCTCCTGCGGGCAGTGAAGCACCGGTTCGGGGCGACGGGTGAACTCGGTCTGTTCGAGATGGTCGAGGAAGGTCTCGTCGGTGTTGCCGATCCGAGTACCCGGTTCCTCGGTGACCGCCGTGCGGGGATCGCCGGCTCCGTTGTCACCTGTGCCATGGAAGGCGCTCGCCCGCTGCTCGTGGAGACCCAGGCGCTCGTGACCGACTCACCGCTGGCGATGCCGCGACGTAGTGCCCAGGGCGTCGACGGCGGGCGCCTTGCCCTCCTGCTCGCCGTGCTCGATCAGCACGCCGGCATCCGACTCGGTTCGTGCGACGTGTTCGCATCGGCCGCGGGCGGTGTGCGCCTCACCGAACCGGCGGCCGACTTGGCGGTTGCCCTGGCCATTGCCTCCGCCAGTGCGGGAGTGCCGATCGATGCCACCACGATCGCCGTCGGCGAGATCGGCCTTGGCGGAGAGATCCGCTCGGTGGCCCACATCCAGCGGCGATTGCAGGAAGCGTCCCGGCTCGGCTTCACGGCCGCCGTCGTGCCCGCATCGATGAAGGACGCTCCGCCGGGGCTGCGGCTGCATCGCGTGGGTGACGTCGCCTCGGCCCTGCGCGCCCTTGCCATTCCGGTTGTGCGCAAGGGTCGTTCCTCTCCGAACGGCGGGCGTGGCGGCGCGGGAGGCGGTGCCGACGAATCGTGGTATTCCGCCCCGTGGGGCCGGAGTGGGGGCCGCGGGGCAAGGGCGAGCGACGGCTACGACGAACTGGCCGACGTCGCCGAGCACGAATCCTTCTGACCGCGGTAGCGGTTCGTCAGCGCCCCCTGGGGCGTTCGACGACGACATCATCGACGTGGAGACAACTCCGTGCCGCAGTCCGGAAATCGGCGCCGGACCACTAGCCTCGGCGACCTGATGCCTCTCCTCTCGTCTCCGCTGTTGCAGGGAGCCGTTCGTCTCGTGGCCCCGGGCCGACCGCTCCGGGAAGGTCTCGATCGCATCCTCCGGGCGAAGACCGGTGCGCTCGTCGTTGTCGGCGACGGACCCGATGTGCTGGCGATCTGCTCGGGTGGTTTCCTGCTCGACGCGGAGTACTCGCCGCAGCGACTTTCCGAGCTCGCAAAGATGGACGGCGCCATCATCTTGTCGTCAGATGCGTCCCGGATCGCCAGGGCGAACGTACATCTCCTGCCCGACCCGCGAACCGCAACGGTCGAGACCGGAACTCGGCACCGCACGGCGGAACGCGTTGCCCGGTCGGTCGACGTGCCGGTCGTGGCGGCGTCGGAGGAGATGTCGGTGATCACGGTCTACCGGGCCGATCAGCGCCATCAGATCGAACCGATCAGCGACGTGCT
>JANOJN010000158.1:0-6633 GCA_031418775.1 Acidimicrobiia bacterium
AACGGATAAAAGGTACTCTGGGGATAACAGGCTAATCTTGCCCAAGAGTCCATATCGACGGCAAGGTTTGGCACCTCGATGTCGGCTCGTCGCATCCTGGGGCTGAAGCAGGTCCCAAGGGTTGGGCTGTTCGCCCATTAAAGCGGTACGCGAGCTGGGTTCAGAACGTCGCGAGACAGTTCGGTCCCTATCCGCTGCAGTCGAAGGAGATTTGAGAGAGGCTGTCCCTAGTACGAGAGGACCGGGACGGACGCAGCTCTGGTGTGCCAATTGTTCTGCCAAGAGCACGGTTGGTTTGCCACCTGCGGAAGGGATAAGCGCTGAAAGCATCTAAGTGCGAAGCTCGTCTCAAGATGAGATCTCCCACAGCGTAAGCTGGTAAGGCCCGTGAGAGACGATCACGTTGATAGGCCGGATGTGTAAGGACTGCGAGGTCTTGAGCTGACCGGTACTAATCGGCCGAGGGCTTGGATTTCACTACATAGTGTTCGTGTTTGCTACTGAGTTTTCGAGGACCACTGCGTTCGCCAAAGGTTTCCGGTGGCCATAGCGATGGAGTCACACCCGGTCCCATTCCGAACCCGGAAGTTAAGCCCATCTGCGCCGATGGTACTTGGGGCGAGAGCCCCTGGGAGAGTAGGTCGCCGCCGGATTTTGTGAAGAGAGCCCCGCAGCCATAGGCGCGGGGCTCTTTGCGTTGGCGGGCATGGCCGGCTGGATGTGCCCCAAGCCCGGTCGTGGGTGACCGGTTACGGCAGTAGCCTGTACGCCCTATGTCTTCTCCTCGTCCTCCCCGTCCCAGCTCTGAGGGACCGCGTCGGAATGAGGACCGACCTCGCCCTTCGGCTGGTCGCGGGGCTGACGGGGCGCCGCGACGAGGACCCGGAGGCGACGCGTCCCGTCCCGCTCGGGCCTACGGTGTGGCCGGCGGGCGTGATGACTCGCACGGGGGTGATCGGTCGGCGTCTCGACCGGCTCGGCCCGCGGATCGTTCGCGCGCCGGCGAGGGTAGCTGGTCACAGGCCAAGTCGGGCGAACCGGCCGCGGCGTGGCCACGTCGGGTGACCGACAACGGCGGACTGCCGCGGCCGCGCTTCGGCGGACGCGATGGGGGCGGAGCGGGCGCAAGGCCGTGGTCGCGCCGTTCAAGCGAGCGAAGTGCGGATTCCGGCGAACGACGTCCCGCGGGAGCTACCGGCAGGTTCGGTCGCAGCGGGGCCGATGGAGGCGCTCGCGGTCCGGGATCGCGCATCGGTGGGCCCGGCGGTCCCGGTGAGCGGTCCGGTGGTGGTGGGTACCGAGGGTCACGTCCCGATCGTGATGGTGGTGGCGCACCGAGCAGTGATCGTCCTGCCCGACCATATTCGGGTCGCGCCGACGGCCGGCCGAGCGCCGGTCCGAGGGGCGAAGGCGGCTTCCGTGGTCCTCGACCGGGCGCCGGCGGTGCGTACTCCGGTGATCGCCCGACGCGGACGTTCGACGCCGATCGGCCCGGTCGCGGAGGCGGATCTGATCGACCGACCCGCGCGTTCGACGGTGACCGTCCCGGGCGCAGCGCAGGCCCGCGCAGTGAGCGGCCCGGTGGCGGAGGCTTCGGAGGCGGCCGACCCGATCGTGCCGGAGCGGATCGACCGCGCCGCGACGGAGGCTTCAACGCCGATCAGCCCGCCCGGTCCGGGCCGGGGCGGCCGTCGAGCGCACCGGGACGTCCCAGTCGCGTGGACAACTCCTTCAGTGGGCGCAACCGGGAGGGAACCGAGCGAGGCGGGCGCGACGAGCAGTGGACGCCCCGCGCCGCATCGGCGCCGGCGGAGACCCGCGGCCGTGGCGGTCGGGAGAAGTCGGTGCCCGTCGCTCCGACGAAGACCGAGCTGTGGGAATCGGCGGGCTGGGAGAGCGGTGAGGAGGCGGTGGTCGACGCGGCGGCCGCTCCCGAAGTGACGATCGAGCGAGTTCCGAAGCGCCTGGCGGCACCGCTGGCCGTGAGCAAGGAGGTGACGAACGCGGTCGGGCCCCGACGCGCCCCGAAGGTCGAGGCGGCGCTGATGGAAGCGTCGAAAGCGTTCGACCGAGAGCGTTACGGCGATGCCCTGACGATCTTGCGCGCATTGAGCGACGAGACGCCCGATGTCCCCGCAGTGCGGGAGCTCTTCGGGCTGGCGCTGTATCGCCAGGGGAAGTGGAGCGACGCGCTCAAGCATCTGGTTCGATTCGTCGAGCTCACCGGCTCGGTAGAACAACACCCCGTCATCGCCGACTGCCATCGAGCGCTGCGTCACCATGATCTCGTCCAGACGTACTGGGATGAACTCGCCGCCTCGTCGCCATCGGCTGAGCTGGTGGCCGAAGGACGGATCGTGATGGCCGGCTCGTTCGCCGATCAGGGCCGGCTCGGCGAAGCCATCGCCCTGCTCGAGCGCGCACCGCTGCAGACCAAGCGTCCTCGGGCGCACCATCTCCGGCTCTGGTACGCCCTCGGTGATCTCTACGAGCGCGCCGGCGACGTGCCGAATGCACGCGAGTGGTTTGCCCGTGTGCTTCTCCACGACCCGGAACTCGCCGACACCAAGGAGCGGTTGGAGAACCTGTAGGAGGCGTCCGACGGATAGGCATCGTCCGGCGTTCCGTGCCATCCTCGGACGTTGTGCCCGACTTCCCCACTAAGCCCGCTTCGATCACTGTCGGCTGGTTGCGCGGCGCCCTCGCCGCCGGTGGCGTGGACCCCTCCTCGCTCCGCGACATATCCGCGTCACGCATCGGCACCGGCCTTATCGGTGACAGCTACCGGTTGAGTCTGGCCTGGGACGGCGAGGTGCCGACCGGTGCCCCGGTCTCACTGGTGGTCAAGCTCCCGGCCGAGGACGCCACCAGCCGGGCGACGGGTGTCGGGCTGCGGAACTACGAACGAGAGGTACGGTTCTACCGGGAGATCGCGCCCACCATGGGCATCCGCCTGGCCAGGTCATGGGCGGCCGAATGGGACGAAGCCGACGGTTCGTTCGTGCTCGTGCTGGAGGACCTGGCGCCGGCACAGGTCGGCGACCAGCTTCGCGGGTGCACGGTTGACGAGGCGGACGCTGTCGTCGGCGCTGCCGCCCGTATGCATGCCGCGCATTGGGACGGGCAGGAACTTGTGGAGTACGCCTCGTGGATGTCGGGTCCTGCGGACGACGAGCGTGCCGGTCAGCTCGCTCTTCTGTGGTCGTTCGCCTGGCCCCAGTTCCTCGAGCGTCACCACTCCCGGCTCACGCCGCACGCACGAGAACTCGGAGAGCGTTTCGGCGACTCGATCGGATCGTGGGCGCAGGATCGCGCCCGCCCCTTCACGGTCGTGCACGGTGATTTCCGCACGGACAACATGCTCTTCGGTGGAACGGCTGATGAGCCGACGGTTGTCCCGGTCGACTGGCAGACTCCGGCGATCGGGCCGGGCGTCGGCGATGTCGCGTATTTCATCGGCGCCTCGCTGCTCCCCGACGTCCGGCGTGCCCACGAAGGGCGGCTCGTGAGGCGGTGGTTCGACGGTCTCGTCGCCGCCGGTGTTCGGGACTACTCCTGGACGACGTGCTGGCGCGACTATCGGAAGATGACCTTCAGCGGCGCGCTGATGGGGGTGGCCGCCTCGATGCTCACACCTCAGACCCCCCGCGGCGACGACATGTTTTTCGCGATGACCTCGCGGCATCTCGACCAGGCCGCCGATCTCGGGGCAGCGGACCTCCTGTCCTGACGCCGCCACCCCTTCGGTCACGCTCGACCGAACCTGTCACAGGGGGCTTCCTACGCTCGGAGCCGTCTTCCCCGGTTGCCCCTGTTCGTCAGCGAAAGGTCACCATCATGCCCAGAACGAAGCTCGCCCCGTCCGTCCCCAGCGTCCCGCCGTCCATGTCCCGGGCCTGGTCGAATCTTGTCGTCGTGCGCGGCATCGTCGCCGACGAACCGCAGGAGCGAGCCGTGGCATCCGGCCCGGTCTTCGAAGCCACGGTGATCACCCGTTCCGTGGTCGATGGCGTCACCGTGCGCGAACCGGTGCCGGTCGTGTGGTCCGATGCCCGTCTTTCGTGTGCTGCCGGCGCCGACGTCATCGTCCGCGGCCGGGTGCGGCAGCGGTTCTTCCGCTCAGGTGCGGCGACCGTGAGCCGGACCGAGGTGATCGCGGAAGAGATCGTGCTCGCCTCGCGCCGACCGGCCACGGCCAAGCTCGTCGATCGCGCCGTCCACGGCATCCACGAGCTGGGGGGATCGACCGGCGGGTAGCGTCAGCGCGGGTCGTCGAGCGGCCGGAACACGATGCCCGTGCGCGGCTTGGGCCAGAAGAAGGTGGCCTTCGGCGGCATTCGTGTGCGTGTCTGGGCGACGCCGCGGATCTGGTCGATCGATACCGGTCGCACGAACACGCCTGCGGCTGCGGTGCCGTCGTCGACGGCGTCGATAATCGTTGCCGCGTCGTGGTGATATCGCGCCGACACGCCGTCCACCGCAGCAATGGCGCTGGCGAGCGCGACCTGATCGAGTTCGACACCGTCGGGGAAGGCTTCGGGCCTGACCCGAGCGAACCACTGTCCTTGCGGCGTGACCACGCCGAGGGCGCCGCTCTGCCGTGCGACCACGGCGAGTTCGGCGCCGACATCGGCAGTCTGCTCGAGCGTGAAGAACGGGGCGAGCACGTCCAGCACCGACACTCCCGCAGGAGCGTCGATCAGGCGGTGGATCGACCGGATCTCGAGCTCCTTCGGTGCCAGCTCGACGATGTAGGCGAGGATCGCCGCCGCCCCGGTGTCGTCGACGTCGCGTTCGCGCTGGTAGGTGAGGGCCGTCTCGAACCGGTGATGGCCGTCGGCGATGACGACCGGGCTGGCGGCAACAAGATCGCTGATGGTCTGCAGTGTGGTCGGATCACTCACCACCCAGGCTTCATGGAGGACCCCGTCGTCGACGGCGGACACGTCGGGCGTGGCCGCAGCGACCGCTGCGCACACGCGGCCGAGTCCCTCGGTCAACGAGAGCCCCCAGATCGGCGAGGTGTTGACCCGCGCCGATTGGAGCAGGGTGAGTCGGTCGGCCTTGTCTTTGGGGGTCGTCTGCTCGTGCGGCAAGATGTCACCCGTGCCCGGTTCTTCGAGGGTGAGGGCACCGAGCACTCCCGTGGTCGTCGTGGTCCGGCCGTCGACAGAGGCGGTCATGCGGTACACGGTGAACGTCGGTGTGGCATCACTGACCAGCACCTTCTTGGTGGTCCACGAGGACAGGCGCTCGGCCACACCGGTGTAGGCGTGCGGGTCGGTCTTCCCGTGGGGGAAATCGATGCGAACGCTGTTGTGGGGGTGGCGCTCCTCCAGAGCGAGGCGCTGGGCGTCGCTCAGGACGTCGTACGGGGGAGCGATCAGCCGATCGGCCCCTTCACGGTCGGCGTAGCGGAGCGAAACGAAGGGGGAGAAGACCGGCACGCGTCCAGTGTAGGAAGCCCACACCGGGAATCCGAACGCCGTTGCTCGCTGAGCGAGCCGGGCCGGCGCGCCCAGTCGTCACGGGCGTCCTCGCGGGAGCACCGGTGGGCCGTCAGGGTCGGTCAGGATCCTCCGACGAGCGGGCGTTGGCAAGCTGCAACAGACCCCATGCCGCGGCAACTCCCCCAACCACGCCGAAGAGATGACCTTCCCAACTGATGCCCTGCCCCGTCGGCAGGACCCCCCATAAAAGACCGCCATAAAAGAACGCGACGACGATGCCGAGGAGGATCTGGCGGACGTTCCGGGCGAACACCCCTCGGACGAGCAGGTACGAGAGGTAGCCGAACACGAGGCCGCTGGCCCCGATGTGGACCTCGTGGGACGACCCGAACACCCACATACCGAGTCCGCTGACCAGGCCGACGATGAGGGTCACAGAGAGGAACTGTCGGAGCCCGCCGAGCGCGACGAGCCCACCGAGAACGGTAAAGGGAAGGGTGTTCCCGATCAGGTGCCCGAAACCGCTGTGGAGGAACGGTGCCAACACGATGCCCCGAAGGCCGACGAGCACGTGGGGCCGGACGCCGTAGACGTCGAGCCGATGGTCGAGTACGACATCGGCGGCCTCACTGGTCCACTGCACGGCGAGCATGGCTCCGACGGCAACGAGCCCAGGTTGCGAGGCTGCCAGGGACTGTGCCGTGGAACGCTCTCCACTGCCGGTCAGGCCTGGCGGCGGGGGGATCGGCGTTGGACTCGACACTTCGCCTCCAAGGGGGACGAGTCACGCCCCGGACGAGGGAGGCGGGACACTCCTACCAACCGTACTGCCGGGGTTTCGTACGGGGGTTGGTAGCGTCGGGCGTCGTGCCCTGGATCTTGGACCTCGACGGAGTCGTCTGGCGTGGAGAGACCCCGGTGGCCGGCTCCATCGCGGCGATCGACCGGCTGCGCTCGTCCGGCGAACGCGTGCTGTTCCTCACCAACAACAGCTCGGCCAGGATCGGCGGCTACGTCGCCAAGATGGCGGCGATGGGCCTGGCGGCCACGGAAGACGAGATCTGCTCCTCGGCGCAGGCCTCGGCCCTTCTGATCGAACCCGGTGAGACCGCACTGGTGTGCGGGGGCCCGGGAGTCGTCGAAGCGCTCGAGGCCCGGGGCGTGCGGTGCATCGCCGATGCCG
>JANOJN010000159.1:0-2056 GCA_031418775.1 Acidimicrobiia bacterium
CGGCGGCGAGGCGATCCTCCTGCGATTCGAGGCGACGATCGCCGACCTGCGCGCGACGCCACTTCCGATCACCGTCGGACACGCGCTTCTCGCCGGTTCGTTCCCTACCGACCATCGAGATCCGTTCGACCGGATGCTCGCTGCACAGGGCGGAATCGAAGGCGCTGTCCTCGTGACCTCAGACCCAGCGTTCTCGCACTTCCCGGTCAGCACACTGTGGTGACCGGGCATTGATCGCCAGCCGGGCCCCGACGCCGAATGCCGACCGCGATCGGTTGATCAGACGAGGACGGTCTCGAGAACTCCAGCGAGGTACTGGTGCTTGCACTCCGAGCGCTGCAGCTTGCCTGACGACGTCTTGGGCATCGAGCTCGGGGCGATCAGCACCACATCGTGGGCCGGTAGGCCAACGGCGTCACGAACGCGGTGCTTGATGGCGTCGATGACGGACGCGTAGTCGGCCGGGTCGGCCTTTGTTTCGCAGACGACGATGACCTCCTCCTTCTCGTGCTTCTCGTGACGCCCGGGCACACCGAACGCGATCACGTTCCCTGGACGGACACCGCTCACGGTGGAGACGGCTCGTTCGATGTCCTCGGGCCACACGTTGCGACCACCGACGATGATCACGTCCTTCTGTCGGCCGCACACCACCAACTCGCCGTCGACCAGGTACGCCAGATCTCCGGTCCGGAGCCAACCGTCGTGAAAGGCTGCGGCCGTGGCCTCCGGTCGCTTGTAATACCCGGGCGTGACGCTGGTGCCACGAATCTCGAGTTCGCCGACCTCTCGCTCGACCAGGACGCGTCCGTCCTCAGGATCGACGATGCGCAGTTCGAGGCCTTCTACCGCACGGCCGAGCTTCACGAACGTGCGAGCGCCCTTCGCCCCCGGCATCGAAGGCGCGGCGAAACGCTCCGTCTCCAGCACTGCGAGGTCGACCGTGTCGGTCACCAAGCCGCGCCCAACCGGCGGGAACGAACCGGCCAAGGTCAGCTCGGCCATCCCGAAGGCCGGGAACGCCGCGCCCCGTGAAAGACCGTGCCGCTCGCCGGCGTCGAGCCACGCGTCGACGGTTGCCGGATCGACGGGCTCCGCCCCGTTCAGCGACATGCGCAGCGACGACAGGTCGAGTTGTTCCTCACGGTGCAGGGCACGCGCAGCGAGCACGTAGGAGAAGTTGGGGCCGGCGGTGAGTGTGCCCCGATGCCGAGAGATCCACCGCATCCACCGGCTCGGCGCACCCAGGAAATCCTGTGGACCGGCGAGCACCAGGGACGCACCCGTGGTCATCGGCGTCAGCAGCAGGCCGATCAGCCCCATGTCGTGGTACAGCGGCAGCCATGACACCGCCACATCGACGTCACGATCGAGCTCGACGCCCATCGAGATCGCATCGAGGTTCGCGCATACCTCATGGTGGGGAAGCATGACGCCCTTCGGCGCCGAGGTCGACCCGCTCGTGAACTGCAAGATCGCGAGCGCTTCCCGGGCCACCCGGGCGATCTCGAACGGCGCGGCCCCCGACGGGCCGAGCAGTGCGTCGTCGAGAACGACGATCGGGGGGTCACCTGGCTCGGCGGCGAAGAACGGCGCAAAGTCGGGATCGACCAGAACGACGGCACAGTCGGCGTTGCGGATCCGCACTCGGGTCTGAGCGGCGAACTCGTCGAGCGAACCCAGCCGCATCGGCAGCGGCAGCATGACCGCACAGCCGCCGAGCAGCCAGGTTGCCTGGAGGGCCGTGACGAGGCGACGCGAAGTCGGACCGAGGATGGCGACGTGTGACCCGAGTCCGAGACCGATGCCGTGATCTCGTAGGTTCGCGGCGAGCACGAGGGCGTCGGCATGGACCTGGGCCCACGAGACCGTCTCACCGTCGTCGTGGTGGTACACGGTGAGCGTTCCCCGACTCGACCCTTCCACGATGCGTTCGGGAAGCGTGCGGAGATGGCGTTGCGGCGCAGAGTCGAGCACGTCTTCTTCGACCGCTCAGCCGAGTGTTTCGTTACACCGCACCGGCCCGGTCCACGCGTCCAGCGGCCCGCCCGACATT
>JANOJN010000160.1:0-4774 GCA_031418775.1 Acidimicrobiia bacterium
GACGAGCAACCCGAACCGGTCCTCAGACCGCCCCAGCGCACCCGCAACGACATCACACCGAACCACCCAATCGCGACGACCCACGCGCTCCGGACGCCAACTCAAGCGCGCCAAGACCCTCGTTTCACACCAGTCACCTAGTGGTGTGTCGCCCAATTGAGTTGGGCGAGTTGCGAGTCAGGTTCGTCGAGGGCAAGGACGCAGGAGGCACCGCTAGCCAGCGTCCTAACGGAACGACGAGGACGCCGCCATCGGCGAAGCTGGCCGCAAGGCGTCCCAGCGAAATGGGCGACACACCACTAGGCATCGGTTGCACGTTCCACCGCAATAGCCGCGGGCCTTTCGCTCAACCACCGCCTGCTCCCCCGCCGAGATCGGGCTCACACCGCGGCGCAGACCACCGCAAGACATGATGGATCGGTGCCGCTCTCAGCTGAAGTCGTCGGAACAACGTCGAAGCCGTTTCACCATCACGTCGACCTGCGATGGATCCTGGCCTACAGCGCCGGAATCGACGACACCGCCGAAGAGGTGTTCTCGCCCGGGCCGATCGCGCACCCACTGTTCCCCGTCTGCCTCGAGTGGCCGGTGATCCTCGACGTGCGCGGCCTCGGGCTCACGGCGGAGGAGGCCCGCCGTGGCGTTCATGCCAGCCACGACGTCACGCTGCACCGACCGATCCGACCGGGCGACGACCTCGTCACCACCGCAGCGGTGGTCGGGGTGGAGAACGGACGCGCCGGCGCGGCAACGTGGATGCGTTTGACAACGACCGATACGAGCGGAGCAGCGGTCGTCACAACCCATCAGCGCAGCGTCATGCTCGGCGTGCCTCTGGTCGGAGATGAGCGTTTCATCGACCGGCCCGAGCCGTGGTCGGCCGTTGATGAGCTGGCCGAGGTTCGGCAGTCGACCGTGGTGATCGGCCCGCAAGACGCACACCGTTACACGGAGTGCGCCCGCATCTGGAACCCGATCCACACCGAATGGGATGCCGCTGCGGCCGCCGGGCTTCCGTTCCTGCTTCTCCACGGCACTGCCACGCTGGCCAGGGCGGTGAGTGCCGTCGATGATCTCATCGGCGACGGTAGCCGACGAGTTGCCCGGGTGACCGGCCGATTCGCGGCGCCCGTCCCAATGCCATGCGCGCTGACGATCCGCGCGCATACCGATGGCCGCTTCGACGTTCGTCTTCCCGATGGACAGGCCGTCATCACCAATGGCCGCGTCGAATGGCGACATAGCCAGGCATGACGGAAGGCAGTCCCAGCGCGCACGACACCGGATCGCACACGACCCGATGTGTCACGGTTCCCGTTGATGAAACGCGTTGACGGAAGCGTTGATGGTCGCGTAGCTCCGAAGGCGACCCTCCGGTTCGAGTAAGCCTGCTCTCCTGAGTCGCTCGATCACCGGATTATTGGCTCGAGCGATGCCGATCACCGCCAGGCCTTCCGAGGTCATCCGGGCAAGCAGGTCGCCGAGCATGTCGATGGCCGATGCGTCGAGGGTACCGATCCCCTCGGCATCGATGATGAGCCATTGCGTGGCGTTCGCCCCGCGCTCGACGGCAAGCCCGATGCGATCCACGAAACGATCGGCGTTCATGAAGAACAGCGGTGCGTCAAAGCGGAACACCACCAGCCCGTCGACCGGACGGGCATCGCCGTACTGATCCACGTCGACCCATCCTTCGAGGCCGGGAGCGAACCCGAGCTCGGCGTCGTGCGGGCGTGAGATGCGGGCGATCGCTCCCAACAGCGACGCGACGACAGCGATGATGATCCCCGGGAGCACGCCGAGCACCACCACTCCCAGCGCCGTGCCGGCGGCGAGCAGACACTCTTCGCGGCTCACTCGCCAAAGTGCCCGGAAGCCGTTCACGTCGATGATGCTGATTGCGGCGAGCACGATGACCGCAGCAAGTGCAGCGCGCGGGATCTCCGAAAGGGCCGCTCGCCCGGCGAGCAGGCTGACCACCAAGAAACCGGATGCAAGGAGGGAGACGAGCTGGGTACGCGAACCGAGCGAAGCCGGCACCGCGGTCCGGCTGGCGCTCGAAGAAATCGGAAACCCCTGCGAGAGCCCTGATGTGGTGTTGATGAGTCCGAGAGCGAGCAGCTCCTGGTTCGGATCGACGCGATAGCCACGCCCGACGGCAATGGCGCGCGCTGTGAGGACGTTGTCGGTGAAGCCGACAAGAGCGATGCCTGCCGCCACCGGCAGCAGCTGTATGAGATCGCGGGTGGTCACCGAGGGCAAGCCCGGCGATGGGAACCCGGACGGAATGACACCGATCAGGGTGATGCCGCGGCCGGGAAGCGACGCCGCCTTGCTGATCGCCGTGGCGGTGGCGACACCGATCAGGGCCGCCGGTGCTTTGGGCGCGTGGCGCCGCAGGACGAGCATGACGGCAAGCGTCCCGATCGCCAATCCGAAGGTCCAGAGGTGGACCCTGCTGAGGTTTCGCCGCAGCTCTGCCACGCGTGGGATGAATGAGTCGGCCGGGATCCTCAGACCGGTGAAGCCGGCGATCTGGCTGCTGAGCAACGTGAGCCCGATACCGGTGATGTATCCGACGAGCACCGGCTTGGAAAGCACCGATGCCAGATACCCGAGGCGCAGGATCGCTCCGAGCACGCACACGGCGCCGACGACGAGGGCCAACGCTGCCATCAGTGCGAGATACCTCGCACCGAGGGCACCGTCGGTCCCGACGATCGCGCCGACACCTGAGGCTGCGAGCACGGCGGTCCCCGGCTCCGGACCGACTCCGAGGTGGCGGCTCGTGCCCACGAATGCGTAGACGACGAGAGCCCCGATCACCGCATAGAACCCGTAGTGCGGCGGCACGCCGGCGAGTTCGGCGTAGCCCATGGACTGCGGGATGAGCATTGCCCCGACCGTGAGTGCGGCCACGAGGTCGGGGCGCAAGAATGACCGCTGGTAGGCGCGCAGCACGCCGACGCCCGGGAAGAGCCCGCGCAACGCCGAGCCGGTAGTGGTCCGCCAGGTCATGGAGTGAGGCTACGGCCGGTGAGCGTTCCGATCGGCGCAGCACGGCGCGACAGGTCAGAGCGGTTGGAGGCCGAGGGTGCCGACGAGAGAGGTGAAGTAGGCGGGGCCGGCGATCCGGGCCGCTTCGGCCTTTGCCGCAGCCAGCCGGTCGGCGAGGCCGAGCACGGCGACGGCCACGGCATTGTCCGGATCGACGACGGCGCGTTCGAGGGTGGCGATGTGCTTCGTCCACTGCAGGCAGTCGCGCTGCTGCTTGGCCCGGAGACGCTCCGCGTACCAGTCGCTCCACAACACGAAGTCGCGGGTGAACATCGCACGGAGCTCCGGGCTGTCGAGTCCCATCCCTTCGAACTCCCCCGTTGCCATGATCATGAGCAGCGCCCGCAACGGCGGGCACGCCATCTCGATGGTGCCGTCGTCGAGGTAGCTCTGGGCTACGCGCTGATGGGTGGCGCACACGTTGTCCATGCCGTCCGCGAACATCTCCATGTCCTGGGTCTCGGGCCGGAGCATCTCGTTGGTGAGCACCGAGTGCGGATGGGTGAAGACACGTCCGAAGAACACCCGGGCGAACTTCGCCGTGATCCGGAAACCGAGCCGGCTGGCAAGGATCCGACGACCGTTCCACTCGATGTCCTCGCACTTCTCGAGGTAGCCGTGGGCAATGAGGAACGCCGCTTCGCGCTCGTCCGGGGCCATGCGCGCCAAGACCTCCGGGACGAGGAGGCTGACGTCGTGATCGACTCGCGCGTGGGGTCCGACGTGCCCGGCCGCCGAGACGAACGACGGCTGGGCGGTGAGCGCATGACTGAGAAACGCGGCATTCAGGTCAATGATGGCCGGCAACGCGTTGAACGGTCCCTTCGTCAGCGCCCCTTCCGATCCGGCCCCGGTCGTCGACGGCGACTTCCCGGTCATCGAGCTGATGAACTCCATCAACAACTCGGGGAGCTCCATGTAGTGGACCGGGTTGTAGACCGCCAGCGAACGGATCTGCTCCCGGGGCTCGGGTGGGTTGTTGCGGCGACCGGGAACGATCGCATCGACGGGCGTGAGCAGCGGGGCGTCGGCCGGCAAACGACGGTGCAAACGAGTGGCGATACGGGCCAGGTAGGCGCCTCGGGCGTCGACGATGTCGGGGCGGACCTGCAGATAGCGCGGGTTCTTCGACGGCTTGCCATCGACCATCCGGGGGTGGGCCGACGAGACGAAGAACGTGGGACCGTCCTCGCCAGCGGCTGCCGCCCGGACCAATTGCTGCATCGGGGCAGTGAAGGCCGAGAAGCCGATGGCTTCATCGGCGAGCTCGATGGCGTCGGTCTGCACGAGCGGCTGGAAGTTCGAGATGAAGTTGCCCGGTTGCGAAAGCTCGAGCTCGGTGAGCTTGTCGTAACCGCGATGGATCGCATCGTCGGGACGCTGGAACAGCTTTTGTTCACAGTTCTCGACGTACTTCCGCGATGGCGTCCCGTTCGCTCCGGGGACGACCACGGATACCGTGATGTCGTCTTCCATCTGGAGCTTGGCGGCGGGATGGAAGTCCTCCCGAAGACCGAAGACGCGCCATGCGCCGTCGGTGTCGAACCCCATGCGCAGATAGCTGGCGGCGAGCTTGCGGTTGTCGCACTTGAGCTCGTTGCCGGGATTGCCGTTGAGGATGTCGACGGAGAAGTGCGAGGCCCAGTCTTCGCCCCAGCTCTGCGTATGGTGGCGCTTCACCACGAAGACGATTTCCTTCACGTATTGCGGCACGTGG
>JANOJN010000161.1:0-16710 GCA_031418775.1 Acidimicrobiia bacterium
GCTCGCCGACGAGGCCCGCCACGTCGCGTTCGGCATCCTCAGCCTCGGTGAGTATTACCAGGAGCTCTCCCAGGCCGAGCTCAAGGACCGCCAGGAGTTCCTGGCCGAGAACACGCTCCGCAACCGCTCACGCTCGACCACCCCCGAGATGTGGGAGCGGCTCGGCGTCAGCGTCGACAGGGTCATCCCCTACCTCATGCAGGCCGCGGGCTCACTCGGGCTCGACCCCGGCGCGGCGTTCCAGAAGGCCTTCTTCTCCAAGCTCGTGCCCAACGTCCGCAAGCTCGGACTGCTCGACGCCAACAACGGCTACCTACGCCGGCTCTGGGACGACGCAGGTCTGCTCAAGTACCAGTTCGCCGACGACACCTCCACCGACTACGAACACTACGACGCCGTCGCCCAGGACCGCGCCGCCAAGGCCGCTGTCGCCTCCTGATTCCTCCGCCGCGGGAGCCGCTCATTCCCCTCAGCGGGCCGATGGGGTCCCGCGAACCACACCACGAACGACGAGCGAACAGGTAGCGAACGTTTCGCTGCCCTGCCTGTTCAGGTCGACGCCGACCACGGCTGAATGCATATGCTCCTGCGGGCTCGCCATCATTCGGATGGCGGTTGACGCGAGGAGAAGCACGGCGATGAGCCATCTGCAAATGTCGACGACCAAGATCATCCCGTCCGCTTGGGACGGTCTGACACAGGAACAGAACGACGCCCAATCGATGGCCATCTTCGGGGTCATCGCCAAACACGGTGGCGACGTGAAAGTCACCGCCTACTCTGCGGTCACGGGCTGCCTACTGTCGATCATCGCCTATCCGGATGAGCAAGCGGCCAAGCGAAGCGTCGCTGATGTTTGGGCACTACGTACGCTGGAATTCGTCAGCGTCGAAGGACTTTGGGACATCGGCGAGTGGACCGCCATGGTTCGGGCCGCCACGGCCGCAGTCGCCTGAGGTCTGTTCGCGCGAGGGATGGTCGGACCACGGTCACCGCTTCGCGCGGATCGCCCTGGTTCGATGCCCGGAGCTGGGGCCGTACCTGCAGGACCAGGTCTTCGGTGCCCTAGAGGACACCGCTGGGACATGGCTTACCTCGGCATGCAGGTCATGTCGACTTGGCGAGTCCTCCGCGACGGAGACGGGTTACGGTCGACCGGTGCGTTCTTCATCGTTCCGCCCGAGCCCTCGGGCAGCTGTTGCATCGATACTCGGGGCGGCCGGCCTCGCTCATTTCGCCTTTCCCGCCGAATTCGACCGGATCGTCCCCACCTGGATGCCCGGTTCTCCGCGGACCACGACCTACGCCAGCGGAGCGGTCGAACTGGCGGTGGCCGTCCTTCTGGCCAGCAAATCGCGGCCGAAGCTTGCCGGCTACCTGGCGCTCGCCACGTTCGTGGTCGTGTTCCCCGCCAACGTGCAGTCGGCAATCGACGGAGGCATCAGGGGCGCGCCGCCGCCCTTCGACTCGGCGATCGCCGCGTGGCTTCGACTCCCTCTTCAGCTTCCCCTGTTGTGGTTGGCGTGGCGGGTGGTCAAAGACGCCGCCTAGGCGCGTCGTCGCATTCGCCCGAAGGAGAAGTGGTAGAACGCCATCCATGATGGTGTCGATCGACCGGGCGGGGCGGGTCGTCATCCCCAAGGAGATCCGGGACCGTCTGTCGTTAGAAGCCGATGCGGCTCTCGATGTCACGATCGACGGCGATTCGATCCGCCTCGCGCCGGTACGCAAGCGAAGTTGGGCAATCGTTTCCGTTGACGGCTGGCCGGTGATCGAACGCGTCGACGCAATGACCACCACCGAGGCCGACGTGCAGCGGTGGCGCGATGCCGACCAACGCTGACACCCGGGCCGTCGACACCAGCGTCGCGGTCGCCGCCCTCGACGGATCGCACGCCGTTCACCTCATCTGCAGCGACTCGGTGTCATCGGGGGTTTCGGGCGGCGCGGTCTACGACGCGCTGGTCGGTGAGGCGGCCCGATCGAGCGAACGTCGTCTCCTCACGAGAGGCCTCCCGGCACGGCGCCCGACGACCTCATCGGCGTCGACTACGAACTCATCGGCCTGTAACCCTTCAGCCCGTCCCTGACGAAATGAGTAGCGCAACGTGTCGTCAGGCTGACGACTTCACCGGGGTGATCACGCCAATCAAGCTCGCATGCACGACGATCGACTTACCTCAGCGGCTGATTCGATCGACGGCGGCCATTGCGTCGCCCATCGTCTCGGGCAGCGGCCGAGAGGTGCCGATCTCGATCGCCGAGGGCCACGGGTCGAAGGTCGCGGTCATCCGCACGGCAATCTCCTCCGTCGCGTCAGAGGGGTTCGCTTCGTCATGGCGCCGATGGCGCAGACGCTCCGCGCACACCTCCGTCGGAGCCACACAGCGCAGCTCCACGAACGCGCTGGCCGTCGCCGCTGCGACATCGCGCGCCGCTGCTCGCCACCGTTCATCGGCGAACGACGGATCGATCACCACACTCTCGCCACCACGAAGGGCAACGCGGGCACGGTGCATCAGTTCGGTGCAGGTCAGTTCGGTTCCGGCCCTCGAGTAGATCCCTTGGCCGAATTCCGCGGCGGCGGGCCCCGGCCCGACATGGGTGACCTCCTTTCGAACCACATCTGCCACGAGCACCGTCCACCCGAGCGACCGCCCGAGGTCTGCCGCTACCGTCGACTTCCCCGCGGCCGGAAGCCCACCGACGATCACCACGCGCACATCCGCACGCCGAAGCCAGGCGAGGCACAGTTCGAGATACTCACTCGCGTCGACACCGCGGATCGTGGCGATTTTCGCGCGCACGAGCGCTCGATAAGCGACATAGTGATCGAACAGCGATGACGGATGCACTTCGTTGGTGAACTCGCGATAGTCGTGCAGCAGTGTGTCTGCCAGGCCAGCGCGGCCGAGTCGCTCGAGGTCCATCGCCAGGAATCCGATATCGAGCAATACGTCACCGAAGCGCAGTTGGTCATCGAACTCCAAGCAGTCGAGGATGCGCGGTCCGTCCGAGAGGCAGAAGATGTCGTCGGCGATCAGGTCTACATGGCCATCGACAATGTGCCCGGAGGCGATCCGGTGCGCGAACAACTCGGCACGGCCGTCGAGGTAACGCATCGCCAGCGCGTCGATCATGGCGAGTCGATGGTGTTCACCCGCCGCCGCCGGCAAGGTCGCCAGGTCATCGAGGGATCGACGCCAGAGGTGGCGCACCGCGTCGGCCGTAGCAACCGCGTCGATGCGAGCGCTTCGATCAGCCGCCTCGTGTGCGACCGCCACACGCTTGGCGATCTCGCGGATCGGGTCCCGGAGGTCGTTCGGTGTCGCCAAGAGCGTCGTAAGCCGACGATCCACCGGCATCCGGCGCATCTTCACGGCATGATCGACCACCTCGCCCGCCGGGTTGCAGATCTCGATCACGCTGTCGTAGACGTCCGGAGCGAAGCGGCGATTGAGGTCGAACTCGCGGCGGCAGTCTTCCTCCCTCAGCTGCGGCGTCGACAGATCGATGAACTCGAAGCGCACCGGCTTCTTCACCTTGTAGGCCCACCCGTCGGAGAACAGCACCGTGGAGATATGGGTTTCAACCCGCTCGATCGGTGGTGGAAGCGTTGCGGTCAGCAGGTCGACAGCGTCGGCGGGCGCGTTCACGCTGACCATCGGGCCAAGGACGGGGGTTATGTCAGCGTCCATGATGACTCGTAACAGGAGAAGGGTCCCGTGACCCGTAACTATCGTGGGCGACCGCGGTCCAATGCGGAAGTGCCAAACGGCGGCCACGGGCAGACATCGGACCCCCGTTGTCGCTGACTTCTGTCCCGAACGCGGCGACCCCGGCACGCTGGGCAGTTGATTGGCTTCCCGTGCCTTTGGAGCCCGGTGACCTCCGCTGGCTCCACCTCTTCGCGACTCCATGCGACCCTGGTGCGCCAGGCCCTTCGGCCCTCCCGTCGCAACCTTGACCGGCGTAGACCGTCAGGCGATGGACACTGCCTTTGACACCGACGGCATCGCTGCCCTGCACGGCCGGAGCCTGCTCACCACCCACGACTGGAGCACGTCCGAGCTCGATGCCCTGCTCGGCGTGGCGTCGGCGTTCGAGGCGGCGGACCGGGCGGGGCGCTCGACCGCCCTACTGCCCAACGAGCTGGCCTACGCGATGTTCTTCGACAACTCGACACGAACCAAGTCGGCTTGGGCCGGGGCCGCCGCCCGCCTCGGCATGATGCCGGTGATCGTGGACGGATCATCGACCCAGGTGTCCCACGGCGAGACGGCAGCGGAGACCGGTGCCATGCTCGGCATGAACGCCCACGCCTTGGGGGTGCGCCACGATTTCGTTCTGGGTGAGGGTAACGCGTTCATGCACGACGTGAAGCGGGGCATCGATCAGTACCTTGCGGCAACCGACGATCACCGGGTCGTCCCCGTGGTGAACCTGCAATGCGACGTCGACCATCCGACGCAGGCCATGGCCGACCTGATGTGGCTGCGAGAGCACTTCGGCGGCGATGTCCGCGACAAGAAGATAGCCATGTCGTGGGCCTACTCGCCGAGCTACGCCAAACCGCTCTCGGTCCCGCAGGGCATCGTGTCCCTGCTCACCCGCTTCGGTGCCCACGTGACGCTCGCCCATCCCCCCGGCTACGACCTCCTCGCCGAACCGCTGGCCTGGGCCCGCGAGGGTGCCGCAGCTTCGGGCGGCTCGTTCCGGATCGTCCATGACATGGACGCCGCGTTCGCCGGTGCCGACGCCGTTTATCCCAAGTCCTGGGGCCCCCACGCCCTGATGGTCGAACGGGTGGCGGCCAACGCTCACGGGGACAGCGCCGCGATACGAGAGATCGAGCAACGGGCTCTCGCCGCCAACGCCGAACATCGGAGCTGGATCTGCGACGAACGCCGCATGAGCCTCACCGCCGACGCGCTCTATCTCCACTGCCTTCCTGCCGACATCGGAGCAGAGGTCAGCCCGGGAGTGATGGAGCGCTTCGCCGTTCACGTGGCCCGCGAAGCCAACAAGAAGGTGTACGTCGTCATGGCGTTGCTCGCCGTGGCCAAGGTCCCGGATCTCGCGGCCCGGCTCGCCGCGATCGCGAAAGGTGCATGAACATGTCCGACACGCTGCAATCGACGCTGGACACCCGCGTGGCCGAACTCGCCGAACGGTACCGGCCCCTGGCCGTCGCCATCTTGAAGGAGGCCATCCGCATCCCCGCGGACTTCGTGGACCGTGCCGAGGATCAGGGCGGCGACCGCCGTGCCGGCCTGTCGAACCACGAGCACGCCCGCCTCATCTTCCTGCGTGACGCAATCATCGATGTCAAAGCGGTGCTCGCCCCGACCGACGTGTGGTTCGACGAGTTCGGCAACCTCGTGTGGACGGTGCAGGACGGCGGTGACGGCGTCCACCCGGACCACAAGAAGGTCATCTATCTCGACGGCCACTCCGACACCGTGCTGGCGCTGCGCGAGCAGTGGCACGAGAAGCTGCACGGTGCCCTCGATCCCTACGACGGCCTCACCGATCCCGCCCGGCTCGAACCCGGCGCGCTCCGCCAAGAGCTGGGCTACGTCCCGCCGGAAGCCGATTGGCACCACCTCGTGTTCGGACGGGGTTCGGCCGACCAGCTCGCCGGAGTCGTATCGCAGATCATCGCCACGAAGATCCTGCTCGAGCTCGTGCCCGAGGGCTCGTTGCACGGAGCGCTCGTTCGCTCCTACGCCACGGTGGCCGAGGAGGACAATGACGGAGGCGGCCCCCGCTACGTGATGGCCAAGGTTCTTCCCGGTGCTCCCCCGAGCCTCGTGCCCGATGTGGTGATCCTCACCGAGGGCACCGGCGATGCGGTGAAGGGCGCGATCGGGTTGTACCGGGGACAACGAGGGCGGATGCAGATCGAGGTGATGATCACCGGGCGCTCCTGCCACGGTTCAATGCCCCATCTCGGCCTGAACCCCTTGGAGCACGGCGGGGCGATCCTGGCCGAGGCGGCCCGGCAGGCCGCCACGGTGGGGTTCGGGGATCATCCGTTCCTCGGACCGGGCACGCGCACGGCATCGTGGGCCAAGCTCGACACACCGAGTGACTGCGCCGTGCCGGAGCGCTTCACGTTCCGCTTCGATCGTCGCCTGACCGTCGGCGAGACACCGGAAGGCGCCCTGGTCGAGATCGAGTCGCTCGATGCCGTGGCCGAGGCCCGCGCCGCAGGGCTCGTCGTGGACGTGAGCGTCCCCCGCTACGACGAGCCAACCGAGACGGGATACCATCCCGACAACGCGCAGATCTACCCGGGATGGGTCACACCCGAGGATCATCCGGCGATCGCCGCCGCCGTCGCGAGCTACCGCGCTGTCATCAGCGCGCATATCACTGAGCCTGATGGTGGGGCATCGGCTGGCGCGCTGCGCAGTGAGCCACGAGTTGACCGCTGGGTGTTCTCCACCGACGGTGTCGGCTTCCCCGTCCCCGTGGACAGCTCGGCGATCGACGTGCCGGCATCGAAGCAGTGGGTCACGTCGGGCGCCGTCAAGCACCCGGCGATGTTCGGCGTGGGGGCCGGCATCGAGCAGAACACGCACCGCATCGGTGAGTGCGTCGACGAGCGCGAGCTCGAACACGCAATCGCCGTGTTGGCCCGGTTCCCGGCGATGTTCGTGTCCCTGTCGGCGTCCTGAACGGACGGGGACCGACACCGTGCGAATCGTGGCGGCGCTCGGCGGCAATGCACTCCTGCGTCGGGGGCAACGACCCGACGCCGATGTGCAGGAGCACAACGTCGCCGTCGCCGTCGCGTCGCTGGCCCCGCTGGCGATGCGCCACGAGCTGGTGATCACCCACGGCAACGGCCCGCAGGTCGGCCTCCTGGCGTTGGAGTCCGCAGCCGACCGGTCATTGACGCGGCCCTACCCGCTCGCCGAACTGGGCGCCGAGACGCAGGGGCTGATCGGTTACTGGCTGCTCCAGGAGCTGCAGAACGCCCTCCCCGGGCGCGATGTGGCGGCGCTCGTGACCCAGACCGTCGTCGCCACCGACGACCCTGCGTTCGACTCGCCCACGAAGTTCGTCGGGCCCGTGTACTCCTCTGAGGCCGAGGCGGCCGACGTGGGCCGACGGATGGGGTGGATCATGCGGCCCGACGGGGTGGCGTGGCGACGTGTCGTGGCCTCACCGCAACCGCTGCGCATCGTCGAGGAGGCGGTGGTGGCCATGTTGCTCGAAGCCGGCGTCGTGGTGATCTGTGCCGGTGGCGGGGGTATCCCGGTGGCGGTCGACGCCGATGGCCGCCTGCGCGGTGTCGACGCGGTGATCGACAAGGACCTCACGACGGCTCTCCTGGCCGAGAACCTACGAGCCGACGCCATGCTCCTGCTCACCGACGCCAACGGGGTGATCGACGGCTGGGGCACCCCAGACGCCACGGTGATGCGATCCGTCACGACCAGCGAGCTCCGAGCGCGGCGCTTCCCGGCAGGCTCCATGGGCCCCAAGGTCGATGCGGCCTGTCTGTTCGTGGAGCGCACCGGCAAGCGCACCGCCATCGGTGCGCTCGGCCAGGCCGAGGCGGTCCTGTCCGGGGAGTCCGGCACGACGGTGCACCCCGGCTGACGTGGGACGCGCTAGGACCTCGGGTGGAAACCGAGGAGAGCTTTCGATTCGAGGAACTCCATGATTCCGTGCTTGCCGAACTCTCGGCCGTTGCCCGATTGCTTGTACCCACCGAAGATCGCGTTGCTGTCGGTTCCGGCGCCGTTGAGGTGCACGTTGCCCGACTTGATTTGCCGAGCGACCTTCTTCGCCCGCTCGAGGTCGTTCGAGGACACATAGCCGGCGAGGCCGTAGACGGTGTCGTTGGCGATCCGGATTGCCTCGTCCTCGTCGTTGTAGCCGAGGATGGAGAGCACCGGCCCGAAGATCTCCTCGCGGGCGATGGTCATGTCGTTGGTGACGTTGGCGAACACGGTCGGCTGGACGAAGTATCCGGACGTGAGCCCGTCCGGGCGGCCAACGCCTCCGGCGACGAGCGTGGCTCCTTCGTCGATGCCCTTCTGGATCAGCCCCTGCACCTTGTCGAACTGCGCCTTCGACGACACCGGGCCGACGGCCGTGCCGGGATCGTTCGGATCTCCGACCGCGATCTTCTCCGCTGCTGCTGCGGCGATGGCTGCGGCCTCTTCCATCCGAGCGGCCGGCACGAGCATCCGGGTACCCGCGTTGCACGACTGGCCGGAGTTCATCACGAGCCGGCCGACATCGCGGGTGATCACCTGCTCGAGATCGGCATCATCGAGCACGATGTTGGCCGACTTGCCGCCCAACTCCTGATGCACACGCTTCACCGTCGGTGCCGCATTGCGGGCGACTTCGATACCGGCCCGGGTCGAACCCGTGAAGCTGACCATGTCGACATCGGGATGAGACGACAGTGCCGCGCCGACCGTTGGACCGTCGCCGTTCACGAGGTTGAACACTCCCTTCGGCACTCCCGCTTCGTGCATCACTTCGGCGAAGATCAACGCATTGAGCGGAGCCATCTCCGATGGCTTGAGCACCATGGTGCAGCCGGCCGCGATGGCCGGGGCGACCTTGGCGGCGATCTGGTTGAGCGGCCAGTTCCACGGAGTGATAAGCGCGCATACGCCGATGGACTCGTACTCGATGCGACTGGTGCCGATGTCCTCAGCGAATTCGAGCGACTCGAGCGCCTTGGCCGTCGCCATCAGGTGACCGAGACCGGCGGGGGCCTGGGCCCGTTGGGCGAGCGTGAGGGGAGCACCCATCTCGCTTGACACCGCGCCCGCAATGTCACCCAGGCGCGCCTTGTATGCCTCGATGATCTTGGCGAGGAGAGCGAGCCGCTCCTCCTTGGTCGTCTGCGAGAACGTCTCCGACGCCGCCTTTGCCGCGGCCACGGCACGATCGACGTCGGCCTGCTCACCCAACGCGATCGTCGCGACCACCTGTTCCGTTGCGGGATTCACGACGTCGTGGGTTCGGGTGCCGGAGGGGTCGGTCCAGGCACCGTCGATGTAGAACTGGCGCAGGTGTGAATTGGTCATGGTGTGAGGCTAGGCAGCTACGGCGGACTGAGACGAATCGCGAACGCCGACGCCGATTTTCCGCCCGACCGCGTGCCGGTTGTCCCGGTGCAGAAACCCCCAGGCCCGACCCACCCGTCCGTCGGGACCGCTGGACGGTCTCGACTCTTGGGTGGTAACCGAGCGAGACACGGCGGTGTGCACCGGGAGGTGTCCGATCGTCCGCTAACCCCTACGCTTGACTTGGTGGACGCGGAGTTCTTCGGCCAGGTCCGCGATGCTGTCGAAGGGTTCGTGGCTGTCGTCGGACCCGACCTGCGGACCACCTCGCACGGTCGGGGAGTGAAGGTGTGGTTCGGCGACGCCACGCGTGAGCACTACGAGGCCCAGCTCGTGCGCGTAGGGGACCGGGAGTTGCTGGAGATCGGCTTCCATGCCGAGCATCCCGAGGCCGCGAAGAACGCCGAGGTGCTCACCCGTCTCACCGCGCAGGAGACAACATGGCGTCGCAAGTTGGGCAAGGAGCCGCAGGCAGGCCCGTTCCTGGGCCGTCGCGGGTGGACCCGTGTCTCCGAGTGCTGGGACCCGCCCGCAGCGACCCTCGACGCGGCGATCGACGTGGCGGCGCGGCTCGCGGACTTCGTCATCGCGATCGAGCCGCGCCGGCGGGTTTCGCCGAGAGGGTTGGAGGTGTGAACCGCGACCCGGCGGGTCGACTCCACGATCGTGCTGCGGCGGTGGGCCGCGCTCGACCCGAACCAGGTCGATCAGGTCCTCTGAACTGCAGGTCGTTGTCGGGCGGGCGGGACGGCTGCGGTCTTCGGGCCGAAGAAGACGTGCCCGGGCCGACACGGATGGCCGAGACTGCCGACCCCACTCCGGCCGGGATCAGTTGTGCCGCGTAGGCTCGTCTTCCGATGCGACCTCACACCCCGCTCTCCGCAACGTCAACCCCGACAGTGACGACGTCCGCGGCTGACGAACGAGAACTCCGCCTCCTCGAATGCGCGATCGGCTACCGGATCCTCGGCGCCCACGGTTGGGGGTCCACCGGCGATGGCCATATCTCGGCGCGCGATCCCGAACGGCCCGATCACTTCTGGATGGCCCGTTACGGCGTCCCATTCAACCTGGTGACCGTGCTCGACCTCGTACTGGTCGGCCCGACGGGCGACGTTGTCGAAGCACCCGGTGGCCTCGACACCGGAATCAACCGGGCGGGCTTCCACATCCACTCCGCTGTGCACGACGCTCGACCCGACGTCATCAGTGCGTGCCACACGCACACGGGGTACGGGACTCCCCTCGCGGCTCGCCGACAGCTCATCCGGCCGATCAGCCAGGAGTCGTGTGCGTTCTTCGAATGCCACGTGCTCTTCGACGACGAGGAACTCGACGTTCAGAGCACCGAAGGTGGCAAACGCATTTCGGTTGCGCTCGGCTCGCATCGCCACGCCATCCTGGCTAATCATGGACTGCTCAGCACGGGAGGATCCGTGGCCGAAGCGGTCGGCTGGTTCGTCACCATGGAGCGCGTCGCCGAGGTGCAGATGAAAGCGGGCGACGACATGCGGCCGATCTCCGATGAGGGCGCACGGCAAGTGGCGCGCACGATCAGTCACCCGATGTCGGGTTGGTTCGCGTTCCAGTGGCTGGCCCGCAAGCACGTGCCGGACCTCGACTCGGTACTGGCAGGGTGACCATGATTTCCGAACCGGGCCTTCAGAAGGCGGCTTCGGCAACCCTCCAAAGTGTCGGCAGGACGGCAGCGAGCAAACCGAGGGGCATGAGCGCGACGAGAGGCTTGGCACCGGAACGTGTGCGGGCCCCGTACTTCCAGAGTTCTCCGACCGCGGCCAAGAAGAAGCAGATCGCTGCCGCGAGGTAACAGAAAAATTGACCTTTGATGTTCACAGTAACTCCTTCAGGTGAGCAGAACGATAAGGATGATGATGATGAGAAGTGTTCCGAGTCCTATATACATATGACTGCCTTTCGTTAGCGTCGCACTGCGATGCTTCGCGCATGCGATGTGGCGTTCAAGAGTGCGATGTGTTGAGGAGGACGCGGTCACCCGGGCCCCCTCCGTCGCCCTTCGCCTCTACCCGGCCGCCGGGAGCCCAAACACCGGCGCCGCCGCGCCCGAACACCCCTCGGCCGGGCAGCTTGAGAATCGCCCTCGGCTCGGGGCGTCGTGGATGCGTACAAAGCTCACGGCATGCCGCCCTGTTTCATGCGTACACACTTTGTGCCAGCCTCCTACCGAGGCAAGTCGTCGGCAACCACCACGACTTTGACGCACCTCAGGACACTCCGGCCGATACTCCTCTCACGGTTGATGCCACGCCGACGCAACTTGTCGAACGTCCCTGTTCCTGTTGACGGCGAACGTGAACGATCGGGGTTAGGGTGCGACATGAGCATCAGGCGTACGGTCCCCATCGCCCTGCTCGCGGCAATAACGCTTCCCGTCTCCGTCGCTGGACGAACGGAGGCGGCAACGGCACCGTGCGCAGTAACCTCGCCGACGTCGCTCACGAAAATCACGGGTGTCGCCTACAAGACGGGCATGGCTGCGAAGTCCGGTTGCACGTGGAACGCGTCGAGCAATCCGAGCGCCAGCGTGGGTTCCAACGTGGTCTCGAGGGCAGCCGCCGCGGCGAGCATGTCGCAAAAGAGCTCATCGAGCATGAAGGTCACCGATCTGAAGATCGACGGTCACAAAGCGAAGATCCGGTCGCATATCGGAGCACCGGTACTCGTCACCGTGACGGCAGACCTCGGCGACAAGGGAATTCAGCTGATCCTGATCGGTGGACGCGACGGCGTGAAGGGTGACCCCGCCGCTGCTGCCACTGCGATCCTGAACTCGATCATTTCGAAGGCGGCGGGAATCGCACCATCGTGACCTGTGCGGGTGGCCGACTAGCCGCGTACGGGGCCAACGGAAGGGGCGTCGCCGACATCCGCCCGCAAGACCGCTCATCAACGCTGCAGAGCAATCTCGAAAGAAGTCTACGAGCGGGACATCACCGTGGCACGCGCAGTGTGCGAGCAGCAGATGCCTGCCAACAGCCCACACGAGACCGTCACGCTCGAGGGTGATATTCACTGGGTGGTCGGGCTTGCGACGGATCTCCGACTTGAGGCGACCTCGTGCTCGGGTGCCGACGGTCCCTGGAAAGGCAACCTCCGGGCGACGCACCCACCCGTCGGGAGGACAGACCGGCGTTCGACCGAACCTTCCCGGTGCAGTGGACCTTTGGGAGCGACGGTAGGACCAGCTTCACCACGGCAGAGAGCCAAGAACATGTTGTATGGCGTCGCCCACACCTCGCAGTTCACCGCGTACCTCACGGGCGCGGCCGGCGCCATCAAGGTCGTTGACATCATCGGCATCGAGGAGAAGGGCGCTCCAACATCCGTCGGACCCCTGTACAGCAACGTTGGCTGGCAGCCCCGATCCAACCCACGAGCGTGGTCAGTTGCTGCGCCTAACCGACGCATGGCGTTTACAACGTGGGCGAAGGGCGGCGTTGTCGATGGATGCTCATACTTCGCGCTGGGACAATTGCGTGACAACGCGACTGACCGCCAAGCCCGTGCCGACGACGCCACCGGGAGAGTGTCGGCCCAGGCCTGCGCCTGTGCCGACACTTCACCTCACGGTGGCCCCGGTCGCCGCTAGATCCGAGGCGACCGCTCAGCCCTGCGGAGCGAGCTGGCCGCGGATTGCACCTCCCGGGTACTCGGCGTTGTGTACGTTCACGTAGTAGTCCTGCGGGTTGGCCAGGATCTCTGCAACGGTGGAGGCACCGACAAACTTTCCTTGCTCGCCTTCCGTCAGGCAATCTGCGGCGTTCCCGTCGGCCGGGCGGGCAAGGTTGACAACTACGGGACCGTTCGAGCCCGCTGCGGCCTCGTGGATGTGCGCGGCGGTGGCGGTCTCGATCTTGCTCACCGTGAGCACGTAGCAAAGGGTTCTGGGGTCTCCATCGATCCCGAACACGTACGCCTCGCCCCGACCGTTCGGGTCTCCGGCGATTCGGGAGTTGGTCGCAGTTGCCGAGACCTCGTTGCGGCCATCGAGCGATGTGGAGAGAACCGTGTTGTCATGGCCGGCCGAGGCCACGGTCGCCATGCCGACCGCAATAGCCATCGATGCCACAGCCGATGCCCCCAACACTTTCAGTTTCGTTCGCTTCTGCATACAGATCCTTCTTTTCGGTCCCGCAGACCGTCTGCGGTGTAGCTAGTTCGTCGCCGTCGAACGGTTGGATCAGTGTCAGGCAGTTTCGCCGAGAGAGTGTGCTCGGTCGCTCCTGGAGCGACCCAGGCTTCACTCTCGGTCCCGCTCAGCCCCCCATCTCGCCATGGTCGGGTTTGGGGCGTCGTCCCGGGCGCCAACGGACACTCCCGGTCACTTCGAGGCCATTCGATTCGGACACCACTCGACGGTTCGGGGAAGTTTCAGAACACGGGATGTTCTCAATTTTGTTCTCAGCCACGGCAACCGTACGTGCACCTACGAACAGCGTTGCCTCTGAGCAGGTCTCTTGTCGGGCTGGCGGGACTCGGACCCACGACCTCTTGACCCCCAGTCGATTCTGGGCCATGTTGCTGCGTGTCAGCGAGTGCCGCGAAGCCCGGTTTTACGAGGTTCTTGGGTCCGTGCCGTCTTGCGCGGTCCGTCCTGTTTCGCGGTCTATGCAGGCATTTCGCAGGCACGATCATATGCCCACCGAACAAATCAGCAAGTGGGCGAACACGCCGACGGACAGTCGCCCATGCCGTCTCCGACGCAACGTGCCGTATCGCTCGGATCCCCCTCACTCCGCTGCTGAACATTTGACTGACCCTTCAGCTCGTCCGACAACTCGTCATTGACCAAGACAGTTCGCCGCAAGGAAGCGCACGGCAGTTCGTTCCCGTGGCGCGAGGTACACGTAGGTCTTCTCCGACCACGACTCCTCAGCGGCGAACGGCCAGGCGGTCGGAATTACGCGAGCGGACCTCCGCCACATCTACGAAATCCGGCGATGCCTCGGTGGCGCCATTCCGGATGCCGTCAGGGCGGTGAGTTGCGTGACGCTCAGCACCGAACGAACAGGTCTGATGTCCACGTGAACACCCGGTGTTGCGTCATCCGGACCACGGTTCGGTCCCTCAAGACTTTCCAGGATTCGATGTTTGATCGTTGCGGGGGCCGGGTAGCGTCACTCGGTGAACCAGAAATGACGCGTTGATCGCCGTCCACGTAGGAAACCCAATCGTCGGTGCGGCCTTGGTCACGGGGACTTGGTGGCGCGCACCTCAACCGATGCTGCTGATCGCACTTGTCGGTGTGTCCCTGGGGCTTTCGACGGCGCTGTTGTTGACGCTGCGCGCCCATCGGGGCGCAACCGAGTCAGACTCGGTCGACCGTCTTCGCTCAGATGACCGTCGATCGCTCCAAATAGCCCAAAACGTTTGGCTTCGCGATCTCTCGACCGTGTTGTCGCGGGCCGTCTCGCAACGAGACGTCGCCACCATCATGGCCAAAGAGGGTGCCACTGCCGCTGGATCCACCACAGCCGAGATTGCCCTCCTCGATCTCGGGGGCGAACGGGTCGCATTCGTCGCCGCCGCGATGACCGAGCCACGAGCGTCTCGACCGCCGATCGTCTTCGCTCTGAAGGATCGCACTCCGACAACCGACGCCATCCGCACCGGCGAGAACGTGCTCGTGTTCAGCGCCGACGACTTGGCGGAGCGGTACCCGGAGGTTGCGGGCATCACCACGCAATCGGAGCGAACGGAGGCCTCGGCGTGCCTGCCGCTGATCGATTCCGATGGTCGGATCATCGGGGCGATGGTCTTTGGTTGCCACCGCGAGAACCTGTCCGACGATGGCCAACTTGTCGTCTTCGAAACGGCAACCGAGCTCTGCGCCCGAGCCCTCGACCGCGTTCGCCTGTATGAGCTGGAGTACGAAGCACGTCGACTCGCCGAAAACCTTCAGGCATTCACCACGGTGCTGGCCGGTACGGAATCGCGCGCCGACGTTGCCGAGGCCCTCGTCAACGAAAGCATCCGCGTGCTCGGTGCCGACGCGGCCTCCGTATGGGTGCCCGTCGACGACGCGATCACCATGCTCGTCGGGCAGGGACTCGACGAACGAACACCAACTCGACCTCGACGAGAAGCGCGTTCGGAGGCCTCGCCGGTGTCCGATGCGCTGACGACACGAGTCATGATCGTGCTGGAATCACCGGACGAGGTGATCAACGCGTATCCGAATCTCCGCGGGCGGGTGCAACAAGACGGTGACCAGGCATGGGTTGCCCTTCCGTTGGCCATCGGAGGTGAAGCATCCGCCGTACTGTTCGCTGTCTTTCGAACGGCACGCCTGTTCTCCGCACAGGATCGATCGTTGCTGTCCACCATGGGTCTGCAGGCGGCGCTTGCTTTCGAGCGCGCCCGGCTGCGAGAAAACGATCTCGGCGAGGCAGAGAAGGCCAGACAGCTTGCTGCGGCGATCGGCGGTTTGACCGCGGCGGCGACGAAGGTGGCCGTTCTCGCCGCCTTCATCGATGCACTGCCGGCTCTTGGAGCACAGACCGGTTCACTTGCCCTCATCGGGGAGGACGGCACGACCGTGGACGTCCAGGGCGGGAGCGAGGCGTCGCCGTATCTCAATAGCGAATGGCTGACGCGCCCCATCGGCGCCCGCACACCGCTCATCGCAGCGGTACGAACAGGCGACGCCCTCTTCATCCACGACCGAGCAGAACTGGCGGGTGCGTTCGATCTCGACGCGTTGGAGATGTTCAACGACACCCAGCGATCATGGGTCGCTGTTCCGCTCCACGCCGGCGGGCGACCATTGGGTGCTCTCGGCCTTTCCTTCGATACGGTCCAGCGGTTCGACGACGGCCAGCGTGTGCGACTCGCATCGTTTGCCGCGCTCTGCGCCAACGCATTGACCCGCGCCGCACGGTTCGAACTCGAGCACTCAATCGCGATCACCCTGCAGTCGACCCTTCTCCCGAAGCAGCTGAAGCTGATCACCGATGTCGATCTCGCCGCCCACTACAGCCCCGGCACCCGCGAGCTCAGCGTTGGTGGTGACTGGTACGACGTGATCGAACTGTCCGAGGAACGCTTTCTACTCGTGGTCGGCGACGTCGTCGGGCATGGAATCGAATCGGCCGCCGCCATGGGGAAGCTGGCCACAGCAACGCGAGCACTCGCCCAGGTCGAGGACGCCCCCGCGGCACTGTTGCGCCAGCTCGACCGAGTGGCCTCGGCCGATGCCAGCACCCAATTCGCCAGCATGGCGATCGTGCTGGTCGACCGACGAGCAGGCGAGCTGCGCTATTCGCTCGCGGGTCATCCGGCGCCCCTGCTCAAGCACGCCGATGGGTCCATGCAGAGTCTCGACGCCGCCCGATCGATTCCGCTGGGCGGGCTTGCCGTCGACCGGCCCGAGCATGCGCTCCCCTTTTATGGTCAGGTCAGCATCCTCTTGTACACCGACGGTTTAACGGAGCGCCGGGCCGAGCACATCGACATGCGGATCGCGCTGCTGCGCTCCGCCTTTCAGCAGACAAAGGTGCCGATCAACGACCTGCCCCGGGCATTGATCGCCGAAATGATGAGTGGCGGGGACCAGAACGACGACATT
>JANOJN010000162.1:0-1991 GCA_031418775.1 Acidimicrobiia bacterium
CAATGAGCAGCCCCGCTCACGCGCCCTCCGGCGCTACCAGGTCGGTGTAGCGCCCGCCACCGATGGCGAGAGTTTCGACGTCTGTCGGAATCGACGTCACCGCGACAAGGAACGCTGCGGAATCGAGACGCCAGGCGACGACGTCCGAGGTCGCGATGATGGTCGCCGTACGCGGTGAGTTTCGCAGCAACGCGACCTCGCCGATGTGGTCTCCGGTTCCGACCGAACGCACGAACCGGCCGTCGATTGATACGTCCGCTGATCCCTCGGCGATCAGATACAGGCAGGCGCCGCCGTCATGTTGGCGGATGATCGTCGTATCCCGATCGAAGCTCACCTTCTCCATGGCGAACGCGATCGCAGAAGCAACGTTCGGTGGGGCTGCGTCGAAGATCGACGAATTCGAAACGAGAGCCACGGCCTCGCTGCGCTCGAACCCACGGCGATCGAGGCGCCGTAGGTTTCGGGTTTGCGCGATGACGACCAGCACCGGTAGCGATCCCACGATGAGCAACGTGATCGTGAGTCCGAACAGCTCCAGTGCGATCGGAGCGAGTGTCGCACCGACGGCGCACCCGATCATCATCGCCGTCTCCTGGAGCCCCATGACCCGGCCGAGCAGCGACGAGGGAATGGAGCGCGGCAGCATCGTTCGATTCCCCGCATCGAGCGTGGCCAGCGCCGATCCGGCGAGAAGAAGGGCCAAGCCGAGCAGGGGACGCACGATCAACGCCGTGGCCGCAAGAAGGATCAGGAATGCACCGGAGCCCGCCCGCATCGCGGGCAAGAGAAGGACAGGGACGCGACGTCCGGCGAATGCCGCTCCCACAAACGCACCGAGGCTGAAGCAACCCGAAAGCACCCCGGCGAGGGATGTCGCCCCTCGGTCGTTCGTGGCGAGAACGACGTAGAGGACGTCAAGGGCACCGATCACGGCGAAGTGGGAGGCTCCGATGAGGAGGACACCGATTGCGCCCGGTTCGGAGCGCAACTGTCGTCCGAGCGAGTTCCCGTTGCCGAGGATCGCCGCGCTGCTCAGCGTTTCGCGTCGGTGCTCAGGTTTCGAGATAGCAAGCGTGCATAGGAAACTCCCGGCAAGCATCGAAGCGGCCAGACCGATTGCGACCTTCGGCCCCCCGATGGCGAGTGCGACGGCGGAGAGGAAGGGGCCCGAAGTGTTCCCGGCCATCTCGGCGACACGAGACTTCCGCGCCGCAGAGATCAGCTTCTGCGGGCCATCGAGGAGATTCGGGAGCAGTCCGTAGTAGGCCGGCCGGGTGGCCGTCATCGCGCCGCATGCAATGGCCGAAACCGTGATGACGAGAGCCGAGGGTGCCCCGGTGCTGAGAAGCACCGAAACGAGGCCGACGAGCACCGTCTGGCTCGCCGCGCCGAGTCGGTAGGCGCTCACCTGATCGAGACGGTCGACTGTCGCCGAAACGATCGGAGCACACACAGTCGACGTCAGGAGGCAGACCACGGCGACGATCCCGGAACGGGAAGCACCGCCGTCGCGGAACGCCCACACCATGAGCGCTACCCAGAAGGCGTTCTCGGCCATGGCATGCAATCCCAGAGCCCCGAGAGCTGCCCTGCGCGTTCGTCCCATGCAGCCGTCCCCGTCAGTCGCCGATACCTGTGCCCGGCCACCGCGCCGAAAAGGCGCGCTACCTCGCGGGCTAGTAGCTCCGAGAAGCTACTCCCATCACCAACGGACCGGTAACGCCCAGCAGGTGTGGACCTCGCCCACCCGCAGCGCCCGCCGCACGGGTGCGACGTCATCGGCAAGTCCGATACCCGGACACTCGTCGAGAAGCACCCGTGAAACCGTTATCGCGAGATCGCGGGTCAGCGCGTACGCGGAACGCGGGCGATCCTCCGGCACCGCCGGATGCTTCGACGGTGCCCCGGTACCGAACGAGACACCACTCGCCAGACCGTCGGCACGATAGGTCCCGCGGGGTTCGCGCTGGCAGACGTCCTTGCGGAGG
>JANOJN010000163.1:0-5436 GCA_031418775.1 Acidimicrobiia bacterium
CCTCCGCAAGGACGTCTGCCAGCGCGAACCCCGCGGGACCTATCGTGCCGACGGTCTGGCGAGTGGTGTCTCGTTCGGTACCGGGGCACCGTCGAAGCATCCGGCGGTGCCGGAGGATCGCCCGCGTTCCGCGTACGCGCTCACCCGTGACCTCGCCATCACGGTTTCCCGGGTGCTCCTCGACGAGTGTCCGGGCATCCGACTTGCCGACGACGTCGCGCCCGTGCGGCGGGCGTTACGAGTCGGCGAGGTCCACACCTGCTGGGCTCTACCGGTCCGTTGGTGACGGGGGAGTAACTTCGGAGCTACTTGCCATCGAGGTGGCCCCGCGTCTTTTCGGCGCGGTGGTCGGGCACAGGTATCGGCGACTGACGGGGACGGCGGCATGGGACGAACGCGTAGGGCAGCTCTTGGGGCTCTGGGATTGCATGCCATGGCCGAGAACGCCTTCTGGGTGGTCCTCATGGTGTGGGCGTTCCGCGACGGCGGTGCTTCCCGTTCCGGGATTGTCGCCGTCGTCTGCCTCCTGACATCGGCCGTGTGTGCTCCGATCGTCTCGGCGACAGTCGACCGTCTCGATCAGGTCAGCGCATACCGACTCGGCGCGGCGAGTCAGACGGTGCTCGTCGGCCTCGTTTTTCTGCTTCTCGGCACCGGGGCACCGTCGGCTCTCGTGATCGGTGTGTCGGCCGTTGCGTGCGGTGCGATGACGGCCACCCGGCCGGCCTACTACGGACTGCTCCCGAATCTCCTCGACGGCCCGCAGAAGCTGATCGCTGCGGCGCGGAAGTCTCGTGTCGCCGAGATGGCCGGAAACACGTCGGGCCCCTTTCTTTCCGCCGTTGCACTCGCCATCGGAGGGCCGAAGGTCGCAATCGGTCTGGCCGCTTCGATGCTTGCCGGGAGTTTCCTATGCACGCTTGCCATCACGAAGCCTGAACATCGACGAGAAACGCTGAGTAGTGCGGCGATCCTCGGCAATGGGAACTCGCTCGCACGGCAGTTGCGCGCCGAACCGGGCGCGATCGGTGTCCTCGTCCTCGGAGCCTCGCACTTCGCCGTGATCGGTGCCCTGGACGTCCTCTACGTCGTCCTCGCCACGAACGACCGAGGGGCCGTGTCCCTCGCCGGGGTGCTCTCCGGTTGCTTCAG
Source organism: Acidimicrobiia bacterium (assembly GCA_031418775.1). Lineage (GTDB taxonomy): Bacteria > Actinomycetota > Acidimicrobiia > Acidimicrobiales > JANYDT01 > JANLQX01. Next base: position 1,153 of record JANOJN010000163.1, read on the forward strand.
TCTCGGTGCCCTCGCTGGAGCCGCATTCGCCGGACGTCGCGTCCCGGTCCTGGTCTTACCCGCCATGCGGGGGGGTGCCGGTGCCTTCCTCGTCCTTCTCGCGGCCACGGTGTTGATCGTGCGTCCCTTGCTCGGATTGGCTCTTCTTCTTGCCGGATCGGCGCTGGCCACGCTCGATGCCGGGACTCGAACGATGCTGCCGCGGTCCATTCCATCCTCGCTGCTCGGCCGGGTCATGGGGCTCCAGGAGACGGCCATGATGATCGGGTGCGCCTTCGGTGCGTCCTTCGCTCCGATCGCGTTGGAGCTGTTCGGACTCACCGCCGCGTTGCTCATCGTGGGCTCGCTGCCGGTTCTTGTCGTGATCGCGCAAACCCGAACCCTGCGGCGCCTCGATCAACGTGGGTTCGAGCGCAGCGAGGCCGTGGCTCTCGTGTCGAATTCGTCGATCTTCGATGCAGCCCCACCGAACGTTGCTTCTGCGATCGCGTTCGCCATGGAGAAGGTGAGCTTCGACCGGGACACGACGATCATCCGCCAACACGACGGCGGCGCCTGCCTGTATCTGATCGCTGAGGGATCAGCGGACGTATCCATCGACGGCCGGTTCGTGCGTTCGGTCGGAATCGGCGACCACATCGGCGAGGTCGCGTTGCTGCGAAACTCACCGCGGACGGCGACCATCATTGCGACCTCGGACGTCGTCGCCTGGCGTCTCGATTCCGCACCGTTTCTTGTCGCGGTGACGTCGATTCCGAACGACATCGAAACTCTCGCCATCGGTGGCGGGCGCTACACCGACCTGGTAGCGCCGGAGGGCGCGTGAGCGGGGCTGCTCATTGCTCTCTCATGCCTTTCCGTCAGTTCGTTCGCTTTTCGGTGTCACGGTCGGTGCAATTCCTGCGCACCCCGGAACTGGCGCAGAGCGCGAAAAGACGCACGGGACATTCCAGCGAAGGAAGTCCCGTGCGTCGAATCAAGTGTTGATGAACTCAGCTGGGATTCGGAAAAGCGTTGTTCGCTGAGATGCCGTTGTCCGAGTTCTGACTACCACCCGATTTGGTGATGTCGTGAAGCGTTCCCACAACCTGAAGCAACGGGGCTTCGTAGGTGAATTTGTCGTCGTTGGTGTTGTTGGTCGTAGTCATGGCTCACATCATCATCAGAAGGAACGCTGACGTGCAAGCCCCTTAAGGGTTTTCGACAGGGTGTCGGGAACGTCGCGACCTCCGAGACGAACTCTGACAGCACTACGATCCTCGCATGACGGCGACGGATCACGCATGACCGCGGTATGCGGAGCGGCGTTCTGGAAGTCAGGTTCGGAGCCGGATGTTCGGGCTGTCCTCGAGAACTTGGCGCCGTACGGCGACGTTGCTGCGTGGACGGGCGAGAGCGACGACATGCGGATTTCGATGGCGGCCGTTCGGCGGCGTCCCCGGCCCGAAGGGCTACTCGTAGGTGGCGGGCGAGGCGTCGTTTGTGCCGATGCTCGACTGCAGCATCGAGGCAGGTTGGCTGGCATGGTCGATCGCACGGTCAGCGACTCCGACGTCGAGCTGCTCCTCGCGGCCTACCGGAGGTGGGGCCAGAGGTGCGTCGAGCACCTCTACGGTTCCTTTGCCTTCGCCATCGCCGATCTGGAACGGCGCGGCGTGTTCCTGGCGACTGATCATGCAGGAAGCCGGCCGCTCGCGTACTACGCGGCGCCGGGCGCGTTCGCATTCAGCTCCACCGCCCTCTCCCTCACGGGCTTCGCCGGGGTGGGGCATCAGCTTGATGCCGACCGTGCTGCCGAAGTGTTGCTCTTGGCATACGGAACTGATCGTTCGTTCGTGCAGGGAGTGCGAACGGTGCCGCCGGGCGAAGCAATGTGGATCGACGCGTCCGGCGCCCGACGCTGGCGATGGTGGATGCCGCGCGAGCCCGACATCATCGACCACGGCTCCTTGGCAGAGCAGGGCCGACGACTTCGTACCCATCTGGAGTCTGCGGTCAGCTCGTGCGTTGCCGACTCCGGCCACGTCGGCGCAATGCTCAGCGGTGGCCTCGATTCCACCTCGGTTGCGGTTGTCGCCGCCGGTCAGATCGCACCGCAGCCCCTGCGGACCTTCACGGGGGTGCCGCCGCGTGGCTGGACGGGCAAAACAAGCCGCGGTTGGATTGCCGACGAGCGCTCTGCCGTGGAGGCGCTCGGACAAAGAGTGCCGAACCTCACGCCGTGCTACGTCGAGACCGAGTACGGGAGCTTGTACGACGGGCATACCGACCTCTGGGAGCTGGGGGCCGGGCCGGCGCGGAATGGGATCAATCTTCTTTGGCTCTATGACATCTGGGGTGCGGCTCACCGTGCGGGCGTCAACGTGTTGTTGACCGGGTCTACGGGAAACCTCGGGTTCAGCGCTGATGGCCCACGCTGGCTGGCGGAGTTGTTCACCCGTGGCAGATGGCTGAGGACCCTGCGAGAAGCACGGTCGTTCGGCAGTGCCTTCGACATTCCCCTGAAACGCGTCCTTCGCCGTCATCTGGCCGGTGAGCTTGCAGCCCCGACTCGGCATCGTGCGGCACTAAGGCGCGGCGACGTGTTTCGGACACCTCCGCGCTGGACCGCCATCAACTCCTCGCTTTGGGAGTCCCTGGACTTGGAGACCATTCTCCCCGAGGAGGCTGCGCCACATCCGAGGGGCTTCCTACGCGACGTACACAACCTCTTTCGGTCGGACGCTGCGCAGGCCGATGTGAATTTTGCTGGTGCTGCCAGATTTGGTTTCGAACTCCGAGACCCGACCCAAGACCGAAGCCTGATAGAGCACACGTTGACGCAGCCGGAATGGTATCGGCGTCACGACGGGGTCTGGAGGGCGATCGCTCGAGAGGCGATGCGCGATCTGCTTCCTCCCGAGATTGTTCACCGTCAGACGCTGGGAGCACAGCAGCCCGACTGGTTCGACCGGATGACGTTTCGACGCGACGAGATCGCCGGAGAAATTGAAGCGATGCGCTCGCACCATTTGTCCACCGAGGTCATCGATGTCGAACGTCTCGCCTCGATGGTTGACCGTTGGCCGGCACGGGAACAGATGGCGGAGCCCGCGATCGTGGAGAGCTACCAACTGGCTCTTGGCCGCGCCATTTTCGTCAGTCGCTACTTACGTTGGTTCGAGGACCGTGCCCGGCGGGTGAAGAATGGCGGGCCAGCGGTGGTTTTGAGCGGTTCGTCCTGACCCGAAGCGGTCAGGCGGGTTGACGGTGGCTCGACGAGGTAACCAGCCCAGCCTTCACCGCAAGGGCGACTGCGGCAGGACCGTTCTGCACGCCCAGCTTCTCGAAGATTCGCCGTTTATGGCTGCTCACGGTGTGGGACGTGATGTCAAGGGCGACACCGACTGCCCGAACCGGCCGCCCATCAACGAGCTGCCGCAGCACATCGATCTCACGGGTCGTGAGTGACGACAGTCGGTGCAGTTCCTCGCGGGTGAGACCCTCGGCGGTGGTTGCACTCGACACGCGGTCGGGGCCGAACGTCGCATCCACCATCGACCTCAGGGTAGAGGTCAACGACACGAGGACGGTGACGCTGAGGTCGAACGCCGTGGCCGCACTGGACGCGGTGAACGAGTCGTAGAAGCCCACCCTGCGTAGCGCCGAGATCTCTCGCAACTCGTACACAAGCTCTTCTGGGGGCATACCCAAATCGTCAAGGTCGACAATGCCGACCGTGGGAACGAGTTCGGCGACAGATTCACGAATGCCGTGGCCGGCGATAACCGTCCGGGCGAAAACCCCGCCGATCACGACCTCTCCGAGCGCTTCGACCAGCGACTCGGCAATGAACCTTCGGCCGGATACCACCAGAACTCGAGGTGACCGATCCTGGCGATCGACCGACTTGACGTCGGCTCGCTTCGACGTGGTGGAGCGGCTCATTGCCACTTCTCGCGCCTGGAACCGGAGCTGCGCAGAATCTGTGGTTCGCTGAGCGCGACCACGACGGCTTCTCGCTGGTTGCGGACCTTCAACTTGGAGAAGATCCGAGCACGGTGTGCTTCAACGGTCTTGATCGCGAGCTCGAGACGTTGGGCGATGACTTTCGTGGCGAAGCCGTCGACCATCAACTGCAGCACCTCTCGCTCACGCTCTGACAACTCAATCCGACGGTCGCGTCCTTTCGTTCGCTCTGCTCGGTGAAGATCCAGCAGGACGAGTCGGCTTGCTGCCGCCGAGATGAACGAGCCGCCCCGCAGCACATGAAAAAGCGCGACCTCCAAGATGTCAGTCGAGTCG
>JANOJN010000164.1:0-32730 GCA_031418775.1 Acidimicrobiia bacterium
GACGAGCAACCCGAACCGGTCCTCAGACCGCCCCAGCGCACCCGCAACGACATCACACCGAACCACCCAATCGCGACGACCCACGCGCTCCGGACGCCAACTCAAGCGCGCCAAGACCCTCGTTTCACACCAGTCACCTAGGAGGCATCGGCATCCGTTTGTGCCGCCGAGGATCCGGCACCGCCGGCCGCATCCGGGGCGCCAGCGCCGAACGACTCAGCCGATCGACCCTTCCATCTGGAGTTCGACGAGGCGGCTCCATTCGACGGCGAACTCCATCGGCAGGGTGCGGGTGACCGGCTCCATGAAGCCGTTCACGACCATCGCCGTGGCCTGCTCCTTGGAGAGGCCACGTGATTGGAGATAGAAGAGCTGGTCGTCGCCGACCTTCGAGACGGTTGCCTCGTGGCCGATCTCGGCCTGCATGACGCCGGGATTGCGCTCGATGTAGGGATAGGTGTCGGACCGGCTCTCGTCGTCGAGGATGAGCGCGTCGCACTGCACGTGCGACTTAACCCGCTCGGCGCCTTCCTCGACCCGGACCAGCCCGCGGTACGACGTGCGTCCGCCGTCCTTGGAGATGGACTTGGAGATGACCTGCGACGTGGTCTCCGGAGCAGCGTGGACCATTTTCGCTCCGGTGTCCTGATGCTGGCCGGCGCCGGCGTAGGCAACCGAGAGCACCTCGCCGTGCGCTTTCGGGCCCATGAGGTAGATCGCCGGATACTTCATGGTGAGACGGGAGCCGATGTTGCCATCAATCCAGCTGACACGCGCTTCGGCTTCGGCGCGTGCCCGCTTGGTGACGAGGTTGAACACGTTGTTCGACCAGTTCTGGATGGTCGAATACGTGATGTGCGCGCCTTCGAGCGCAATGAGCTCGACTACCGCCGAGTGCAGCGAGTCCGAGGTGTAGACCGGTGCTGAGCAACCCTCGATGTAGTGCACCTTCGAACCCTTGTCGGCGATGATAAGCGTACGTTCGAACTGGCCCATGTTCTCTTTGTTGATCCGGAAGTATGCCTGCAGCGGCATCTCCACGGTGGTGTTCTCGGGAACGTAGATGAACGACCCGCCGGACCAGACCGCACTGTTGAGCGCGCTGAACTTGTTGTCGGCAGTGGGGATCACGGTCGAGAAGTAGCGCTTGACGAGCTCGGGGTACTCGCGGAGCGCAGTGTCCATGTCGCAGAAGATGACGCCCTGCGCCTCGAGGTCTTCGCGGTTGCGGTGGAACACGACTTCGCTCTCGTACTGCGCGGTCACGCCCGCGAGGTACTTCTGCTCCGCCTCGGGGATGCCGAGCTTTTCGTAGGTGAGCCGCACGGCCTCGGGCAGCGCGTCCCACGAGTCGACCTGACCGTCCATCGGCTTGACGTAGTAGTAGATGTCGTCGAAGAAGATCTCCGACATGTCCCCGCCCCAGGAGGGCATGGGCTTCTTGTGGAAGACGTCGAGGGCACGGAGGCGGAACTTGCGCATCCAGTCCGGCTCGCCCTTCATCCACGACATCTCCTCCACGATGTCCTTGGTGAGGCCCCGCTTCGGCGTGAAGGTGTAGCTGTCGACGTCGTCGGCCCAGCCAAGCTTGTACTTGCCGAGATCAAGATCGGAGACGGTCGTGCTCATGGGGGCTCCTCAGGGAGTGCTGGTGGCAATTTCCACTACCGCCATAGTAACAATTGCTCAACGGTACGTACCGGCAACGTCCGAAACGCGCAATATCACTCTGTGCGCTCGAATCCGGGAGCAGTTACACTCTACGTATTCAATTCTGAAGGACTGCTCAGTGGACGCGACCGAGACAGACGACCCGAAAACGGCCGACATCCACGACGACGACGACGCGCCGAGCCCGGCTTCGGCGGCAGACCGGCCTGCCCGGTCGCCACTCGCCCCGCACTCGCATGGGCGCCGGTCCCGTCGCTCCGGTCGCCCGGTGCACGTCCCCCTCCCTCTCGACGCCGCACCCTCGCCTGAGCGCGCCGACGTCCCTCGCGTCGTGATCGTTCCGATCGCCGCGGACCCCCCTCCGACTCCCACGGAGCTCGACAACCCGTTTCCTCCGGCCGCGTCGATCGACCACCCTTGCGACCACCCCGGACCCCCGGCAGGTGGGTTCACGCCGCTCTGGCAACGAGGCGAGACCGAACCCTCCGGGCCTCCGCTCCATCACCGGCGGCGGCGACTGGCCGTCGGCATCCTCGCCGTCGCCGTCGCCGCCGCCCTCGTCGGGTTGGGGATCACCCGTGGCCACAACGAAGGCGACCGCCCCACCACCACCACCGTGGCGCCGAGCTCGACGACCGCCACCTCCTCGGTCGCCCCGGTCGCTGCCATCGAACCGCTTGCCGCTACCCTTCGCGTGCTTGCGGGCGGACCCGATCCCATGGGCAATGGTGGCGACGCGGATCGGGCACTGTTGCGTCGACCAACCGCCGTCGCGCGCATCCCAGCCGGACTCGTTGTCGCCGACGCGGGGGCACTGCGCCTCATACGCCCCGACGGGCGAATCGAGGGCGTTGATGTTGCCGGTCTTCCGGCCAACTCCCGCATCGACCACCTCGCCGCGCTCACCAACGGCCGGATCCTCGCCGTCGACGAATACACGAACCGCTTCGCCGTGGTCGACGGGATCGGATCGCTCACGGTCACGGCGACCCCCGTCCAAGCCACCGGCATCCTTACCCCGGTCTCGGTCGTCGGCGACGGCAGCGGCGGCGCGCTCGTTGCCGATCCGGGATCGGGCTCGGTGTGGCGCTGGCAGGCCGACGCAGCTCCGATTCAACTCCTCGGATCGCTCCTCGCCCCGGTCAGCGTCGCCGCTCTCGACGGCGGACGCGCACTGGTCACCGACCGGGGAAGTGGCCAGGTCATCCGCGTCGATGGTCCGGGGCGGGCAGTGGTGATAGCGGCCGAAACGTCGATCGCCTCTCGTGTCGCAGGCTCGCCGGTGGCGTTGCGTTCGACGCCGATCGCCGCGGTCCCCGATGGCACCGATGGCGTCCAGGTGCTCACGGTCGACGGTGCGGTCTCCCGGCTACCGCTCCGACCATTTGCCAACGACCGCGCATCGCTCCTCACCGAGTTCCTGAACGGCGCCACGACGTTGGTGGCTGACGGTCGATCGACCCTCATCGTCGCGACGGGGGAACGCCGCGTGCTGCAACTCGTCGCTGACCAGCCCGGTCGGGCTGCCATCTCCACCGTGTTGGGCGATGCCCCATGGCCGCGGTTCAACCCTGACTCCCTGCTGGCCCGCGACGTCGTGCTCATCGACCCCACAGGCGTGGCGGTCCGTCCCGATGGGGCGATCGTCGTGGCCGACCGAGGCGCCAACAGCATCTGGGCGCTCGACGCCGACGGTTCCGCCACACGGCTCGCCGGAACGGGATCCTGGGGTAACGCGGTCGACAACCCCGAGGCGGCGGCGTCATCGATCGCGTCGCCGACCGATGTCACCGTGAGAAAGGACGGCACGGTGGTTTTCACCGAGCCGACGTTCGGACGGATCCGTGAGGTCCGCCCCGACGGCTCGCTGCACACCGTGGCCGCGCCGAAGATCGCGGAGCCCGATCTGACCCTGTTCTCCCCTGGACCGCTCGCCATCGACGCCCGAGGACTCCTCGTGGCCGGCGACCGATTCGCCGGAGGGATGTGGGCGGTCACAGATTCCGGGGTGCGACCGATCGCCGACGCAACCCCCGCGACGAAGTATTCGTTCGCAGCAACCGAGCGTGACGGCGCCGTCGTCGCCATGGATCCCTTCGGCACGGCCGTCCGGATCAAGAGCGGGGCGGTGTCCGGCCGTGGGCGGGGTCTCGTCGCCTCCGATGACATCGTGGTCGCCGGAACCTCGGACGGAACCAACATCGTCGTGGCGGTCATTGCCGCAAAGGTGCCCGGCGCACGCGGCGCCCAGCGTTCCGACGACTTCCCTGTCCTCTCCCGGTCGGCGTTCGACGGGTTCGGGCGTGCTCGCACTGCGGCCATGGCGTCCTTCGACGGATCCCTCATCCTTGCCAACAGCGGTCTGCGAGGGTCGGTCGTCGAAGCCACGGCAGGGGTCGATGCGTCGCTCACCTCCACGTCGTTGGGCGTAGACGGCGGACGGGCGAACGAGACGTCGCTATCGGATCCGGTGGCCCTGGACGTGGCCGCCGACGGCACCGTGATCATCGCCGATCGAGGTGGCGGACGGGTTCGATTCCTCCGCTCCGGGCAGCTCGGAACCCTGGCCGGCAACGGCAGCGACAGTACGCGCAATGACCCGAGGGCGAATGCGTTCGCGCAGTCGCTCGCCGATCTCCGGGATGCACAGGTGAATCGCAACGGCACGATCCGCGTCATCGACGGGCCTCGCCTCCTCACGATCGATGGCACGGGTCTCGTAACCCAGACAACGCTGCGAGATCCGGGTGGGGATGCAGTGAACGCCCGGTCGATCGATGAAGGACCGGACGGAGCCCTCCTGGCCGTCGCCGACGACGGACGTCTCCTGCGCGTCGACGCGAAAGGTTCCACGATCCTGACCACCGCACCCGCCCTGGCAAAGGTACGTGTGCAGACGAATGGCTCGGTCTGGGGTGTCACGAACACCGGTCGCGTCGTCCGCCTAGTCGGCGATCGGCTCGTCCCGGTCGACACTCCGCGTGACCTCCCCGTGATCGCCAGCGATGAACGCGACGGGCGCCTCGCGATCGTCGGCCGAGATGGGACGGTGGCCGTCCGGATACAGGGAAAGTGGCTGCGCCTCACCCCGACGACTTCGCTGACCCCGGATCGTCGGACCAACCGGCCAGCCGCTCCCCGGCCGACGGATATCGCTGTACTCCCCGATGGTGGCATCGTCGTCGCCGATGCCGGGCGGGATTCGCTTCTCGTCTACCGGGAGTCCGCGACTTCCTAGTGGTGTGACGGACCCCGCCGACCGTCAGTCGATTCGGCGCAGATTGGCCTTGAAGTGCCGACCGTTCTCGACGTATGAGGCGGATGACTTTGCGATCAGATCGGCTGACGCGGCGTTTTCCCGGATCTTCGCGGGCACGCCGAGGGCCATCGCCCCGCTCGGCACCTCCATATCGTTCGTGACGACGGCGTTGGACCCGACCAAAGCACCGCTGCGCACGATCGCCCGATGCAAGACGATCGAGGCGTTGCCGACCAGTGAGCCGGACTCGATCGTGCAACCCTCGAGGTGGACCTGATGTCCGACGACGCAATCGTCGCCGACGATCGTCGGCCACATGGGTGTCGTGTGCAGCACCGCCCCGTCCTGGATCGACGTCCGGGCGCCGATCCGGATGAAGCCGTGGTCGCCGCGGAGCACAGCACATGGCCAGATGCTCGACTCGGCCCCGATCTCGACGTTACCGATGATCACGGCATCGGGATGGACGAACGCACTCGGATCGATCGAGGGCGTGAGGTCTCCTAGGGCGTAAATCGGCATGCATGTGTTGTAGTCGACGCCGTCGACGAGGAGGGAACCCGAGAACGGGCGCATTCGATGCGACATCGGGCGGCCCGGCGTCGGCCCTAGCCTCGGTCCATGTCGTCGGACCCCTCCCCCCACTCCGCCCCGCGGGCGCCGCAGCGTCCCGTCACCTCAACGCTGCACGGCGAGCAGCGCGTCGATCCGTATGCGTGGTTACGGAACCGCGAAGACCCCGAGGTTGTTGCTCATCTCGAGGCGGAGAACGTGTACACCGCGGAGACCCTCGCGCCGCTCGCCGGGCTGCGCGAGTCGATCTTCTCGGAGATGAAGGCCCGCATCCAGGAGACGGACCTCTCTCTGCCAACCCGAAAAGGTACGTGGTCGTACTATTCGCGAACGGTCGAGGGAAAGAGCTATCCGATCCACTGTCGTCGACCGACAGCGTCGGTCGAGACCGACCCTGATCAGACATCCGATGAGGAAGTCCTGCTCGACCAGAACGTCCTCGCCGAAGGCCACGCGTACTTCTCGCTCGGAACGTTCGAGGTCACCGTCGACCACGGGGTGCTCGCCTATGCCGTAGACACGGCCGGCGACGAGATCTACGAGTTGCGCTTTCGTGATCTGACGACGGGCGTGGACCTGGCCGATGTCGTCGCCGAGACCTCAGCCGGCGTCGCCTGGTCGGCCGACGGATCGTCGGTGCTCTACCTCGTTCTCGACGACGCCATGCGGCCCTTCCAGGTATGGCGTCACCGCATGGGTTCATCGAGCGACGACGAACTCCTCTACGAGGAGACCGATGAACGCTTCTACTGCGGCGTGAGCATGAGTGCGACGGATGAGTACATCTTCCTGGTGATCGGCAGCCAGGTCACCACGGAGACGCGCGTAGCGCGAGCCGACGACCTCGACGCCGGGTTCATCATGTTCCGCGAGCGCGAACAGGGTCGCGAGTACGCGATCGATCACCACCGGGGCACGAACGGCGCCGAACGGTTTTTCGTGGTCACCAACGACCGGGCCGAGAACTTCCGATTGTGCACGGCGACGGGTCCGGGCGCCCCGTGGGCTCCCTTCGCCACCGAGTGGGAGACAGATGACGAACTCATCCAGCGCGGGGAAGATGTCAAACGTCGGCCGAAGATCGAGGGCATCGAGGTGTTCCGACACCACATCGCGCTTCATGAGCGCGTCGAGGGTCTCGAGCGGCTTCGTGTGCTCACACTCGGCGAGGACGGATCATGGGCCGGCGAGCGCGTCGTTGCCCACGACGAACCGGTGCACAGCGTCTGGCCCGTCTCGAACGCCGATGTCGACGCGCCGTTTCTGCGGTTCGGGTACTCGTCGCTCACCACACCTCCGAGCGTCTTCGACTTCGACCTCACCACGGGCGAGCGGGTGCTCCGCAAGCGCCAGCCGGTTCTTGGCGATTTCGATCCGACGCGCTACGTCACCGAGCGAAGGCTTGTCGCGGCCGCCGACGGAACGCGTGTGCCCATGTCGATCGTCCGTCATCGGGACACGCCCGTTGACGGAACGGCGCCCGGGCTGCTGTACGGCTACGGCTCCTACGAGATCTCGTCGGACCCGACCTTCTCGACCATGCGGCTATCCCTGCTCGACCGCGGTTTCGTCTTCGCAATCGCCCACGTCCGCGGGGGTGGCGAGCTCGGACGCCGGTGGTACCTCGACGGGAAGTTCCTGGCGAAGAAGAACACGTTCACCGACTTCGTCGACTGCGCGCGATCGCTCACGTCCGAGGGCGACGTCGCACCGGGTCGCCTCGTGTCGTGGGGCGGGAGCGCCGGAGGGTTGCTCGTGGGTGCGTCGATGAATCTCGCACCGGACGTCTTCGCCGGAGTCATCGCCGAGGTCCCTTTCGTCGATGTCGTCAACACAATGCTCGACGAGTCCCTTCCCCTCACGGCGATCGAGTGGGAGGAGTGGGGGAACCCGACCGATCCCGAGTACTACGCGTACATGAAGTCCTACGCGCCCTACGAAAACGTCCGGCCGGTGCCGTATCCGGCCGTGCTGGCGACCGCCGGACTCAACGATCCGCGGGTCGGGTTCTGGGAGCCGGCGAAGTGGGTGCAGCGCCTCCGTTCGGTGACCACGGGCGATCGCCCCATCCTTCTCAAGACCGAGCTCGGGGCCGGCCACGGTGGTCCGTCGGGTCGGTACGACGCGTGGCGCGACACGGCCTTCGTGATGGCCTTTGCCTGCTGGTGCGTCGGCCTGACCTGACAACTCTCACCCCGCCGGCCGGATTATTGGGAGAGAGGTTGCCCCAATATCTGGGGGCTATTCACCTCCCAACGCCCTTGGGAGGTGTTTTGCCCCCAACGATGGGGGCAACCTCTCTCCCAGGACACCAGCGCGGAATTGCACGTACCGTGGCCGGATTGCCCCCTTGTACCACGCCATGCGGTCACGGTCACGATTCCTCGCGGTGCCGGACGGGAACCACTCAAGCGCGTGCTCACGGCTGACGATGCGTTCACAACTCCAATGGGTTTCGACCGTGAACGAGCCAGAGGAAAGGGCTGCAGATGAGCGCAACGATCGGGTCGACAAGACCCACCGATGACACCGACCAGGGCCGTGCGCCGCACGACGACTCGTCGTCTCGACGCGAATCCGTGGCCGTTGACGACAAGACGTCCAGCACGGATTCGGGTCAGCGGACGCGGGTCGCCACCATCGATCTCTCGGGTCTCGGTCCCTCGATCACCTTGGGTGACGGGGCGACCTCGGCCGAGCGGATCCGGCTCCAACTCGGGACACGCAGCGCGCACCTCATCACCTCCATTCATCCCCTCATCGACGAGATCGCAGCCATCGAGTTCACCGGGGTGTCGGCACTCGGCGAACCCGAGGAGTTCGAAGCGTGGCTGAGCGATCTGACCGACGTGCAATTCGTGGTGGTCGCCGAATCAGGGGAGCACGACGAACTCGCCATCGCCAACGTGCGCAGCGTCGCCCGCCTCAGCACGGGAATCCGCCGCGATCACGCCCTTCGCGAGCTGGCTCTGCTTCTCGGACGTCATCCGGAAGACGTGATCAATGACTTCCGGCAGCGTTCCGGATTCAGCGACCTCAGTGGCCTCATCGACATCACCACCTTGAGCGTCAATACGCTCGCGGTGCGTTCCGCCCGCGAGTACTCGACCGAACTCGGACTCCTCATCGACGCTCTCGGGACGATGATGATGATCCTCTCGGGCCGCGGTGAAGCCTCCGTGCTGACAACTTCGCTCGAACCGGTCGAACAACGGTGGCTGGTCGAGGCCGGTTGGCCCTTGGCGAACGGCCTCGACTCGGATCTCGCCGAGATCCTCCGCGGTTCACGATCACGAGCGGGACGGAGCATCCCGGCCTGGGTACGCTCCCACGGACTCTGGGGAGCGGTCGTCGGGCAGCGCACCGTGTCGATGGCGAACGTCGCCGCTCATCTCCATCGCAACCGTCTCGATCTGGGTGCCTGCATCCCGAAGAGCCGGGCCAACGCCGACCGCGTCGGCTCCGTCGTCTCGACGGGGTTCTAGCCACTCTTGCCCGGTGGGGCGCCGCTGCGTGCCCCGGTACCGACGCCCAGCACCGCTTCGCACGATCAATGACCGCTGGTTGCGCGCCCGTTGAGTCGTGCATACATTGACTTCTGCGCCTTGGCGAGCCTCGAGAACTCCTGGTAGAGCGGTCGATAGGTGGTCATCGCACCCGCGTCGGGAACGAAGTTCGTCGCGGCGATGGGCGTCCGACGTAGATCGTCGATCGTCCGGTGACCCAGCGAAAGCGCGGCGAACCACGCAGCGCCTCGCAAGTTCACGTCGATGCTGTCGTCGATGCGCCGGATCGGCCGACCGATGACGTCGGCGTAGATCTGAGCCCAAAGGTCCGACTTGGCGCCGCCCCCGAAGAGCCGGAGACCCTCAAGTGGCTGGCCGGCGAAGGATTCCGTCGCTTCGAGTAGCCACCGTGCGTTGTACGCAACCCCTTCGAGCACGGCTCGGATGAGATCGCTTCGCGTCGTCGTGATCGACACGTTGAGGAACGACGCCCGCAGGTTTGCATCGTCGACCGGTGAGCGTTCGCCCTTCAGCCACGGCGTGAAGATCACTCCTCCGGCACCCGCGGGAGCCAACGCGGCCGCCGCCGTCAACGCGTCATAGTCCTCCGGTGCCTGACCGAGACCATCATCGGCTCGAAGGACGCTGTCGCGGAGCCAGCGCAGCGATGCGCCGCCGGTCTCCTGGTTGTTGGCGATGACGTAGGAGTTCGGGGCGAACCCCGGGATCGATGCCATCGAATGCATCACGTCGGTCTTCTTGAAGCTGACCGGCGCCGAGACCCATGCGCTCGTCGAGATCGCCAGATGACCTTCGAAGGAAGCGAGACCGCCGGTGCCGATCGGAGCGGTGTGCAGATCGGGTGCGCCGCACACCACGGGCAGATCGGTCACTGCGCCGTCGGGGGCGAGCCCTAATGCCGCCGCACGCTCCGACAGAAGGGCACCGAGACGTGACCCGGTCGGTCGGAGCGGCGGAAGCTGGGCGGCGCGTCGATCCGCGAGCCGCACGAGCACCGGATGGTATGCGCACGGAGCACCACGCCGATTGTCGGTGAGCCACGACAGCACCATCGACGCCGGCGTCGCCGCGACCACACCGGTGAGCCATGCCCCGATGAGGTCGACCGGTTCGAGATGAACGGCCGTACGCGAATCGATCTCGGGCCGACGATGGCGGAGGAACTGGGTGTGCCCGGTCGGATCGGAGCCCTCCTTCGACGGTGCACCGCCGGCGAACCGCAGCCAGCTGACGATCTTCTTCGCGCCGAAGCCGGCCACGCCGATCGTTCCACCGGTCAGCTTGGCTGACCACGGTGCGCCTCGACGGTCCGACCACAGCAGACACGCTCCGACCGGCCTCCCCGTCACATCGACCGGGATGGTGGAGCCCCACTGCCCGGTGATCCCGATACCGCCGCAGGTTCGTGTTCCGTCCCCGCCCGACCGCAACGCGTCGGTGACCTCCCGACCGGCCGACGCCAGAGCGTCGAACCACGCGAACGGATCCTGCTCATTGCCGCCGTCCTCGGTGATCACCGTTTCGATCGAGCGGAAGGCACTTGCGATCACCGTGCCGTCGAGTGCCACCGCGCCGACCTTCAAGCCGCCCGTTCCGAGGTCGATGCCGAGATACCAGGTGCCGGGGTCCGTTTCGCGCACAGCTGCATTCTGCTGCGTTTACGCTCGGATTCCCCGCACCGAGCTGTCGCGCCTGGGAAACTCCTCTCTGCCATGCACCCTCAGATCAGTCGTCGACGCCTCGCATGTTGGGGCCCGGCAATCCTCCTCTGCCTGGTGTCGATCGTTCCTGTTCCGGCCTCGGCCGAAACCACTGCCGGCCCACGTCTTCCCGGTGCCGGGCCCGCGCCGACGTCAGTAGCGCCGCCGGCGACTCCCGGTGCTCTTCCTCCCTGGCCGGTTCCGGCGAACGGTCAGCTGCATCGCAAGCTGGCCGAGACCCGCACGGGACCGAGCCCGAAGCAGGTTGCCTTCACTCCCGACGGCACGGAGCTCTGGGTACCGCTGCTCGGCGCGGTCGGGATCGATGTGTACCGCGTGCCCTCACTGGAGAGGATCGCGCGCATCCCACTGGGGACCAAGGGCGGCGTCGAGGTGATCTTCGACCGCGGTGGTACGCGCGCGTACGTTTCGCAGATGCACACCGCCACCGTGTACGAGATCGACCGTGTGGCGAAGCGAGTGCTCCGCGTCCTCCCCACGAAAGGGACTTGGACGAAGGTCCTCGCGCTCTCCCCCGACGAGCTGACGCTCTACGCCGCGAACTGGGTCAGCAATGACATCAGCGCGATCGATCTTGCGACGGCGACCGTGAAGGCGAAGATCCCCACAGTACGAACACCGAGAGGCCTCGTGGCGATGCCGTCGGGGACGGAGCTCTACGTTGCCGGGTTCGAGGACGGCAACGTCGTGCGGATCGACCTCGCGACCGGAACCCAGACCGAGCTGATCAAGACCGGCGGCGCCATGCGCCATCTCACCTTGGACGCGACCGCGAACGTGCTCTACGCCGACGACATGGGCCGCGACAACGTGGTGGCCTTCGATCTCACCAAGGGCACCCATCGGGTGCTGTCGCTCACCGACTCGCATCCGAACACGATTGCGCTCAACCCGTCGAAGCGGTTCCTGTATGTGTCGAATCGTGGGCAGAACGGTGGCGATGGGTACTACCTCCCCGGCCCTGACTGGGGCTCGGTCCTCGTCATCGACACCACCACGGGAGCTGTTGTCGATGCGTTGATCGGCGGGAACCAGACGACGGGGCTCGACGTTTCGCCGGATGGTCGGTACCTGGCCTTCACCGACTTCCTCGACGGTCGGCTCCAGCTCTACGAGATCCCACCGGAACCGGCGCTTGCCGCCTCGACCGGCCTTCGGGCCACGACCTACAAGACGGAACTGCTGAAGCCGAAGAAGACGACCAAGAAGAAATAATCGCCCGCGGTCAAGGTCGTGTGCCGGGCCGCTGGGCGATGACCAGGTCCTGGTGGTCGTTCACGCCCTTCTTCACCACGGCGACGATCTCGAGTGCCGTCCCCCATCGCTGGCGCACGGCGTCGTCGGAGTGGAAGCTCGTGCGGTAGAAGTCGGGCAGCCCGGCGGCCCCGCCCGCCCGGGAGTACACGAAACCGGAGTCCGACGCTTCCCCCTCCGATCCATCCCACAGATCGACGCCGTGCGTCGTGAGCAGGAGCACGCCGTCGGGCCTGGTGATCCGGGCGAGCTCCGCGATCCACCGGATCTCCATCTCCTCCGGCAGGTGGGTGAACACCGAGATCGCGTACACGAGCCCGAACACGCCGTCCGGCGTTGCCATCGGCGGATCGTGCGGATTGGTAACGAACGCCGACTGCCCATCGTGATGTGAGGAGGAGAGATGCGCCCCGCACCACGCCACGGTCTCCGGATCGATGTCCGAGCCGGTCAGGACACCGCCGCCGAGCGCCGCCCAGTAACGGGCTACCCGACCACAACCGGCGCCGAAGTCGAGCGTCGGCTCGCGGACTGAATCGAGCAAACCGTGGGCGTGAAGGGCCACGAGAAGGTCCATCGTGATCCGGCGACCGAGCCAGGAGAAGTTGGCGAGATCGCGATCCCCGTGCACACGTTCGCGGAGGTCGGCGGGAGGCCACTCCCCCGCCGCCCCATCGTGGATCCACGCAGCGATGGCCGCGTCGAGTCCGGCTGGAGCGCCGGGGCGCCCTTCCCGGAAGCCGTGCAGGAAGAAATGCTGGAGCCCGCTCGCCGGACCTTCAGGACCGACGGCGGCCGCGACGTCAGGGTTCGCCCGCAGGTACGCCTCTTCGTCGAAGCGCTCGAGGAGGTCGATCATCGCTGCCCGCCGAGGATGGTGCTCGGCACGTACAACAGGACTGCTACGGCTTCAGGCAATCGTCATCCGTTTGCTGACGCTTCAGGCTGGCCCGTTGACTGTGGTGCTGTAGCTCGTTGAGTCGCTTTCCCCATTGCCTCGGCTGTCGGTGCGGACTCCCGTGGTGCAACCTCACTTCCGGATGGCTCGCTCGACTTCGAAAAGGACGTCGCTGGGGTCGATTGAGGAGCTGGTGGTCGATTCATTTCGGACCTCACGATTGTGGGGCAGGTCGGCGCCCCGGGTCGGGAACGCTATTCGCTCCCGGCGAGGCGGGACGCGATGTCAAGGTGGCCGTAGGCGCAACGGGCGCGTCGGCGCGCCCTGGCGCGTTGACATACGGCCAATCGCTCCAGGCGCCGGGCAGCGATCCCGCGACGGCACGCACTCGGAAACCGTAGCGTCGGCCCAACGCAAGATCGCTGCTGGAGTACGGCCCGGCTGCGACAGAGATCAGGTTGGAGATCCCGGTCACCAGGTCAAGACGCTCCACGTCGTAGGTGCTGATGGCGTTGCCCTTGGCGTCCAAACAGCACCAGGCAAGCGCGAGAAGTACCGGCTGAACCGCTGCATCGACCGTTGCCGCCAACAGCGGAGCGCCGGGAACCTCGGCGACGACAAGCGGTGCGCTCGAGACGAAGCGCGACGAGAGCAGTTCATTGCGGACGTTCATCCATCCCCGGTAGCTCTGGCCTGGCACCAGCGAAGGAATAGTCGCCGACAGCGAACCCGTCGTCACCGGAGCGGTGCACTGCAGTTGATCGGCACCGAGACACACCTTCGCCTCGTACGACGTCGTCCCGCCTCCGCTTGTGGACGGTGCGGCCCACGAGAGCTTCAGACCGTCATCGGGGACCTGCGCAAGGGTCAGCGTGATGGCAACCCCCGACGTGAACTGTCGGGACACCCGTAGTCGGTATTGCCCGATGCTTCCGTAGCCGGACCAGCCGGTCGACGGTGTGAGGTAGGCCTCCCCCGAGACGGCAGCGAAGTACGTTCCCACGGCCAAGCTTGCGTCGAACGATGCGCTGACCGCGCCAGGCGGGTCATTGGTGGCGATGGTCGCTCCCTCCGCGGAGTACAGGGCGAGCCGCGGGTCGAGAGTGGCACTTACGCTGTTCAGTTTTACGTCGAGCTGCAATCGACCGCCGGGGTGCGCAATGCGGAACACGTCGACGTCGGCTTCGTTGTTCACCAGGCCGTCGACCACGGCGATCCCGTCGTCGACGTTCACCGCCGTGCCGATCGTGTTGCCGACGGTATCGCCGACGAAGCCGGTGCTGACGCCGATGACCCCGACGTCGTCCTCGAAGTTGTTGGCACCGGAGTATTCGCCCTTTGACCACTGGCTCGTCCAGAACCACTGGGCCGACCCCATCAACGGCGACCAACTTCCGTGTCCCGCGTAATAGGGCAACGACGCAGTCCCATCGTGGGACAGTCCGAGCACGTGGCCTGCCTCGTGCGAGATGATCACCGCAGTGATCGCCGGGCTGAAGTATGGCTGAAAGAACGTCCAGCCACCCGGTGTGACCGTGCCGGAGTCCTCGAAGACCCCGACGCCGGCGATTCCAGCGCATGTGCCGGGGCAGCAGAAGTTCTCGGTGGCAACGGCAATGGCCTGTCCGAACACGGAGTCGGACTCCGAACTTCGAACGAGGCGGTCCGCGGACGGCGCCTCCGTGGTGACGTCGAGGTCGAAGGGCGCAAAGTCCTCAGCCACGGCCGACCAGGTGTCGTTAGATGAAGCTGAGCTCCGCGAATGGGACGAACCCGGCCGCTTGAAGACGCTCCGGGGGTTTCACCACGCCCTGGCCGGCCGAGGGTCCGACCGGTCCGAGAATCACGGAGCTGATCAGGACGAGTCCGGCGGCGGCGATGGCGGCCGCCCGAGACCGGGCCGATCGTGGGACAAACACTCCCGCACGGTATCGACTTCGGTCGACGTAGGTGCGGACCCGAGCGCCCAGAGTGCTCATGAAGCCAGCGACTTTTCGTGCCTCCCCTCGGATTCGAACCGAGAACCTGCGGATTAAGAGATCACCCCGAACTCGATCAGAACCAGTCAATACCCATCATGGGCAGGCATTTTCCGCAGGCAATCGAGTCAGCTGATACCCCTTTCGGTCATGTTCGGTCAGCACAATCACACCGGCGTTAGCACCGGGCTACTCGGTGCGAACACCGACCGGCCAAAGACCTTCCGTTGACCGAGACGGCTTTCCAACGACTGGCACTCATGGGCACGGCGACCGAGCGGGAGCGACGACCACCCCAAAACCGACCGGCCAACGGGACGCATACTCGGAACGAGACCGGACCGCACGGTCACTACGCGGCACGACGACCCTCCCGGACATCGCGGGAGCGCAAAGTTCGGCGCGAGCAGGTATGCGAGCTAATCGCAGCAGCTTGCGCTGGTCGATTGTGGTTGGTCCCGCTCCGCGGCGGAGCGGCGTCAACAGGGAGGCCGGCCATGACCGGTCGCACACCTCCCACCTTTCCCACGATCGAACGCTCGGAGCGCGACTCGCCCCGAGATCGCCCGTATAACGCCGGTTCTCGGGCGGATGGTCTGCCCGGGTATCGGAGCGAAGTGGTGCGTTCGATGGACGGTCGGCGCGGTTCACATCTGGGTGGTGAGCGCCAGCGCCGCCTGCGGTCCCGGTCTGATCGCAGGCGGCGGACCGCAGCGTCGTCTTCTTGTGTCCGCACGCTACCCAGATGAATCGTTCTCGATCGCCTCTGTGGTCCTGTGTCCTGGTTGATGCCGCCAAGCGCTCGGTGGTGCCAGCCTCGGTCGAGGTTCCAGGCGGCGATGTGCTTGGCCGTGTCGACGTAGTGTCGCAACGCGCACACCTTGCCGGCGTCGTTGAAGGTCCACAGGTGGATCTCCTCATCGCGCAGATGACCACCGACGGGCGTGAGGTACTCGATCACGAACGTGACCGCCACTTGGTTGGCGCCCTCCATCATGTTCAGCACCTCGAACCGCCCCGCCCGAGACCTGCTCGACACAATCACCCTCGCGTGACATCATGTTTGATGTCATGTGGTCAATCGAGTTGGAGCCCGAGGTTGAGTCTTGGATCGACGATCTCGACCCGCGTCGATACGCCGTGGCGCTCCCACACCTTGAACGGCTTGAAACGGTCGGCAACCTTCTAAGACTCCCGGCGTCACGATCGCTTGGGGACGGACTGTTCGAACTTCGATTCGATCTCGACCGCGTCGCCTGGCGACTGACGTACTTCTACGCAACAAACCGACGCATCGTGGTTCTCACGGTGTTCAGGAAACAACGACAGAACGAGCGAGCAGAAGTCCAACGCGCACGTTGGGCGATGACTCGCTGCATCACCGAGAAGCACACCGCCGAGGAGGGCGACTAATGACTAGGACGAACTTTCAAGATCTCAAGGCACGCAAGCTCGCTGCCATGACGCCGGAGGACCGAGCTGTTTTCGATGAGACGTACGAAGCGACCCGCCTCGCGATCGAGGTGGGCGACAAGGTTCGCAACGCTCGCGAGGCTGCCGGGTTCAGCCAACGGGAACTCGCTTTGCGAATGGGCACGAGCCAGGCTGCCGTTGCGCGCCTCGAAGCAGGAGGAACCGGCGCGACGCTCACGACGCTTCAGAAGGTCGCGGGAGCGCTCGATCTGAGGGTGACCATTGAGCTGTCGACAGCAAGCTGAGAGGTTCGAGTCTGGGACCGCGCCCCAAGGCGACGGTCGTCAGATGGCGCGCCGATACGACCAGACAAACTTCAACAGCGGCCGCGCTCGTCCAGATCCGATCACGGAGAGGCAGGGCATCGCTTTTCAGTTCGTCGAGGATCACCTCCGGGGCTGTACCGACGCCGACGGCTAAGAATCCGATCTGCACTGACGCTCCCGCAGTCTCCGCACGGTTGCGTCCCGGCTCGGGTGTCGCTTGTACCGTGTGCAGGTATTGATCTGCCCCTGGCCGCATCACCCGTTACCGGGAAGAGGCTGCACAGGGGCTTACGAAGATGAATCCTACTGGACCAGACGACGGTCGAATGGTCCCCCATCGCTGAGCTGCGGCGGGCCATCAGCGAGGCACGGTTCGCGACCTTCCTCGCTGTAGCCCAAGGTGACACGAACGGAAGGCGTGGGCGCTCTACGAGTGGGATCGCGTACCAAGAGCATGTGCTTCGCCGCAATCTTCCTGACGATCTCGACCGCATCGAGTCCGCCCTCGATCAACTCTCACCAGCGACCGCCGACTGGGTACGCAGCCGTTCTGACGCAAGAGCAGTGATCGGGCATCGGCAATCCCTCTGACCAGCAGAGGTTGTTGGAGGTGGGCGGGTCTCAGCCGAATTCATGGGCGCTGCCATGTCCGTCACCTGCCGTCAATGACCTGGAGGTCGCCCGAGGCCCGTCGTGCATGCCGCCTCAGCGCCGCAGTGCGGCGGCGACAACAGTGGCCGCCTGCTCATCAGCCCGTTTGGTCCGGTGCGCGTAGACCTTCATCGTGTCGTTCCGTCGGCGTGACCTAGCCGCGCTGCAACGGTCGGCACAGGGACGTTTTCCATTCCGCAGGAGGTCTACCGCGCTACTCCCGAAAACGAATGAACAACACACCCCAAGAACCAGATCGAAGATCTCAATGGGCAGGCCTCGGCTCGACGTTTCCGAACTTGACACCACACCATCAGCCTCGCCTGAAACTACGTCCTCGAAGCCGTTCGTCGCACACTCGATCGCGGACTCGGCTACCGATGCCGCAAAAGGTCACGCAGCTTCAAAAGGTGTATCAGGCGGTGTATCAGCGGGTGTATCACGCCGGACGGTGCTCATCCTGACCGAGGCCCCGTCGCACAACTACCCCGCTGACCAGCCCCTATGGTGCCTCCCCTCGGATTCGAACCGAGAACCTGCGGATTAAGAGTCCGTTGCTCTGCCGTTGAGCTAGAGAGGCGAGTTGTGCGCGGGCGTGAACCCTAGTCGCCGTCCGAGGATCCCGGGCAACGAGTTGGGTGACCGACGGGGCTCGAACCCGCGACCCTCAGGATCACAACCTGATGCTCTACCAGCTGAGCTACGGCCACCATGCAGCGGGCATCGAGTGTAGACCGACGCCGTCCGTTGCGAGAAGCGCGTTTGCGTCCCCGGTGTGTCGTGGCGCTTGACCCGACCGCCGCTCTGGAACACTGGTCGCCGTGGACGAAGGCCTGCGAGTGACCCGAACCTGTGTCGTACCGGCGTCCGAGCTCCAGTGGAGCTTCATCGCCGCCGGCGGACCGGGCGGACAACATGCCAACACCTCGAACACGGCGGCGGAACTGCGCTTCGACATCGAAACGTCGACAGCCTTCACCGATGCGCAACGACTGCGGGTGATGGAGAAGGTCGGTCCCTCGGTACGCATCGTGGCGCGCGACGAGCGTTCGCAGCTCCGCAACCGCGACCTCGCCACCGAACGCCTCGTATCGATACTGGTCGAAGCCCTTCGGGTCCCCACGGTCCGGCGCAAGACGCGGCCGACCAAAGGTTCCGTGCAACGCCGGCTTACCGCGAAGGCGCAGACTTCCGAGCGCAAGTCGTCACGGCGTTACCGCAACGGCGACGACTGACCCTCTTGGCCGAAGACCCGCCGGATGGCCTCGCCGCGAGACGGGCGAACCTTCCGCACAAGCGAGCCTCACCGACCGGTGGTGCTCCAGTGCCATGGCTCCGACGGAAGGTTCATGAGCCCATAGCGGTGGGCATTGGCCCGCAACCACCGGTAGCCGGCCGAACCACGGGTCAACCCGCGCCCTCCCTCGGCGAAGTCGACCGCCAACCCCAGTTCGTGCTGGGAGAATCCCGGTCGGGCCGTCGGGGGGCTGCACGACGAGGCGCGGGCCTGATAAATGGCAAAGCTGCTCGATCCGCAGTGGGCCCGACGCAACGCGACCTGTCCAGCCGACGAACGGTAACCGCCACCGGTGAAAGAGATGCCGTCGGCCTTGGCCGCGGCGAGCAACCGGCCGAGATTGCCGCGAAGACTCGGCGCCACCTTGATGCCGTTTGTATCGCCACCGCCCGTGGCCGCGATGTCGGCAAAGGAGGGAATCGTGAACGAGCCGCTCCCCTTTCCGCCGGCTCCCGCTCCAGCCGCCCGAAGTTGGCGCGCCAGCGCGTTGAGGTCACGCTCGTACTGGGCAGCGAGTTTGGAATCCACGAGGGAGATCGAAGAGGCCTCGGAGAGTTGCTGTTCGAGGCGGGTCTCGACGTCAACGGCGAAACGCCGCTGCTTGGCCCGCGCCTGGCGATACCGGCCGAGCTTGTCGGCCACGGATTCCTTGTAGGACTGGGCGCGCGTCTCGGCCCGAACGGCTACGGCGCGTTCGATGGCGAGATCCTCCTGCGTCGCAGTCATCGCGTCGAGCACGTCGGCCGTGCGCCGCTTGCCCAACGAGTCGATCACCGAGCGCCGGTCGGCTTCGTCGGCAGTCGTACTGGACAGGAACGAGTCCACTTCCATAACGGTCGGAGATGCCACGGCGGAGAGCGCCGCCTGGTACGACGTCGCCCGCAGGGTCGCCAACTTGGCCGTCAGCGCTCGTTCGCGGGCCCTCGCCTGGGCCGCCTCCCGGCTCGCCGACGCAGCAGAACGCTGCGCCCTGTCGAGTGCCACACTGGTCACCCGCACGGTGCTGTTGAGTGCTTCGAGCTGGCGGGAGACCTTGCTCTGGCTAGCTTTGAGCGCGTTGACCTTCTTTGATGCCGCCCGGGCGCGCGTACGCACCTTCTCGCGTTCCGCCTTCGTCCGGCGAAGGTCGCCAAGCGTGACCCGCACCTGCTTGGCCGATACCGCCCGAGACGCCGCCTTCGACTTCTTCGTGGTCTTCTTCGCGGCGTCCGCTGGTTCGACGATGCCGAACGCTGCGGTGAGAAGCGCAAGTACACAAACGACCCGGAGCAGGCGGCGACGGGGGGCAATGGGGGGTTCGACTGTCGTTGCGTTCGGGTGCACCATCGGCGTCCTTTGGGAAGGGGCCCCGCGTGAGCGGGGCATCGTGCGTCGCTGTGGTCGACGCATGGCCGACAAACCGTTGCATTTGAGGTTAGCGCGACGACCTCGCTTCGGCCGCGCTCTGCCCGGCCGGGCCCGCCTCCCGGGACGCCAACGGGCTGTCCGGCGGGCTGTCCGGCGCCCGGGAACATCGGGCTTCGGAGCTGACAACCCGGTTCTAACGTGGGGTGATGTCCCGGTCCGTGTCGGCAATCGCCCTGGCAGTCGGGGTCTTGGCCACCGTGGTCGGTGTGGAAGCCGGAAGCGGCGGAAGATCTCCGCGGGCTACTGCGTCGGTCACGCCGTCGACGACCCAGGCCGTTTCGACCGCGCCGGCCCCATGCGTGAAGCGGTCCGACGTCGCCACCTGGCCGATCCGCGACCGCGCCGCCAACCTCGTCATGGTCGGGGTGCCGATCGCCCAGGTCAACGAGGCCATTGCGATCGTCAAGGGGGAAGGGCTCGGCGGAATCCTGGTCCGAGGCACGCCGACCAAGGCCTCCGGCGCCAAGCTACGACTGCTCCGCGATTCCGGCCGTCACGGTCCGGCGTTCGTCGCCGTCGACGAGGAGGGTGGACGGGTGCAGCACCTCCGGACGGCCGTCGGAGTGCTCCCGGCCGCCCGTCGGGTGGCGAAGACGTTGAGCACTTCGCAGTACCGAACCGCCGTTGCGGCACATGGCCGAGGCATGCGCGACCTCGGGTTCACGATGAATCTGGCTCCGGACGTCGACCTCGACCCCACCGGCGGGTCCGGGGGTGCGGCGGGGACGAACGGCATCGGCGACCGTTCCTACGGACGCGATCCGGCCGTGGTCGCCGCCTATGGACGGGCCTTTGCACTGGGTATGCTCGACGCCGGAATCGTCCCGGTACTCAAGCACTTCCCCGGCCACGGCTACGCGAACGGCGACTCGCACAACATCGGCGCGTTCACCCCGCCCTTCGGTTCTCTACGGACTGCCGACCTGTTGCCGTTCGCAGCCATCGTCACCGACTCCCGCATCGGGGTGATGTCGGCCCATCTCTACGTCCCCGGACTCGATACCTACCCGGCATCGCTGTCGAGCCGAGCCCTCGCCCAACTGCTGCGGGGTGAGTTCGGCCACCGCGGCCTGATCGTGACCGACTCCCTGTCGATGTGGCCGATCCGGTACTACTACCGCGCTCCCGACGCCGCCGTCATCGCGCTGCGGGCGGGCAACGACGTGCTGCTCTTCGACGACAGGCCCAGCGTCACGGCGGTCCTGGATGGGCTCGTCGCCGCCATGACCAAGGACGAGTTGCTGGCGGAACAGGCGATCGATGCGAACATGCGGGTGCTCGCGGCGAAAGGCCGGACACTCTGCGAGTCCCCGACGCCGACACCGTCCACGGTGGTCCGTGACAACGGGGCCGTTCCCGGGGCACCGACAACAACCGTGCCGGTCACGACTTCGCCGCCCGGCCCGGCGACGGTCGTGCGAGACTAGGGATCAAGCCTCCGTAGCTCAGTTGGATAGAGCAGCGGCCTTCTAATCCGCGGGTCGGGAGTTCGATTCTCTCCGGAGGCGCCCGTTCGGGACCACCGTCGTGCGTGCGTGTTGCGTGTCGCGACCGGCGGGAATAGCGGAAATAGCGGAACGACAGCCCGTAGGCTCGGGTGTCATGAACGCCTCCCCGTCCTCCTCGCAGCGCGTCGTCGTCACGGGCGCGAGCGGGCTGATCGGAACCGCGCTGTGTGCGGCACTGACCGCAGCCGGACACCCGGTGACCCGGCTCGTACGACGCTCGCCCGGAGCGGGCGACGCCCGGTGGGACCCGCAGGTCGGCTCGATCGACACGGCGGCACTCGAAGGTGCGTGGGCCGTCGTCCATCTCGCCGGTGAGGGGATCGGCGACGCGAAATGGACCGACGAGCACAAGGCACGCGTCCTCGACAGCCGGGTCAAGGGCACCACCCTGATCGCCCAGACGATTGCCGGTCTTGCCGTCAAGCCATCGGTGTTCGCGTGTGGCTCGGCCATCGGGTTCTACGGCGATCGCCAGGACGAGCGGATCACCGAGGACTCCGCAGCCGGTTCCGGTTTCCTCGCCGACGTGGTCAAGGCTTGGGAGGGATGCGCCCAGCCGGCGATCGACGCCGGCGTGCGAACCGTCTTCCTGCGTACCGGCATCGTGATGTCGACCAAGGGCGGCGCGCTGAAAGCGCAGCTGCTGCCGTTCAAGCTCGGCCTCGGTGGCCGGTTCGGCTCGGGCCGCCAGTACCTACCGTGGATCGCCGTCGACGACGAGGTGCGGGCGATCATGCACTGCCTGAGCACCGAATCGCTCCGCGGTCCGGTCAACCTGACCGCTCCGAACCCGGTCACCAACGCTGCGTTCACGAAGGCGCTCGGCAAGGCGCTTCGACGCCCGACACTGGTGCCGACACCCCTGTTCCCGGTGAAGATGCTCTTCGGTGCCGAGATGGTCAAGGAAATGCTCCTCAGCGGTGCCAACGTGCTGCCTACCGCGCTGCTCGCCAGTGGGTTCACGTTCGAGCATCCTGAGGTCGGCCCCGCACTCGCCCACATCGTGTCCACCAAGAGTTGACGCGTGCACGACGCTGACGTCATCGTCGTCGGGGCAGGACTTGCAGGGCTGGCCTGCGCGGTCCATCTGACCGAGGCCGGTCGGGCCGTCCTCGTGCTCGAGGCCTCCGACGGCGTCGGCGGACGAGTCCGCTCCGACGTCGTCGACGGGTTCATCCTCGATCGTGGATTCCAGGTACTCCTCACCGCCTATCCCGAGGCGCAGGCCATTCTCGACTACCGGGCGCTCGACCTCCGCTCGTTCCGTCCCGGCACGCTGGTGCAGGTCGGCGACAAGCGGGTGCTCCTCGGCGATCCGTTCCGCGACGTTCGGTCGATCCCTGCATCGCTCGCTGCGCCTGTTGGCTCCCCCATCGACAAGGCCCGTATCGGTTGGCTGCGTCTCAACAGTGGGCGCGGCACGCTCGACGAGATGTGGGCCCGTCCGGAGACTTCGACGGCCGAGCGGCTCCGGTCGCTCAGGTTTTCCGACGCCATGGTCAAACGCTTCCTCCGGCCCTTGTTCGCCGGGATCCAGCTCGACGCGTCGCTCTCCACGTCGAGCCGCATGTTCGACTTCGTCTTCCGGATGCTCGGATCGGGCGACAACGTCATCCCCGCCAACGGCATGGGCATGATCCCGGCCCAGCTCGCCGCCCGGCTCCCCGCGGGTACGGTCCGGTTGAGCAGCCGTGTTGCCGCCGTGTCCGCCGGTACGGTGACGCTCACGGACTCCGCAATGCTGTCCGCGGGCGCTGTTGTCGTCGCCACGGAAGGCCCACAGGCCGCCCGTCTGCTCGGCGGCGCCGTGGACGAGCCGGGTTCGAACGCCGTGGCATGCCTGTATTTCGCCGCCGACAGCGCTCCGTTCGAAGGGCCACTGCTCCTGCTTAACGGCAACGGCTCGTCCGTTGTCGACGGCGGCGGCCCGATCAACAACGTGTGCGTGCCATCGAACGTCTCGCCCAACTATGCCCCGCCCGGCCGCAATCTCGTATCGGCGTCGATCATCGCGGCACGCCCCTCGGGAATGGACCGGGCCACGTGGCATCAGCAGTTGGACGTGGAGGGACGCGCCCAGCTTCGCCGGTGGTTCGGTGCCGACGTTGACGGTTGGAAAACTCTGCCCACCTACGAGATCGCCCACGCCCAGCCGGCCCAGCCGTCGCTGGAGCCGGTGGAACGAACGATGAAGGTGGCCGAAGGCCTCTACGTATGCGGCGATCACCGCGACCAGGCCTCGATCCAGGGCGCCCTGGTCAGCGGACGACGTGCCGCCGAGGCAATCCTCGAGGGTGCACGCGTCTAGCCAGGTGTTTCATGTGCTCTGACGCGCCGGGCGGGTTCGGGACAAGTTCTATGCGCGCTGAGCATATTCCTCTGCGCGCATACTTCTAGCGCACACGTTGATCGTCCGGCTCGACATCCGAGCCGGAGAGGTCAGCTCTGCTTCTCGACGATCTTGTCGATCATCCCGTATTCGAGAGCCTGCTCGGCAGTGAACCAACGATCACGGTCGGAGTCGGCCTCGATTCGCTCCACCGGCTGACCGGTGTGATGGGCGATCAGTTCGGCCATCTCGCGCTTGGTGCGCATGATGTTTTCGGCGTGGATCTTGATGTCGCTGGCCTGGCCTTGCATCTGACCGAGGGGCTGGTGCATGAGCACTCGTCCGTGCGGAAGCGAATACCGCTTCCCCGGGGCGCCTGCGCACAGGAGGAACTGACCCATCGAAGCGGCCATGCCGAGGCAAACGGTGGCGACGTTCGGACGCACGAACTGCATGGTGTCGTAGATCGCCATGCCGGCGTAGACCGAGCCTCCCGGCGAGTTGATGTAGAGGAAGATATCGCGATTGGGCACCTCGGCATCGAGCAGCAGCAGCTTGGCGCTGATGTTGATGGCAAGCTCATCGGTGACCTGGCCGCCTAGGAAGATGATGCGCTCTCGGAGGAGCCGGTCGAAGACATCGGCTCCGGGAGGCAGGGCGGACTGGGCAAACGGGATCGGAAGTTCCACGGCGTCCACGATAGGCGGGCCTCCAGCGCAACCGTGCTCATCCCGGCCGGAAGCTTGCCGTTCACGGTGAGGCGGGCGGGGCACGACGGCAGCACCCGGTCGCTCCCGGTCTGCCCCCAGACCTCCCGTTTTCCCTCCCAGTTCAGCTCATTGGGCGAGAAGTTCTGCACGAGATGGCCGATCTGAGATACCGGAAGCCACTTCTGAGAATCCGGGTGCTCCGATACGCTCGGTCAGCGACGCTCGCGGGTGTGGCGAAATTGGCAGACGCGCCAGGTTTAGGTCCTGGTGTCGAAAGACGTGCAGGTTCAAGTCCTGTCGCCCGCACAAGCTTGTGAGCAGGGGAAATGACTCCTCGGCTGTTCTCGTCCTTTGGTCGGTTTGGGCAATTGCTAACGGATTGCTAACGGACTCGGTACGCTTGAGGGCATGAAGGGGCACTTCAAGAAGCGCGGCGAGAAGTGGTACTTCTGGGCCGAGCTCGATCCAGGGCCCGACGGGAAGCGTCGCCAGGTGTCGCGTGGCGGGTTTCGTACACGTCGGGAGGCCGAGGCTGGGTTCGCTGTGTACCGAGACGAAGTGCGTCGCGGCGGGCACGTCGACACGTCGAAGGTGCGGTTGCAGGAGTACCTCGTCGACGAGTGGCTCCCAGCAATCAAGGCGAGCGTGAAGGAGTCGACCCACGCGCACTATCGCCGCAACGTCCGTCAGCACCTGGTCCCCCGCCTCGGGGCGCAGAGGTTGGCCGCGTTGTCACCCGCCGCGCTGAATGCCATGTACGCAGACCTTCTGGCAAACGGACGAGCCGACGGTACTGGCGGACTCGCGCCGAAGAGCGTGAAGGAGGTGCACACGATTCTGCACAAGGCGCTGCACGACGCCGTTCGGTGGGGCCGCATCGGCCGCAACCCGGCCGACCTCGCCGAGCCGCCCACGGCGCGTTCGCCCGAGATGAAGATCTGGAGCGCTGAGCAGCTGCGCACGTTCCTCGCGTTTGTTGCCGACGATCGCCTCTACGCGATGTGGTTGCTGTTCGCGACGACTGGCATGCGGCGAGGCGAGGTCCTCGGGTTGCGGTGGCGCGATGTCGATCATCGGAACTCGCGGATACAGGTCATGCAGGCACTGAACCAAGTGGAGTACAAGCTCGTGTTCTCCGAACCGAAGACGAACAAGGCCCGTCGTTCTGTGGCGCTCGATTCCGTGACCGCGGGCGCGCTCCGAACGCATCGAGCAGCGCAGGCGGCCGAGCGGCTGGCGTGGGGCGAGGGCTGGACCGACAGCGGGCTCGTGTTCACGAACGAGGACGGCACACCGACCAATCCGCAGCGGATCAGCCGAGTGTTCGTGCGGAACGGCGAGCGGGCCGGGCTACCGGCGATCCGGCTGCACGATGTGCGGCACAGCTACGCGTCTGCGGCGCTGGCCGCCAACGTGCCAGCGAAGGTCGTCAGCGAACGGTTGGGCCATGCGAACATCGCCATCACGCTCGACACGTACTCCCACGTGTTGCCAGCGCTGCAGGAAGACGCCGCAGCGAGGGTAGCAGCGTTGATTCTTGGCAGAAGCCAGTGATCGATTGGTCCCGGTTTCGGCGCAAGTCAAGGGTGAGCCATGCGACCCGAGCAGATCAGCTTCGCAACGTGCTGGACCTTGCCCACCAACTCCGAGATGTCTTTCAAGCGAACGGCGAGATCATCCATGCGAGAGCGTTCAACGATCACCGCTCGCGATTCGCAGTGCTTCGTCGATGCTGCCGTGGGGATGCGTGGCGAGTTGGCCGACAGCGAGCTCTTCGCCTCAACCACAGAGGCCTCCAACTCTTTCCGGGCTGTCGCAGCAGGCTTCTCGCCGACCCGCCGCTCCTCCCGACTCGACGGCCTGGAACTCCGCACGACGACGTGGCGCATCCAAGCCGCCGACATTCGTCACGTCCGGTCGTCGTTCTTCGACGACCGCGTCGCCTTCCCTGCAGGGTCGATCCGACTCGACTCGGCGCTGGTCATGCGGGACGTGACGGTTGAGTGGCACAGCTTTGGTTCACTCTCCCCCTGCCACCGCGATCCATCGCTCGCGCCAGCCTGAGGTTGGCCCAAGGGAGAACCGATGGCCGAGACTCAACACAACTGGTATGTTGTGTTGATGATCCCGGCACTCGTCGATGGTCGCTTGCCACCTGGCGAGTGGACCGCGACCTGGGCCGAGGTCGAGGCAGCATTCGGCACGTCGAGTTGGCGGTTGCATTTGCTCGACGGGTGCCGCCGAGCGCTTCTAGCGCTGAAGGCCGCCGGTTGCCGACGCGCATGGATCGATGGCAGCTTCGTCACGGGGAAGCTCCACCCCGGCGATGTCGACGGCTGCTACGACCCGATCGGCGTCGACCGGGCGCTGCTGCACCCAGCGTTGCTCGATCTGTCGCCCGGTCGGCCCGCGCAAAAGGCCGAGTTCGGCTGCGAGTTCTTCCCGAACATCGTCGAGGCCGGCTCGGGTGAGTACTTCGTGGAGTTCTTTCAACGCGACCGTGATGGTCAAGGCAAGGGAATCGTCGTCATCGACCTGGAGGAGTTCGAACCATGATCAAGAACGAACGGCAGTACAAGATCACCCGCAGCCGTGCCGACGAGGTGCGCAACACCATCGGCGAGCTGCAGCGCGCGCCGCTGCCCGATGGGCTGCAACCGGAGATGCGCGAGCTGCAACTCGACGCCCTCCGCGGCACGCTCGGCGACCTCGAAGCCGAACTGGACGAGTACGACGCGCTTCACGATGCGACCCTGATCGAGGCGACCGGCATCGAGCAACTCCCGACCGCGCTCATCCGGGCGCGCATCGCCTGCGGCCTGACCCAGCGGCAGCTCGCCGAGCGCGTTGGTCTACAGGAGCAAGCGATCCAGCGTTACGAGGCGACCGACTACGCCGGCGTCAGCTTCGCCCGCCTCGTCGAGATCGCCGAGGCACTCGAACTCACTATCCACTACGACGTCCGCCTCACTGAGGCGAGCTGACCACCTCGAACGTGCGACCTGTAATCAGACGCCGTGCTCGCTCACGTTGACTGGGCTCGAAGCGCGCTCATGAAAGGCCCCCGGCGAAGCGACCGAGTGCACCACTCGTCTCCAAACCGTCGGGTTCCCTGCACTACGACCGAGCTATGACCAGAACGAATGTGGAGCTGCCGCTCGTCCGGCCGCTCCTCCAGCTGGCGGCAGACGCTGTTGGGGCTGGGCTGCGGCGGCTCTCACTGGAGATCTTCCACTTCGCAGATTCGCCATGCGACCGCGTCTCGTTCATCTCGAACTTCGACCGTATCTTTTTCACCGAAGCCGTCGGACAGAACTTGCGTCCATGTTCGGCGTGTGCCCGGTCACTCGTCGATGGACCGACCGCTGCATTGCCACGAGTCTTCACCAGTAGCCGTGAAACAGAAGAGATACCATGAACACATACCACCCGGCCTCTACTGGAGGCCGGGTCTTCATTTCCTGGGGGCTGTGCTCAACGCATCCGGAGTCCATGGCTCCTTGTCGGTGGTTCGAGGGTCTCCGCAACCTCACCGTGAGCGTGCTGCCAGGCGAACCGCTCGACTCCCGGTGGCTCGACGCCGAACGCAGACGCTAGGTCGGTGATGGCGTGGTGGTGGCGGTAGTCCTCGACTTTGGTGGCGGCGTCGATCCAGCGGCCCTTGTGCTTCGCTGAGCCGTAATCGCCGATGAGTTCCTTGAGGTACTCGGGCGTTTCGATCATCGCTTCGGCGACTGCGCTCTGGGCGCGACAACCAAGGAGTTCGTCGATGCGTTCGATCTTCTGGCGGTCGCCGTCGTGGTCGGCGAGGTAGCGCTTGCGGGCGGCGAACCTGTCGTCACTTGCTCGTTGACGGCTGCGAAGATCTGTCATGTCTCCGTGCAGGCTGCCCCGCAGAGAAACCTCTCGGTCCAGTTCGGGGTCTGCGCCCTTGAGCCGCTCTCGCAGCGGGCGCTTGCGGTCCTCCAACTCCTGGATGCGTTGCTCGTTCATTCGTAGATTCCGCTCCGCGTATTCAACCTCGTGCGCGTAGGGGCCGGGCAGAAGAGCTGGCGCTGCGTCGAGCACTGCTTGGAGCAGCTGGCGCTCCGCGACCAGATCCGGAGTGCTCAGTCGTTCGATCGGCACCTCCGCTCCCCTGTCGGCGACGTCGATCGCCAATTCCTGGGCTCGGCTTGTCGACAGGCCAGACA
This sequence comes from Acidimicrobiia bacterium, assembly GCA_031418775.1. Lineage (GTDB taxonomy): Bacteria > Actinomycetota > Acidimicrobiia > Acidimicrobiales > JANYDT01 > JANLQX01. The sequence goes on from JANOJN010000164.1 coordinate 28,717, forward strand.
TGAGCATTTCCGACGGCACCCGTTGCGGAGACCGTATGTGCGCTTCAGGGTCGATCTTCACGTCGCCGGTTGTGTAGATCATGTTGAGGTCACGGCCTCGGCTGAGGGCGACGTAGCCGAGCTCTCGGTACAGGTCGTCGGTGGCGTACACAAGCGACGTGTCGCACGTGAGGCCCTGCGCCTTGTGGATCGTCATGGCGTAGCCGTGGGCGAGGTGGCCCTGGTCGACGTACCAGCGGGGCACGTCGACACGAAGGCGATCGCTCGTCGTCACGGTGAGGTCGACGCTTCCCATCGGGTGGATTCGCTCGATGGTTGCTCGCATGCCGTTGCGAACGCCGAGGCGTCGGTCGTTGCGCAGGAACAGCACTTCGTCACCGGCCTCGGATTCTCGACGACGGTCGTCGACATCGACCACCCGCGCCGGGCCGTGCACGACGCCAGCCTTGACGAGGTGACGGTGTGCAAGCTCGTTCAGATCGGCGATATCGGCGTTGCGTGATGCGAGCATGATCACGTCGGTTCCGTTGGCTCGTGCAGTCAGCCAGTCGTCGACCATCCGCGCCTTGGCCTCGCTGGAAGTCTCATAGGTGCGCATGCGGTCGTGCTGCGTGTACGTAGTGAGGGCTTTGCCGACGTCGCCCGAACGGAGTTGGTCGAGCGCGACGCGTTCCCAATCGTGGTGTTGTCGGCGGTTCTCCGTCAGTTCGATCGGAGGCAGCCGTGCCGCCAGTCCGGACAGCAGTCCTCCGGCGCCGATCTCGGGGAGTTGGCGCGGATCGCCGACGAGCACGAGTTTCGCGTCCACCTGCGTTGCTCGGTCGAAGATGGGTGCGACGAGACGGGTCGGGGCCATGCCGAATTCGTCGATGATCACGACATCGCCGGGTCGAATGGTTTCGAGTTCCATGAGGAGTCTCGCGAGCGTTGTCGAGGGGACTCCTGTCGACGCCTCCAGCTCTTCTGCGGCTCGTGCTGACAGCGCCGCGCCATGGACGGCAGCGCCAGCGGACTGCCAGGCGTCGAAGGCAGCGGCGAGCGCGTAGGTCTTGCCTGCCCCGGCGGGAGCGACGACGACGTGGACACCGTCGCGTCCGGTGGTGAGTTCCTCGACCATCGTGACCTGTTCGGGAGCCAGGGTTGGCCGTCGTTCCAGAGCGGGATCGAGTTCTTCCCAGGACACCGCTCCGACGTTCGAGCCGAGCCGGGCGTATGCGGCATCAACCAAACGGCGTTCGAGGGCCATGAGTTCCTTGGTCGAGTACCTCGCTCCGGTGTCGACTCGGGTGACGGTTCGTCCGCTGTCGGACCGCAAGGCTTGGGTGGTGGAATCGATGACCTTCACGGCGTCGCTGTGGCGCAGGATCGCATCGGCATGTGCTTCGAGGAGTGCGACCGTTGCGCCGCTCGGGTAGGCGGAGGCGAGCGAGCGCACGACGTCGCGTCGATCGAATGTTGACGCTCGTTCCGTGAGTCCGTCTGGTCCGAGAAGGTGGCGTTCGATTCGTCGGACCTCGTCGGGCGATCCCGGGGCCATTGACCTTCGCGGTTGGTGGTCGGCGAGTTCGTCGATGGTCGTACGCCACACGTTGAGGTTCGCCGCTCGGTGCGCCCAGTCGTCGACGAGGTCGGCGTAGTTGAGGGTGTGGTCCTTCGCTGCCCGGGTGTCGAGCGCGGCGATCTCGGCACCTCGGGCCGATGTGGTTCCGAGGGCGGCCATGCGGTGTTCGATGTCTTCGCGTCGAGTCGAGAAGGCGCGCAGCACGGGCTTGGTGAGGCCTTCGATGTCGGCGATGCCGTTGACAATCGGTCCCCAGGTCACGCCGAGTCGTCGGGTGAGTTCATCGCGGAGATGCGACTCGTAGACGTAGCCGGCGGTGAGCGAGTGGGCATAGAGGTGGCGGGCGTCAAGGGTGCGCCATCGGCCGTCGTCGGTGCTGCGGACCATGTTGGGCACGAGGGCGTGGGTGTGGAGGTGAGGGTCGGCGGCTCGGCTGGTGCGGTGACGGAAGGCGGCGGCGATGAACCCGTCGGCCGACACTTGCTCGGTGCCGTTGTGACCGCGGCGGGACACGGCGGCGTGTCGTTCGAGGTAGCCGAGCGCGGCATCCACGGCGGCGTCGTGGGCGGCGGTGATCTCGGCGGTCATCTCCGTGGATCCGAGGGCGAAGGCGAGTGAGACAGACTTCGGGGCACGGAAGGTGAGGTCGAATGCCGGGATCTTGCGGTTGGCCGATCCGATAAGCGGCTCGTCGGTGATCGGGTGTCGACCGGCGAGTACGGCGGTGAGTTGGGCGGGTTCGAGTTGGCCGTCGATGCCGAGCAGCTCGTGGGTGTGGGCAGTCCATCGACCGGGTTCTTCACCGATGGCGTAGTAGTCCTCGATGCCGCTGACGACGGCCTTGAGGTAGTAGTCGGCGTCGGCGACTTTGGCGATGCTCAGCACGCGTATGACTCCGTGTCTCGGTTCACCGGACACGGGCGCACCGGCCCCGGAACGGCGGACGGCAGCAACCTTGCCGCCATCACTGATGCAAGTTCGTGAGGTTCTATGGGCTTGTTTGGTTGCTGCCGATGTGAGTGGGCGGGCATGTCCGTCAATCGAAGGCGAGCAGCGTCAGCTGCTCGGAGGGTCCGGTGGGCTGGGCACGAGGTATCGACGGTGCTGCTGGCTGGGGTGGCTCGACGTCGTGGACCTGGGTCGTCTGTGTACGTATGAGCTTGGGTGGTGCGAGAAGCCGGTAGCGGACGGTACCAAAGCGGCCATGCTCGGTACGAGTGGCGTCGACGTCGATGAGGCCAGCTGTGCGAAGAGTCCGAAGGGCTCGAGCGCAGGTGTCCTTGCTGAGACCAAGATCGTTGGCAAGGGTGCGTGTCGACGCAGCCACGGATCGGGTGGATGCGGTCGGTGATCCGTAGAGGTGGACGAGGACCACCCATGCGAGCGGACCGACAGCACGGATCACGTATGTGACCTCCGGACCGACGACGACGGCACGCCGATCGGTTCGCGGTTTCGGGCGGGTCACGCTGCGTCGGTCGGGTTCGCAAGGTCAGCGTTCGTCCAGCGCTCCAGGGCGGCACGTGGAACGACGATGCGTCGACTGCCGAGGCGGACACAAGGCAACCCGGAGCGGGTCGTGAGGAACTCACGGGCAAGGCTGTAGGCAAGCGTTCGGCTGATGCCGAGGACGGCGGCGGCCTCCTCGACGGTCAAGAACGGTCGGTCGCTGGGCGGCGGCAGGATTGAGACGGATCGGGACACGAGGGCCTCCACGGGCTGGTGCGGTTGCGTGGTGCCGAGCGATGCTGCGTTTCTCGGTACATACATATCCGTCAGCGCGATTGGCTGTGCGGCAGAAATTTCTCAGAAAGTCCGAAATGCGCATTTGGCTCCACACCGATGCCATTCGCACCGCAACCCGCCCGAGCGCAACAGAAGCTTCAGGCCTCCGGCGCCAGCCGGACCTTGGCCGCCATTCCCGCTGACCGCAGCGGCGGAGTCAAGACGGAGCTCCCGCAGCGCAGCGAGGAAGAACGGTCTTGACGCCGAGGCGAGGATCAGTCACGCCGGCAGATCACCGATATATAGAGGCCGGGAGTGTGCGGCCGGCTCACCGTTGCGCCGAAGCGCCCTTCACAAGACGAAGTGTGCGCTCCGAGGGTGAGTTCGCACTGGCCGGTGGCCGGGGAACGTCCACGGCGCCGTGGAGTTCAGAGCGGGCCGCCTCGATCTGGGTGTGGGCGTAGCGGACGGCTTCGGCGGTGTCCATCGCTGCTCCGGTGGCGAGGCAGCGGTCGAAGGTGTCGGTGTCGAGTGCGTTTCGGAAGGCCTGCTTTTGTGTGCTGGCAACGCGAGGCGTGTCTCCGTCACATTTCAGGCCGATCGTCATTGCGGCGAGGCTTCGCGGCTCCGACCATCCCCGATGCGAGGACGGTTCCACAGGTGCCGAGATCTCGTCCGATGACGAGGGTGCCCTCCCCGCTTCGGAAGTACGAAAGGCCGTCAACGAC
>JANOJN010000165.1:0-2349 GCA_031418775.1 Acidimicrobiia bacterium
GTGTCGGTCGAAGTATCGCGGGGAGTGTCGATCGAAGTGGCGGTCGAAGTATCGCGGGGAGTGTCGATCGAAGTGTCGCGAGGAGTGTCGATCGAGACCGCGGGCTCCGATCCATCGAGGGTCGAGTCGGCGCCCGGCAAACCGGACGCGGCGCTGTTCTCGGTTGGGGCAAGGTCGACGGCGGAGAACTCGTGGTCGGCGGTCAGGTCGACGAGGGGAACATCAGGTGGCGCGTCAACGATGGGGACTGCGTTCTCCGGAACGAACGTGTCGTCGGCGAGCGCTGGAGTCGGCGACTCGGAGCGGGCGGGTGAGTGAGCCGAGACCGGTTCCGAACGGCCGCTGTACGGCCTTGACCGCGAAGCCAGGCCTTCGGTCTCGTTCCAGATCGCCGAGTCGTCGGGGACCCAAACCGCCGATGTTTTCGTTGTCGGCGCTGAGGGCGCCTTGCGCGGACGAGACGGAGCGCCCGCGCCGTAGCCGTAGCCGTACGTAGTGTCCTTGTAGCGGCCGTAGCCGTAGCGGCGGGCGCGGGGTACCGAGTTCAGGATGAACCCGGCAATTGGCGCGTTGGCTTGCATCAGGGTCTCGATGGTGCTGGCCAGATCGGCCTGGGTCGACCTGCCGGCCCGTGCGACCACGAGGGTTGCGTCGACGAGTTGGGACAAGACCACCGCGTCGACCACAGGGAGGACAGGCGGCCCGTCGATCAGCACGATGTCGAAGTGGGCGAGGATGGCGGCGATGACGGCTCGCGCCCGCTCAGAACCGAGCAATTCCGCAGGGTTTGGAGGAATCGGACCCGAGGGCAGGACGGTGATGTCATCGATGCCGTCGATGAACTGGCTGGCCTTGGCGATGCCGAGCGCTCCGGAGAGAACCGAGCTGAAGCCGACCTCGTTGGCAATGCCGAAGGAATGATGAAGGTCGGGACGCCGGAGGTCGCCGTCGACGACCATCACGCTGAGGCCGGACCGGGCGAACGCCAGAGCGAGGTTGGTGACCGTGGTGGTCTTGCCCTCGCCACCGTTGGAGCTGGTGACTTGGATGACCCGAATGGGCCTGTCGATGGCCACGAATTGGATCGAGGTGCGCAGTGACCGGTAGGCCTCTGCTGCCTCGGGCGGCAACACGCCACCCATGAAGGTCGGGTGGCGCTCCATGCTTGCCACCTTCTCCACTTTCTTCGAACGTTTCTTGTGCTTGAACGAGGGAATGAGGCCGAGCACCGGTTTTCCCGCGGCCAGGGCGACGATGTCGTCGCGTGTCGTGATTCGGTCGTCGAGGAATTCTCGGAGGAACGCCAGCCCCAGCCCCAGCATGAGGCCCAGGAACATGCCGAGGATCGCGCTGCGCATCGGCCGTGGCGATATCGGTGCCGATGACGGGTAGGCCGGAGTGAGCACGGACGCCCCACCGGACTTGAGTGCGACATCCAACGCCAATCCGTCGATTCGTGTTGTGTATACCTGCTGCTGGCGGACGAGGCCGTCACGCTTGAGCTCGAGGGCAGCACGCGTGGGCGCGTCGAGGGCGATTGGATCAACGAGTTGGGCGTTGACCGCATCGATGTCTTTTTGGTAGCGGTCGGCTTTGGCCTGCAACTCGCGCGAGGCGTCGGTGAGATCTCGGACGGACTGTTCACGACGGAACGTGATGTACTCGGCGGCGAACGTGTTGGCGACGGTCGCGGCGCGATCCGGGTCGGCGTCCACGGCGTGCACCGTGATGATGTCGCTTTCGCCCGACGTGCTCCCGCTGGCGAAGGCGCTGAAGCCGAGCTTCTTGGCGGCCCGGTCGGCGACGGTCTCGCTTTCCAGCACGCGGATCTCGGTGGCAAGCACCCGTGAGAGTTCGTAGCTCTGCACGGTGTTTGCGTTGGAGACCCCACTGCCGAGGGTTTCCGTTGATTTCGGCTGGAGGAGGAGCTCGGTCGATGCTGAATAGAGCGGCGTTTCCCGCAACGCCAAACCGAGTTGCAGGCCGGTGAGCGCCACTATCGGGAGCAAGATCAATGCGAGATTCTGCCGAACGATCCGAAGCGCGGCGCGAAGATCAAGTTCGGGGCGCTCAAACTTGTTCACGCGTCCACCCTACTTTCTCGGTCAGCTTCGGTCGGAGAAGGCGCGGGCGTGGGGTCAGGAAGAGCCGCTCGCGTCGAGCAGCAAGGTGCTCGGCTTCGATCGGACCGAGCCTCTATGCGATGCTACGTGCACGGATATTCGGCGTCCATAGCTAATCCGGCTGAAAAACATGAATGTAACTACGGCCCTTTCCCCCTTATGTGGACGTCGTTGGGTCACTTTGCGCTCACCGCTAGGATTTCCCTCTCAGGCCGACCGTGTTCCG
>JANOJN010000166.1:0-1783 GCA_031418775.1 Acidimicrobiia bacterium
TCCGATGAGCACCGGCCACGCGAGCGTGTTGGTGAGGAAGTCGCGGGCGCGGATGAGCACGTCACGGACGATGAAGTCGTTGACCGGCCGGGTGATCCAGCGCCCGTTGTCGCGTATCCAGCGGATACCGGTGTCGAGCGAGTCGGCGAACGAGGCCCTCCACGAGACCGGGAACGTGTTCCAGCCGGCAACCCGACCGACGACGATGGCAGCCACGATGGCGCCAGCCGCGCTCGCAACGATCCGCGGGTTGATCCGTTCCTGGCGGCGACGCTGGGTGACGAAGGCACCGGAGACCCGGTCGAGAACGATGGCGACGCACACGATGGCGAAACCCACGACCATGCCGCGGCCCGCCGCCCGAATTTGGAGCGTCTCGAGGACTTCCTGACCGAGCCCGCCGGAGCCCACGAGCGCAGCGATGACCACGATGCCGAGCGCCATCATGATCGTCTGGTTCACGCCGGCGGCGATCGAGGGGAGCGCCTGGGGGAGCTGGACCTTGGCAAGCAGCTGTCGGCGGGTCGAGCCGAACATCTCCCCGGCTTCGACGGTGGAGGTCGGGACCTGGGAGATGCCGAGCGCAGTGAGCCGCACGGCCGGAGGGAGTGCGAACACCACGGTGGCGACCGCAGCCGGAACCGGTCCGATACCGAAGAACAGCGTGGCCGGGATGAGGTACACCGTCGACGGAACCGTCTGCATGGCGTCGAGGAGCGGCCGCAGGATCCGGTTGGCGAGCTGTGAGAGTGCCGACAGCACACCGAGGGGAATCCCGATGGCGAGTGAGATCACGACCGATACGACGACCAGTGAGATCGTCTGCATGGTCTGGGGCCAGAGTCCGACGACGCCCGGGTAGCACGACGCTATCCCGACGACGATCCCGGTCTTCCACCGGCCGCGCCACACCAGCAGGGCCATGGCAACGAGCGGGATGGTGAACCACGGGAGTCCGATCAGGTTGTTCGACAGCCCGTTCAACGCCCACTTCAGCGCATCGGAGATCGGAGTGAAGAACCACGTGAAGAGTGGATGGCTCAGCTGATTGTTTCGCACCCAACGCTGCATCTGATCGACTGGTTCGTGCAGCTGCCAGTTCAGCCGTTCCGGGAACTGTCGCTTGACGCTCGAGGAGCCAAGGGCGACCTGGGCAGCGACGAGCAGGGCGAGTGCGGACAACGCGACGGACTTCTTCGATACGGTAACCCGCCGGGTTCCGCGGGTGGCCGTGGCGACGGAGGCGGTCATGGCTGCTCCGGTCGGCATCGCAGTCTGGCGGCGGACGTCATCATGCCGGGACGGGAGCGTCGTCGCCGACCAGTTGGCGGAAGTCGTCGATCGTGACCATGCCGAGAAGCGATCCGGAAGCGTCGACCACGCCGATCGGGCCTGCTTCCTCCAGGAACAGTGGGATGAGGTTCTCGGCCAGCGTGTCCGGCGAGACGGTGCGCGTCGGCGATGAACCCTCGGATGCCCGCATGATCGTATGAGCGCGTATGACCTTGAGCTTCGGGACATCGCGGGTGAACGCATGGACATAGGGCGTTGCCGGTCGGGTCACGACGGCCTCGGGTGTGCCGATCTGCTCCAATACACCGTCCTTCATCACGGCGATCCGGTCGCCCAACCGGATCGCCTCGGCGAAGTCGTGGGTGATGAACACGATCGTGCGCCGCAGCTCTCGTTGCAGACGGAGGAGTTCGTCCTGCATGTCACGACGGATGAGCGGGTCGAGCGCCGAGAACGGCTCGTCGAAGAACAGGATCTCCGGATCGAGGGT
>JANOJN010000167.1:0-2732 GCA_031418775.1 Acidimicrobiia bacterium
GTTCGTTGCTATGGCCACGTCGGGCAAGCGTCGTAGCGAGACCGTGCAGTTGTCGCAGCGCGAGCTGGTCCAGTCCGGGCTGGGGTCGATCGTGGCGCGGCTCGGCGCGAGCCGAGCTCACCTTCGAGAGGCCATGACTGACCGCGCTCACCGGAATGCCCCGGTGTTGCTCATCGAATTTCCCCACCTGTGAGGCGGGCTTTTAGCGTAGTGGTTGGCGGTTTCCGGTGAGGGTGGTGCGGAGGTTGTTGTTGCGGGCGTGGTGGTCGCGGAGGCGGTAGGAGTCGCCGTCGAGGTTGAGGACGACGGATCGGTGGAGGAGGCGGTCGAGCATTGCGGCGGCGACGGTGGTATCGCCGAGGATGTCGCCCCAGGCGGCGACGCCGCGGTTTGTGGTGATCACGATCGAGGTTTTCATGTAGCGCTGCGACACGACTTGGAACAGCGCGGAGGCGGCCTCTGCTGGGAGTGGCAGGTAGCCGAGTTCGTCAATCACGAGCAGCGTGGGCCCGGCGTAGAAGCGCATGGTGGTTGCCCAGCGTCCTTCGATGGCGGCGCGGTGGCAGCGGGCGGCGAGATCGGCGGCGGTCGTGACGTAGGTCCGGTAGCCGGTTTCGGCGGCCCGGCGGGCGAGGCCGACAGCGAGGTGGGTTTTGCCGACGCCGGGCGGTCCGATGAGCAGCACGTTGGTGGCGGTTTCGAGGTATCGGCAGGTGCCGAGCTCGTTCATCAACTGTTGGTCGACGCCGGGTTGGGCGTCGTAGTCGAAGTCTTCGAGCGAGGCTGGTGACGGCAGGCAAGCGAACCGCAGGCGGCCGGCGAGGCGGCGTGCTTCGGTGGCTGTGACCTCGATTGCGAGGAGGCGTTCCAACGTTGCCGTGACGGAGAGTTTCTCGGCGGCGGCGGCGTCGAGGACGGACGGGAGCGCTTCGGCGCAGTCGTAGAGGCGGAGCACGGCGAGATGCGATCTGAGTGTTTGATAGAGGCTGGCCTGGACGGCGGTGGACGGCGCCGGCGGCGCGGTCTTGATGGTGGAGGTGCGGGTCATGTGAGGGTGTTCCTTCGGTGAGCGGCTCGGGCGTAGGCGGCGAGGTCAACGACGACGTCGTCTCCAGCGGCGCGTCGCCCGGGGCCTGGGTTGTGTGAAGTACTAGGTGTGCTGATGTTCTGTGCGCTGACGTTCTGCGTGTGGATGTTCTGTGTGCTGATGATCTCCTTGGCGGCGGCGAGGGCGGTGGGGCCGGGTGGGATGCGTTGTTTGCGGCGGTGTGGTGACCCGTCGTTGAACGCAGCGAGGGCGGCGTGTTCGAGGGCGATGACGTGGCCGTGATGACGGACCATGACACCGGTGCCGTCGGCGGCGAGGGTGTGGCGGGCGATCACGATCCCGGCCGCCGTCGCGATGTTGATGTCGGCCTGGTGCAGGAGCCGGGTCACAGTCACCGTTGTGTGGGCGAGTTCCGGGGGAACGGAGTAGCGGTTCCCGCGGAACGCGACGAGCGCCTGCGCGGACACGCGCCGCTCCACGCTCAAGGTGGCTGGGAACGGTGCCGTCATCGCCCGCAAACGTTCACCGGTGGCATGGTCGGCCACGGTGGCTCGCACCTCGCCGATCACGCGGGAGCGTCCATCGGCCCGGTGGCCGGCGCAGAACCGTTCCAGTGAGGCCTGCGCGGCTTCGAGGGTGACGTCATCGGGCATGGTCCGCCACCATGCCTGGGCGGCGGTGTGGTTGGCCTTCTCGACCACGCCCTTGCGGTTCCCGTGGCGTGGGGGGCAGATCCGCACCGCAACGCCATAGTGCTTCGCGACTGCGGCGAACGACGCCGTGATCCTCCCGGTCGCCGGGTGACACACCGTGGCCATCCGGTCGAAACGCCACTCGTTCGTGACCCCGCCCAACGCCCGGCTGACCCGGTCCAAGCCGTCAATGACGTGGGGCTGGTCCATCGACTCGGCCAACACGGCCCGCCATTTCCCGGAGTGCGCAAGCGCGCCGACGAACAGATGCGCAGTCGTCCCGAACCCCCACGACGCCGGCGGGTCGGGCAAATCCAGCCAGTCCCACTGTGTTTCCACGCCCGGCGGGTGCTCGATCACCGCGACCGGCCGGTGCTTCGCGGGTGCGCAGGGTTCGCAGTGCGGACGCAGCTCCCGGCGACGCAGATGCCGGGTGAAAATCGGATACGACCGCTCGAAACCGAGAGCGACGATCTCGTCGAACAACACCGACGCCCACACATGCGGATCCTCCGCCAGCCGGGCACGGACATAGGCCTCGAACCGGTCGAACGGGTCGTGCTCCGCTCGTTGTCGGGCGCCGGCGCTGCGTCCGCCGGACAGATACGCCCGGATGGTCTTGCGGTCATGGCCGAGATGTCGGGCGATCGCGGCGATCGTCCAACCCCTCGCGCGGAGCGCGTGAGCGTCCACATCATCCTCCCGTGTGAGCATTGAGACCGGGGCTCCCTTGATCGACTGGCGGTGGTTAGAGACCGACAGCTTCAAGGGCGCCCCACCCTCATTGGTGGAGCCCTACAAGTGGGGAATTTCAGTGAGCAACTCTGGGGAACTTCAGATGAGCGTGGTCAACGTTGCGCTCGGCGAACGAATTGTCCACACCGACAGTGCCACCGGGCTCCCCGAGCATCGACTTGCCAAATCGCGTGGCGAACATCCAGTCGTGCAGGCGTTCGCCGGCGTGACCGAAGGGGGCGTCGAACGTGAGATCT
>JANOJN010000168.1:0-9377 GCA_031418775.1 Acidimicrobiia bacterium
GTGCACAGATCCTGACCCGGAAACGGGCTCGGCCACGCGGAGGGGCCGCGTAGCATCGACGCCCGATGCGCACCGTCAATGTCACCATTTGGAACGAATACCTCCATGAGGTGGAGGAGCCGGAGATCGGTGCGGTGTACCCGACCGGAATCCACGGCGCCCTCGCCGAAGGCCTGGGCGTCGACACCCAGCTGAACATCCGCACTGCGACCCTGGCCGAGCCGAACCACGGCTTGACCGACGACGTGCTGGCATCCACCGACGTGATGATCTGGTGGGGGCACAAGGGCCATCACCGTGTCGACGACGCCATCGTCGAGAAGGTCCATCATCAGGTGCTGAGCGGCATGGGACTGATCGTGCTGCACTCCGGTCACTACTCCAAGATCTTCCGCAAGCTGATGGGGACGAACTGCTCGCTGCATTGGCGGGAGGCCGACGAGAAGGAGCGCCTGTGGAACCTCGAGCCGGCGCACCCGGTGATGGAGGGCATACCGCCGTTCTTCGAACTGGCCGCCGAGGAGATGTACGGCGAGCGCTTCGACGTTCCGACTCCGGAGCACCTTCTCATGGTGAGCTGGTTCCAGGGTGGCGAGGTGTTCCGAAGCTGTGCGACGTGGCAGCGCGGTCACGGCAAGGTCGTCTACTTCCGGCCCGGGCATGAGGAGTACCCGACGTACCGCAACGAGCATGTGCTCCGAGTGATCAACAACTCGTGTCACTGGGCGGCCCGACGCATCACCCTCCCGACGAACGACGCACCGAACGCCGCCCCGCTCGAATGGGTCCCGGGTGCCTCCGCCGAGGCCGCTGAACGTGCCCGCCTGGGCTCTTCGAGCGTCGGTTGATGTCGGCTGCTCCTCTTCGGATCGCCGTCGTCGGAAGCGGCGACATCGCCCGGGCCCACGTCATCGGCTACAAGGCCGCCGGGGCTCACGTCGTCGCGATCTGCGACATCAGCAACGACATGCTCGCGCTGCGCAGGCGCGAGTGGGAGGTCGATGATACGTACACGGACTATCGCGATCTACTGGCAGGTGCACACTTCGACGCGGTGTCGATCTGCACGCCGAACTCCACGCACCATCCGATCACCATGGCCGCAGTGGCTGCCGGGAAGCACGTGCTGTGCGAGAAGCCGGTGTCGCTCGACCTCGCCCAGGGAGCGGAGATGGTCGCCGCCGCGAAGGCGGCCGGTGTGGTCTTCCAGGTCGGCCACCACCTCCGTTCGTGGGCGTCGGCATCACGGGCGAAGGCGATGATCGATGCGGGTGATCTCGGCGCGATCACCGCGATCCGGTTCCGGCAGGCGCACGACTGGGGCGGTGGCGGCGTCCGCGGGGTGTTCGGGTCCAAGGCCCACTCCGGTGGTGGCACCCTGCTCGACAACGGCTGTCACCTGTTCGACCTGGCGCGCTACTTCGGCGGCCATGTCGACAACGTCTTCGCCCGCGTTGCCCGACTCCAGTACGACATCGAGGTCGAAGACACCGCGCACGCCTCGCTGGCGTTCGCCTCCGGCGCTCTCGGCACCATCGAGACGGCGTGGACGGCCACGGGCTACCACGAGGGCTTCTGGGTCTTCGGGACGAAGGGGTCGCTCGAGTGCGACAGCCGCACGGGGGCGAACACCCTCATCCACCGCTTCCGCTCGCCTGGCTCACCCCGTGGTGGCGTCACCGACGTAACGACGTACACCCTCAACGCGCCGGTCGCCCACACGACCCACGTGGCCAACTTCCTTGCCGCGATCCGCCGTGAGCGCGAGGTGATCTGCAGCGGGGCCGACGGCGTGGAGGCGGTCCGCCTCGTTCTCGGCGCGTACGAGAGCGGCGAGACCGGAGCGACGGTCTCCTTCACCTGATCAGCGAGCGCCGGGGCGGCCTCGCCGGCTCGCCGAGTGCGATCTCTGCGACGTGGGGTGAGGGGGCTTCCGCCGGCAGGCTGCGGCAGCCCGACCAGCGGGTTGGAGGGGCGTCAGGTGAACGCTGGTCTTTTTCCCGCGAACGGGGATTGCGCGCCCCGGCCGTTGCCTAGGCTCAGCCTTCTCAGCCGGCCGGAAGGGAGCGCCCATGCGTGAAATCGTTGTGTTCTCGGGAAACGCGCACCGCGTCCTCGCTGAACGCATCTGTGACGGCCTCGAGGTCGAACTGTCCCCCTCGGAGATCAAGCGGTTCAGCAACGACTGCCTCCAGGCGCAGCTGCTGGCGAACTGCCGCCAACGCGACGTGTACATCGTTCAGCCGCTCGTGCCCCCGACGCAGGAGCACCTCATGGAGCTCCTCTTGATGATCGACGCCGCCCGTGGTGCGTCGGCTCGCCAGATCACGGCGGTGATGCCGCACTTCGCCTACGCGAGGTCCGACAAGAAAGACGCGTCGCGCATCTCGCTCGGCGGCCGCCTCGTGGCCGACATGTTGGTGGCGGCCGGCGTCGACCGCGTGCTGACCATGGCGCTCCATGCACCTCAAGTGCATGGCTTCTTCAGTGTGCCCGTCGACCACCTCACGGCCATCGGCGTGTTGGCCGAGCATTTCCGCGATCGTGATCTCACCGACACCGTCGTGGTGTCACCCGACCTGGGCAATGCGAAGACGGCCACCCAGTTCTCGCGATTGCTCGGGCTTCCGGTCGCAGCCGGATCCAAGCAGCGTCTGGCCGATGATCGCGTCGTGATTGATTCGATCGTCGGTGACGTCACCGACCGCAAGGCAATCATCCTCGACGACGAGATCGCCACAGGTGGGTCGATCATCGAGCTGTTGGATCGCCTGAAGGACTTCGGCTGCCGCGAGGCCGCCGTCGCGTGCACCCATGGCCTGTTCGCCGGGAACGCCGTTGCTCGCCTCCGCGACCATCCGATGATCAGCGAGGTCGTCACGACCGACACGGTCCCGAAGCCCGCGGGCTGGCCGGAGCTGCGGGTGCGCTCGGTGTCGCAGCTCTTTGCCCAGGCGATCCAGCGCATCCACGACGGAGAGTCGGTGTCGAGCCTGTTCGACGGGGTGGATCCCACCCACGCCACGCCGCAGTCCACGCTGTTCGACAAGCCGTAACCACGCTTCCGATGGCGCCAGCGATACCTGTCGTCGAGATCGGGCCGTTCCTCGCCGGGGACGATGGGACTGCTGCGGCGCGCGAGATCGAGGCCGCGGCCACCCGCGTCGGGTTCTTCCAAGTCGTCGGCCACGGCGTGCCGGGCGCCGTTCTCGACGATGTGTACGACGCTGCCCGAGCCCTGTCGGCCCTCCACCCCGCGACGAAGGCCGGTTTCGGGAGTCCTCACCCCTACCGGGGTGTGCACCTGCGTCCGGACGAGTCGGGAACGGTTCGACTCGAGCGGTTCCTCGCTGCTCGCTTCGACGATCCCGAATCAGCCATAGCCGCCGGGATCGCCCCCGAACTCGCCGACTTCTTCTACCCGAACGTGTGGCCGACGCGGCCTGTCGGCTTCGAGCCGGCGTGCCGGTCGCTCTTCGGCCACACCCAGAGGCTCGGGGGAGCGCTGATGCGATTGTTCGCGTTGGCACTCGGGCTCGGGGTTCACGGTTTCGACGAATCCATCGAGCCGAACTCGTCGCTGTTCGCCCTGAACCACTATCCCTCCGGCGTCGGAACTCGGGCGACGGGCCTGGAACCAGAGTTGCTCTTTCACGAGCATGCCGACGGCAACACGCTCACGCTGCTGCATCAGCGTGGCGACTACGAAGGTCTGCAGGTGAGCCGCCTCGACACACCCGGCGAGTGGATTCCTGTTCCCGTCCGAAACGACGCCTTCGTGATCAACATGGGAAAGCTGATGAGCCGGTGGACCAACGATCACTGGCCGGCCACGCGCCATCGCGTGGTCGCGTCTGCGGATCCCGGCCACCAGCGCACGACGCTCACGACATTCCACATGCCGGCCCTGACCGCGTTGATCAAGCCGCTCGACCGATTCTGCGGTGCGGACGGTCCGCACTACGAACCGCTCACCGCCTATGACTCGGAGAAAGCCAGCATCCGGGAGTACGCGCTTCCGCAAGGCGACGCGCTGCTGCTCGCTCCTGACGTGGTGGACTTCGCCGCCCGAACGAGCTGATTGTCGAGCCGGATTCGGGCTCGGGACGCCCGCGCAGGTACCGTCGGCGGCATGAAAGCCGCCATTCTTCGGCACGGGGCGATCGAGGTCGACGACATCGGTGAGCTGCCGGTGCTTCCGGGGCACGTGCTCCTCGAGACGATTGCGTGCGGGATCTGCGGAACTGACCTTCACACGCGCCGGTACGCCCACGATTTCGTCGAGGCGGCGCGGGCCACCGGCTTCAGTCTCTTCGACTTCAACCCCGACGCCGACGTGGTGCTCGGTCACGAGTTCTCGGGCCGGATTCTCGAGGTGGGAGCGGGAGTCACCGGCCTCCAACCCGACACTCCCGTCGTCGCCCATCCCGTCGCCCGGCGGGCGGGCCGGGTCGTTGCCGTCGGCTATTCGAATGACCTGCCGGGAGCGTTCGCGCAGCGCCTGCTCGTGCACGCCGACGGCGTGCTCCCGATTCCCCGCGGTGTCGATCCGAAACTGGCGGCGCTGACCGAACCGGTTGCCGTAGGGCTCCACGCCGTTGACCGATCGGCCTCCGCGCGGCACAAGTCCGCCGTGGTCCTCGGCTGTGGTCCGGTCGGGCTCGCGGTGATCGCCGCGCTGCGATTGCGGGGTGTGCCGCTGATCGTCGCATCGGACTTCTCTCCGACCCGGCGGGCACACGCCAAGAAACTAGGTGCACATATCGTTGTTGATCCCTCGTCAGTCGACCCCGTTTCAGAGTGGCGGGCGGCCGGCGGGCTCGGTCCAACAACGATCTTCGATGCCGTCGGCGTGCCCGGGATGATCGAACAGGCGATGATCGCGGCGCCGTCACGCTCGGAGATTCTCGTGGTCGGGCTCTGCATGCGACCGGACACGTTCCGCCCGGCCATCGCCATCAACAAAGAGCTGCAATTCACCTTCGTCCTCGGCTGGACGGCGGACGAGTTCTCCACGTCGCTCGAGGCCATCGCCGAAGGCACGATCGATGCGGGCGCGCTGATCACCGGCGAGGTCGGCCTGGACGACGTCGCTCGCGCTTTCGACGAGCTGGCGAACCCCGATCACCACGTCAAGGTTCTGGTGATGCCCAACCGCTGACCATCGCCCGTTCGACGATCTCGGAGGTGGGCGTCCGCGGAGACGTGGTGCGAGCTCGGGCGATCGAATGCGTTATGCGGAACACCGCGGCGTGTGGCGTTACCCGTGCCGTCTGCTTGGTCCGACGGAGCGAATGGCAAGAGTCACGGCTTGTTGCGCGAGCAGTCGGAGATGGAAGAAGTCGGCGCCCACGGTGCCCGTTGCGACCACGACGAGCGCATCACCGTCGGCATCGCTATGGGCAGGGAGCAGGGCCCGGGCCATTCCGTCGTGGCCGCTCTGGGCTACGAGACGGCATGCCACCTTGTCGAGGCGGGCATTCGTGACGATCACCCCGATGGTGGTGTTCCCGAACGCGTTGTCGGGTACCACGGCGAAACGCGGGGGACCGATGTCCGCGGTGGTCGTCCCGTCGTCGATGAAACCGAATGCGTTCACGACGAGAAGTGCGCTGACGACAAGGTCTCCGGATCTGAGGGTGGCCGCGCCGAGACCTCCGGGTTCCGACGAGTCGCGTCCGAACCACTTGCCGACTGTGGCTCCCGTGCCCGCACCGACGGGGCCGAGGTCGGCGTTCGGGCTTGTCGCATGCTCGGCGGCGAAGCGTCCGTCCAGCGGACCCGGACGGACCGACGGATCACCGACCCCGAGGTCGAACAGGCTGAGCCCGACCACGATCGGCACGGGTCCGAGCGCGGTTGCGAACCCGCGGCCCTGTTCGGCCAGCCATTCGACCACCCCGTCGCAGGCAGCCAGACCGAAGGCTGACCCGCCCGAGAGCACGAGGGCGTCGATCGATGACACCTTGTGCAGTGGATCGAGCAAGGCGAACTCTCGCGATGCCGGCGAGCCCCCACGTATCTCACCCGAAGCCACACAACCTTCGGGAAACACCACAACGGTGCATCCGGTCATGGCGACCGCATCGGTCCAATGGCCGACCTGCACTCCGGTGACGTCCGTAACCACCGTCAGACCTCGTCCCCGAACGCGTCACAGTCCTCGTTGTCGCAGACGAACGCCGAGTCGATCACGTTCGACAGATGTGCAGGCAGCGCGGTCACTCCGCAGTACGGGCAGATCGGTGCCCGGTTGACACCGGAGTCGTCGTTCACCTGTCCATCCTGCCGTGCGAATCGGTCGGAGGCGGTGCGATCGATCCGAGCCACTCGGCGACGACCTGGGGAACGCTGACCGGGGCATCGTGGCCGGCATCGATCGTGTCGTATGCGATCCCCGCGGCATCGACTTCGACCCGACTGAGGGACGCCGGGTAGGCCGGCGGCGTTCGAGTGCAGAACACGATGCGACGCGGAATCGTCTCCCAACGGCTGAGGTCACCGATCATCAACGGTCCGATGCCCGGACCGATCGGATTGGGTGAGAGCCGTTCGGCCATCCACGCCGCCACGCCCTCGTCGGTCACGTCGTCACGGTTCACCGGAAGCGGTGCCGCCCAGGCCGTAGGATCCGGGGCTCGACGAAGCGGCGCATCAGATCCGGCAGGTGGAGAAGGGTAGAGGTCAGCCGGGGATTGGCCCGGTCGAAGTACCGGTGCATCGAGGAAGCCCAGCACCGCGACGCGGGTCGGGCCGAGGCGGTCAGCCGCTTCCGCGACGATGACGCCGCCGAGTGAGTGGCCGACGAGGATCACATCGTGCAGGTTGTGCGAGACGATCAGCGACACCACGTCGTCGACCCACACTGAGCGCGGGAGCGGTCCGGCAAGCGCGAGGAGCGGCGCGTGGTGGGAGTGCTCGCCCATTCCCGCGAGTGACGGGGTCCAGACCTCGTGATCCCCGGCGCGCAGGATCGCGGCAACCGGCCCGAAGTACCAAGCACCCCGGAAGCTGCCGTGAACGAGGACGAAGCAGGCCATGGGCTGCGAGTCTTGTCGAGCGCGGCGCTGCACCCGCCTACCCTGTGGTGGAGCAGCCGGCGAAACTTGCGAAGTGAGGTGATCCACTCGTGCTCGGGCGACGAACACCTCCCGTTATGACTCCTCGAACCTCCGCGGTTGTGATCACCGCCGACACCCCCGATGGCGAACTCGTTGCCGCGATCGCCCGACAGGACCAGCGCGCACTGGCCGAAGTGTTCCGCCGCTACTCGCCGTCGGTCGCCGGGCTAGCCCGGCGCGTGCTCGACGACGAGGCGCTGGCCCAAGACGTGGTGCAGGACGTCTTCGTGCGGCTCTGGGAGGAACCCGGACGGTTCGACTCTGACCGAGGGAGCCTGCGCACTCTGCTGCTCACCCAAGCGCACGGGAGATCCGTCGACATCATCCGTACGCGCGAGGCGCGCAAGAAGCGGGAAGACCGGATGGCCAAGGAGCCGGGCGCTCCGCAGCCCGAGGTCGACGCAGAGTTCCTGGCGATCGCTCAGGCCGAAGCCGTGCGTGAGGCGATGATCTCGTTGGGCGAGGGGGAGCGAAGGATCCTGCAGCTCACCTATTTCGAGGGCCACACCTACCGCGGCGCGGCAGCCATTCTCGGCCTCCCCGAGGGCACGGTGAAGGGCCGGATACGAGCAGCGCTCCGTAAGCTGCATGAGATTCTCGTTGCCCAGGAAGACCTCCAATCCGTGGTCGACCTCCGCAACCCAACCACTCGCACCTCGAAGGGCGACGTCCGATGAGCACCGATCCGACATCTGTTGCGCTTCCCGATCCGAGCGATCGCGAAGCCATGCTCGACCTCGTGGCGGCCTATGCCATCCACGCCGTCGACGAGCCCGAGCGCGACTTCGTGGAGGCCCATCTCGACGATGACCCGCAGTATCGTGTCGAGCTCGGCCGCCATCTTGCGGCGGCGGCGGCGCTGACGATCGAGGCGCCAGTCCCGGCGTCCACCTGGGATGCGATCATCGCTCGGACGGGCGCCGTCACTGGCGTCGCGCCGGTCGAGTTGGGCCATGACGACGACCGGCTGCGGCCTGAACTCGCGAACGTGATCGCCCTCGACGCGGCCCGGGCCGGGCGCCGTTCCCGGCTGCGTGTGGCGTTGGCCGCGGCGGCGGCCTCGGCGGTGATCGCGGTTCCTCTCACGCTGCAGTTCGCCGGTACCAGCACTCCCTCGATTGCCGCCCTCGCATCGGACGCGGTGAAACAACAGGGCACGCGGACAGTGGTGCTGAAGAGTTCCGACGGTGTGGAGTTGGCCAGTGCCGTTGTCACGGCGGACGGCCGTGGGTATCTACGTCGCGACACGCTCCCCGCCCTCCCGGAGGGCCGTTCTTACCAGCTGTGGGCGATCACGGGGGCGACGCCGGTGTCGGCCGGGGTGCTCGGACGCGACCCATCGGTTGTCGCGTTCACTGTCGATGCGCCGACCTCGGCGATCGCCATCTCGGTCGAGCCCACCGCCGGCTCCACCCAGCCGACGACTACGCCCATCGCCGTTGGGGAGCTCGTCTGATCCCTTCCCGGGCTCGGTGAAGTTCTTGGCGTGATCCAAACGGGGTTCGGCAACGAACACCCGCCATGAACGCACCAGACGCCGACCGCAAAGTCCCGTCCGTTACGACCACCGGTTCGCCGTCGATGCTCCCGACGGACCCCGTCACCACGCCGAAGCGCCTCGCCGCCTGGCCGCTGAGCGGTCTGGTCGCCGGTGCGTTGGGCCTGGCCGTGGCCGAGTTGTTCGTCGGCGTGTTCGACAACTTCACCTCACCGATCCTCTCGGTCGGCGACAAGGCCATCGATCTCGTTCCCGTGCCCCTCAAGGACTTCGCGATCCGTACGTTCGGTACGAAGGACAAGCAGGCCCTGCTGTTCGGCATCTTCTCGGCCATCGCCGTGGTCGCGCTGCTCGTCGGCTTCTTCGGGCGTCGTCGCCCGGCACTCGCCATCGCCGGATTCGGACTGTTCGGCGTGGTCGGCGCGACTGCCGCCGTGACGGGACGAACGGGTACCGCGAGTGACGCGCTGCCGAGCATCATCGCCATAGCTGCGGCCATCGCGGTGTTCCTGGTCCTGCGACGCTCGATCCTCGGCCAGCCGATCTGGCCCCGGCGCTCGGAAGGCGGACCGGTTTCTCGAACAACAGCGGGCGCGGGAGGAGACGTCGTCGCCGTCGGAGGCTCCCGTCGGCAGTTCCTCGTTCTCGCCGGCGGTGCCGCAGTGGCCGCAGCCGGCATCGGTACCCTCGGTCGCTGGCTCCAGAACAGCGCAGGCGCCATTGCCCGTCGACTCGCGGTCGTCCTCCCGAAAGCGAAG
>JANOJN010000169.1:0-40332 GCA_031418775.1 Acidimicrobiia bacterium
CTCGGGCAGGACGGTTCTGGTCGCCGTCGTAACGATGGCTACTCGCTGAGCGAAAAGATCGCGGCTCCGTAGCACGGCATCGTGAGCCGGAGCGCGGCCTGGCCCTGCTCCGGTTCTTCGACTGGCGCCCCGCTGATCAGATCGGAGCCACTGGAGTGGTAGCCGCTCCAGTCCGACGCGAACACGCACTTCCAATCTCCAGGTCCCGGCACCGGCACCTGAACCTCGCGATCCACGTTGTGGAAGTTCACCACGACGACGGCGGCGGCATGCTCTCCGCCGAGGCCCCAGCGCCAGAACGTCACCACTTCCGGGGCGTCCGCCGGGCGGTGCACCGAGATGCGGTCGCCGGAGAGGCCGTGGGCGCGCGGGTCGGCACCCGTCCGCAGGTGAATGAGATCTCGCCACATGGCCACCACTCCGGGCCGAGCGTTTCGACGTTCCCATCGAAGGTCGCGCGCATCGTCGAACCAGTCCTCCTCCGCCCATTCCTGTCCTTGGAACAGCATGGGGACGCCGACCGCCGTCATCATCAGCACGGCTCCGAGGGCGGATCGTCGAAAAGCCCACACCGACGCCGGGTCGTCGGAGTCGATTTCGGCCGGAACACGGGTACGTCCGTTCGCAACTTCGTCGTGACTCTCGGTGTAGACGACCCGTTCGGGTCCTTCCACAGTCCCCTCTACGGCGGCGACAACGGAGTCGATGTCTCGACTGAAATCATCGACGGCTTCAAGCGCAGCGCGGATGGTGTGCACAAACTGCGAAGACCACTGCAGGTGAAACCCGAGCCCGTGAGAACTTTCTCCGGCGGTGATTCTTCGGTCCTGCTGGAGGTCCTCGGCGATGAGCACGGCGTGCGGATGCTCCTTCCGCATGAAAACGGTGAGCTCCTCCAAGAGCGAGAAGCCATCGTCGAGATCGCCGTACGGTCCCGGCTCGCCGTGAGCGTTGCGAATGTTGATGGTGGAGTCGAGGCGGAGACCATCGAGGTGGTACTCGGCGATCCACATGGCCGCGTTGTCGAAGATGAACGAACGAACTTCGGGTCGCCCGTAGTCGGGTCGAGTGTCACCCCACGGGGTCTTTCCCCGCCAATCGTCGTAGAAGTAGATGCCACCGCCGTCGTTCTCCGACCAGCCGTCGAACCGCCAGAGATCCAGATCGCTCGGACCGAAGTGGTTGTAAACCACATCGAGGAGCACAGCAAACCCACGCGAGTGTGCTGCGTCGACGAGGCGGCGAAGTGCGTCAGGACCGCCCAAGCTCGACTCAACGGCATACGGCAGCGCAGGGTTGTAGCCCCACGACTGATCCCCGGCGAACTCCGCCACCGGCATGAGTTCGATGACATTCACGCCGATGTCGCAGAGTTCGTCGAGCTTCGCGACGACGCCGTCGAGGCTTCCGGCGAACGTTCCGGGGTGGAGCTCGTAGATCACCCAGTTGGCCAACGGCGGCGCGACGAAATCGTGGTCGGTCCACGCAAAGTCAGGGTCCGACACCACCGACCGGCCGATCGACGAGGTCGCGCAACGTCCGCGCGGGTCGAGTCGGTCGAACGTTTCGCCGGCGCGGTCGATCCGGAACAGGTACTCCGTGCCCGGGGCGACGTCGGCCTCGACCTTCCAGTGGCCAGCATCGGCCCGCATGTCGACGCATCGATCCGGATCGAACGTGAGCAGGCTCACGGTATCCGCCATGGGAGCCCATACAGAGAATTCCACGACCTCACGGTGCCCGCAATCGAGAAGGACCAAACATGTGGGCTTGTGGCCGGATCCGTGGGGTCACGGCCGGGCGTCTTCGCCGTAACGCGTATTACCGACCCCTCCCATGCCCACGACGAAGTTGCGTCGGCAACCACTGCAACGTCACACAGACGACAGCCCGTTTACGACCCGTGCCACCGGGATACAGGACCGAGATGAGAACGATCGACCTCGGAACCTCGTTCACCGTCGTCGCTACTGCTCCGACGGCGACGTTTCTCCGCGTTCGGCCGAGCGACGCCGACGTCATGGAGAGCAGCCTGATCCTCACGGATCAGTTCGGGACCCAGCACGTCACGGTCACGGAACCTGACTGGCCCAACAATGGCGCGGCACGGGCACAGTCTGTCGACCGTGTCGTTCTTCCGAGCGGAGCGAGCACCATCACCTATGCCGCCACCGTCGCCGTGCCCGACGTTCTTGATCCGATGCCGGCCGACCTTCATGCGCCGAGCGCGGCAGAGACCCGGCCCGAGCACCTGTGGTGGCTTCAGCCCTCGAGGTACTGCCGACCCGACGAACTGGGCCAGGAGGCATGGGAGCGATTCGGCCGAGACATCACTCCCGACCGACCGGCGACCGGCGCAACTGTCCGCAATATCTGTTCGTTCGTCAATGAAGAAATGGCGTTCGCCTACGGTTCAACGACGCCGGTTACCGGAGCAACCGAAGCCTGGGCGCAGCGCCGCGGGGTGTGCCGCGACTTCAACCACGTGGCCGCCAGCTTCTGCCGGGCGTTGAACATCCCCACGCGCTATGTGTTCGGCTATCTCCCCGACCTGGGAGTCGCCGCGAGCGAGGCTCCGATGGACTTCTGCGCCTGGATCGAAGTGTGTCTCGACGACGCATGGTGGACATTTGACGCTCGGGTGAATGAGCCTCGCGTCGGCCGCATCGTTGTGGGCCGAGGACGAGACGCCGCCGACGTTCCGATGATCAGCACGCTCGGAGCGACGCTACTCACCGACTTTGTCGTTCGGGCCTCCGAACGCCTTCCGCAAGAACGCTCGACCCCCTGAACCAATGCGGTGCCGATGACGCCACAATGCGTCGACCGGCATTGCTCAGACCGATGGTCCCGACGACCCCGATGCGTAGACAGTAGGAGGTTCATGGTGGAGAATGTCCTGGACCACGCGCCACGACTCCGCCACGACGTCGATTCGACTGAACCATCGACGGTCACCCCTGGACGCATCCTCGAAGACACAGGCATACGCAGCCGTCTGGTTGTGCGAAACACTATCCAACGCTGACGAGAGCTCGGCTCGGACCTCGTCGACGGGGCAGACAATGGGTAGTCCCTGCAGATGCAGAGTCACCGACTGTTTCGGAGCCAGTTCGATGACAAGCTGGTTTCGTTCACCGCGTGCACCGCACAGAGACTCCGCGCGCGTTGCCCGAAACGAGATGCTCACCGAGACCCTGTTGTCGGCGAGCGCCTTCCCCGAGATCAGCGTGAACAGGACGTTTCGCCAACGGTCGTTGTCAATGCGCACGGTCGCTCGCACATACGTCTCCGTCGTCGACAACGGGTTCACTCCTTGGGTGTCGAGGTATCCGTCGTACTGCCCGAGCACCACGTCACCGGGTCGAAGTGGAAGGACCGATCGAAGGAGGTCGTGGCGAGCATCATTCAGCGCATCGGCCGTATCGGACACTGGGGTTTCCATCGCAACGGCGGTGAGAAGTTGCAGCACATGATTTTGAATGGTGTCGCGAATGGTTCCCGCCGAGTCAAAGAATTCACCCCTCCCCTCGATACCGAGCTCTTCGGCCATCAGGATTTCGACCGACTCAATGCAACCACTCTCCCAGAGCGCGTCGAGCGCCGCATTGCTCTGACGGGCGAAGGAGAGCTGTTGTACCAAGGTCTTCTCGAGATAGTGATCGACGACATAGATCTGGGGCGGCGAGAGTGTTGCTTCCAGGTCGGCATGCAGTTTTATCGCAGAGCGAAGATCGAACCCAAACGGCTTCTCCACCAGTAATCGGACGCGATCGCAGAGAACGCTGGCTCCCAGGCCCTTGGCAATCCCGGCGAACGCTGTTGGGGGAACGGCGAGATAGCACAGCACCAGCTCAGCGTCCCCCACCAAAGCGGCTATCGCTTCGTATGTCTCAGGCTCGTCGTAGTCTCCCTTCACGTACGCGAGCGATTCCACGAAAGCCTCGAGGACGTTGCCGTCTAAATCGTTCGTTGCTGCAACTGCCTCGACCGCGGCACTGCGGAGGTCAGACGTCGCCCAGTCGGATCGGCCCACTCCCACGACACTCCGGAACGGCCGCCCGGCGCTCGCAAGTTCATAGAGGGCCGAGAAGATCTTCTTCCGAGCGAGATCGCCGGTGACGCCGAACACCACGAGCGGCGGCTGGTTCGCTCCAACGTTCATGTTCAGTACCTACCCGGCGAGCCTTACGCCAAACACCGCGATCGATCCTCGCTGGTGCGTGATGTTTCGTTTCATCCGCGCAGGGGTATCCGAAAACAAGTCCTGGAGATGTACTCCAGGCGGAAAACAAAGGACATCCCATGGGACTCTCCGTGAGCATCTTGTTGATCGCCATCGGCGCGATCCTGAAGTGGGCGGTCACCGCCTCTACCTCAGGAATCAATCTGCAGACCGTTGGCATGATTCTTCTCATCGTGGGCATCCTCGGCGCGGCGCTCAGCCTTGCGTTCTGGTCAAGCTGGGGCGGCTTCTCACGCAATCCCCGCCTGCGCAACGGTGAAGGCCCGTACTAGCTAGGACGGCAACCATCGTGCGTCTCGCATCGTGCGTCTGACATCACGGTCAGACGCACGATGTGACCGCGTTTGCGCAGCGCGGAGCTGCGTGAAAGTGCTCGGAGCTACGGGTCCGGTACCACCCCGGTGCTGGTGCGTTCCCGGATCCGACCGGCGACGACCTTCACAGCACCGACCACGGGAACGGCGATCATCGCTCCAGGAATCCCAAGAGCCGCCCCTCCCACCAGAGCAACAATCATCGTTGCCGCCGGCGACATCGATACCGCCTTGCCGATAACTGCGGGTTGGATGACGTGATTTTCGAACTGTTGGTACGTCAAGAAGTAGACCAGGCACGCAAGACCGACCGTGGGGCTCGTGACGAAACCCAGTGCAACGAACACCACGCCACCCAACAGGCCGCCCACCTGCGGAATCAGGTTCGTCAGGGCAATCCAGACTGCTGCGAGAGGTGCGAGGACGACGCCAAGCGTGAGTCCAACCGAAGCTGCCATCACTCCTGCGAGCAACGCCACGAGAAGCGATCCAGCGAAATACCGTCCGACGACATCGACAACGAGCACGCTGGACTGGTCAAACATACGTCTCCGACGTGGCGCCATGACGCGCCGGACCGACCGGATGAGTCGAGGCCCATCTACGACCAAAGACAACGCCAGCAGCACGACGACCGTCGAAGTCACCAACGTGTCCACGGCGCCAACGACGGCCGTGCTCATCCGGGCACTATCGCGACCGAGGTTTGCCGGCAGGTCGCGGAGCCATCGCTGAACACTCTCCCCAACGTCGGCGCCGCGAAGGCGACTGCCCACGAGAGGGATCTCGTCGAGTCGTTCGGTCAATCGCGGTAACTCCCGGCCGAATGACTGTGCCTTGTTGGCAAACGCTGGGGTAAGCACCAGCCCGGCTGCGGTCAGGACGAGCAGCATTGCCACGCCAACTGCGGCCACTGCCACGCCGCGATTTCCGTGCAGCCGGCGGGCAATCGGTCCGACGATCCGCTCCATGGCGAGCGCTAAAACGAACGCGATGAGCACGAGGACCGCCGTTCCGTGTACAGACCGGACCGCAGAAATCGTTACCCGAGCGCCAATCGTCACGGCTCCGGCTCCGAGGAAGCCCGCGGCCATCGTGGTGGAGGGACGTTCAGTATTCGACTGGTCTCGGGTCGGCGCTTCCAACTCGGGGTGGTTGCAAGACCATCGGTCGTTGAGCTTGACGAACTCAGCCCACAGCGCCGAGATGAATGCCGCTACCGCGACGCCGCACAACGCAGTACCCAGCCCGCCGACCTCGAAGCCGCCGACAAGCGCGACAGTTCCGATGACCGGTCCCATATCGAGCATGCCCCTGCTGACCCAGCGTCTATGGATGATCCGATCTGCGATCGAGACCGCCGCAACGACGACCAGACTGAGCCAGAGTTCAGGTCCGTGGACGATACCGAACAGGGCTCCGATCCCGACGAGTGCGGCAACGGGACCGACGCCCGGCGCGATGGATGCGAACGCGAACACTGCGCCGAAGACGGTGGCTCCGGGAACGGAAAGAATCGAAAACGCTCCGCCGACGAACAGACCAACGACCACCGCCTTGACCGCCGAGAAAAGAATGACATCGCTGGCGCGCCGATGGGCGCGCTCCATCAGTTGGCCAACCGCGTGCCGATTGAGCATCCGACCGCTCCGTTCGGGAATCCAAACCAGCAGGCCGGAAAAGGACCGCCGCCCGCCGGCGCACACGAAGCACGTGAGGACCAGTCCGGCAACAAAGGCTGCGCCGCGCGTTCCGGCTGTGCGGGCGACTTCTGCGGGTGTTCCACCGGCAATCTGCCCGGGAAGCCCGGTCAGAATGCGTTCGACCTTCGTCCGAAGGCCGAACTCCCGCACAACTTGACCTACCCCCCCGTCCGAGTCCTCGAGACGACGGATTGCCCGGGGAAGGGCCACCTGAAGTGTGGTCGTTCCACGACGGAGCTCGTCGAACAGGCGCCACGCAACCACTGTGGTGCCGCTGGCGAAACCGAGCGTGGTGACAACAATCGCGGCACGATGGCCGACAACCTTCTCCACTCGGCCGATGACGGCAGCGGCGAGCGTGGCACCCACGGCCGCCGCGACGGCCCAACCAAGGACTCGTGTGGCTCGTTCGGCAATGGACATGATGCCCAATGCGGCAACCACCCCTGCGGCAACAGCAACCAGCAGACGAGGAGCGAGCGACACCACCGGCTCAGCGATGCGACTCGGGTTCGCACGAGTTTCCACCGACACCTCCAAGTCGCCGACTCCGCTCGTCGTTGCGCGGGTTTAGAGGGACGCCAGGACGTCGGGCACGACAGGCGAAGGCGGCGCAGGTATCGGGGGAAGAGGATCACCCGGCTTCGGGGGGATCGGCGGCGGCGACGGCTCGGGGTTGGGCATCGACCCTCGGCCGACCACAGCACTCTCACGAATTCCTATGCTCATCGCATCGCAGTGCCCAAGATCCGTTTCGACGAAACCTGGGGGTTGATGTTTTGCCCCCTCATTGCGCGGATAGTGAAGTCGTCGACGCCTTCCTTCTGGAAGGAATCGATCGTCCCGGATGCTTCGAAGCCCGGGACGATCGCCGCGTCCACGAACGCCATATCGGTGAGCTGCGGCTGCCCGAGGAGGAATAGTGCGACGGATCTGCACCGAAGAGCGCCCGGCGACGCGACCTAGGGGTCGCCATCAAACCGGACCGAAACGTGCTCTTCCGGCCGACGTTCTTCCTGCTTGGCCATCGCCGCCAGGAGTGTGACATCAGATGCTGTCAATGGCGGCTGGACGATGGAGCGAGGCCATAACTTCTGTGTGCTTACGACTGTCACTTCGAGCGAGTAGAGAAGAACCTGCGTCCCCAGCACGAGAAACCACAGCAGTCCGAGAGCCGCCCCGATCGCGCCGTAGAGCTGAGAGCTGCGGCGCAGTTGGTGATTGACCAGCCGCAGACCGAGAAGCTGGAGCGCCTGCCAGCCGAACGCCGACAGGACCGCTCCGGGTAACAGATTTCTCAAGGGGAGCGACCTGGGGCTCAGCAGCCAGAAGACGACGACGAACAAACCCATGCTGACCGCAGTTGCGGCCAGCATGCCGAAGGCGCCGGCAAGGATCGAGTCGCGTACCAAACTCCCGACAAGACCGAGCGTCGCGCTGGCCAGGACCCCGACGACGATCAATCCGAACACCCCGAAACCCCGAGCGACCCGGAGAACGAACGAGGGTCGATGTTTGTGGGGAACGTGCCACACCTCGTGAAAGGCGTATTGCAACGACTGCGTAACTCCGAACCCTCCCCACACCAGTCCGGCGAGGCCGATTCCCAGGCCGAGTCCACTCCCCGGAAGCGCTCGCTCGTTGCTCGTCAGTTCGGCGCCGACAACGGGGAACTGGGCGACAGCCGATGTTCGGATCCGGTCCGCAATCGCCGGGTGGCGTTGGGCCAGAAAGGCCGTCGCCGTGACCACCACGAGCATGAGCGGGAAGAACGCAAGAAAGGCCGAAAAAGAGATGAGTGCGGCCAACTGGCCACCCCGATCGTCACCGAACTTCTTGATGACCCCGAAGACGAAACCCGCCGGCACCGATTTCTGCTGCCATGCGTCCACGGCCCGGATCGCGCGGTCGGCTGGATTGCGCCGACCCTGGGGCGCTACCGCCTGGGTGACATGTTGAGGTTCGTCTGATCCGTCAGGCACGCATCATGGCTACCCTGATCAGCTTCGCCCGAACCCCGCAGCGCCAGAAGCTGATTCGATGAGCCGCCGCACTTCCGCCTGCGCCGGAGGTTTTCAAGTCCCGCCGAACGGGCAAGAGCGGCCCCAATGGATCTCCACGATGGAACACCCTTCTGGCCCAAACGAGATGGGCTACCCACGGTTCACGAACCACTTCGCGCCAACGAGACATGCGATGGAATGCCGCGCTGTGTGAGGGGCGATGGGGCCGCGGCATCGCGTGGTTGTCCGAGCGCCTGCGTCGTGCCCTCGACCTCGAGGACTGGCCGG
Source organism: Acidimicrobiia bacterium (assembly GCA_031418775.1). Classification (GTDB taxonomy): domain Bacteria; phylum Actinomycetota; class Acidimicrobiia; order Acidimicrobiales; family JANYDT01; genus JANLQX01. Next base: position 8,555 of record JANOJN010000169.1, read on the forward strand.
CGTTCGAGCCGTCATTCCTCAAGATGGCCGAGCTGCTCCGCGACATGGCCGTGATCACGATCGACGGTTCATCGGTCAATCTGCTCATCGAGCAAGCCCTTCCCGATGAAAGCGGACAAGCCGGTCTCGGACGTCATTCGCACGCCGCTGTGAATCCTGGAGGCGCAGACGTCTCGCCACCGGCGTCGACGTTCGAGGCGGGGGGTAACCCACCGGTCCTGATTCGAGACGGTCGCTCAGGCGGCCGCAGGTATGCCGTGATCACTGAAGCCCCGGAGTTTCACCGATGGAAGATCCGGGCATACGTACGTCACTGGTGACGACCTCGCGTTCACCATGTTGCAAGAGATCCGGAGGATCACTCATGTCACTTCTGTCATCCACAACTCTTCTGATCGGACATTGATCGTGGGTACGTTGCTATCTATCGCCGCAGTCATCCTGGTCATTGCCGGCGCTATCACGGTGCTTTCGGGCTCTGTCATCGCCGGCATCGTCTTGATCGTGATTGGCTGCATCGTCGGTCCAGGCGGATATTCCCTCTCTCGCCGCTGACCAGCGCTCTCAGTGGCAGGTCACGGAAAGAGAAAGACCCCGGTCAACCCGGGGTCTTTCTCTTTTCACGAACGCGAAGCAGTCGTGATGCTCGCGGCGCGGAACCTGTTCAGCCGACAATGCTGACGCCGCCCGGGCCGACAAGAAGCCCCAGTGCAATGAGTATGAGTCCGTTCACCAGCTGACCTCGGAAAACCATCATGATTCCGGCAATAACGAGGATCGCTGCGGCGATCCAGAGAAAAATAAGCATGATTGATCCTTATACGTGGGCGGTACGACCTGTCTCCTTTACCCCTGCTGCCCACGTTCAAACCTGCGCATTGATGAGGACATCGCAGGCCAGACGTTCCGTTGAGATGTCGAATTCAACCGAACGGTTGGCCGACTCCCGTCCCGACCGGTCGCGTCACGCCAGAGCCCGGCGGTGTGCTCAACGTGTTGGCGACAGCGACTCGGGCTCCTCCTCGTACGGCTCGCTTCGGCCGTCCGAGTCCTTCCCCTCTTTGCCGTGCGCGCCGGGCGGACGGGAAGCCTCCCGCTCCTGTTCGCGTTCTGCCGATTCCGACGGGTCGGATGGTGTTGGTTCTTGCGCTGTACTCATGAGCGTGGGTCCTTCGTTGGAGGTGATGACGCGGGGCGCGTATTCCACCTCACTGCTACCCCCGGCACTTCGCTCCAAACACTACGGCGGGCGGCACATCCCGATACGGCCCGCGACCCACCGGCGCAAGGGATTCATTCGACAAATCCGGGCAAGGTGCGCTCTACGAGTCGCTGTGGGCGCCGAGCAGACTCAACAGGTCGTCAGCATGCTCTTCCTCGACGGCGAGGATCTGTTCGATGAGCGTACGAGTCGTGGGATCGGCGTCGCCCAGCCATCGAGCGATCTCCGTGTAGACCTCGATGGCAATCCTCTCGGCGACAAGGTCCTCGCGAAGGAGGTCAACGAGCGATCCCCCGTTCTCGAACTGCGAATGGGAACGCTGGGTGAGGGTGGCCGGATCGAAGTTCGGCACTCCCTGGAGCTGAACGATGCGTGCGGCGATCCGGTCGGCGTGCTCTTGTTCTTCTTCGGCGTGTTCGAGGAACTCCTCAGCAACCGACTTGGCGGCAAGACCTGTCGCCAAGAAGTGGTGTGACCGGTAGCGGAGAACGCCACACGATCTCGGTCGCCAGAGCGTCGTTGAGCACTTCGACGACCCGCTCACGCTCTGGCCCGTAGGTGTCGGTGAGCGGCCCCTGCTCGAGGTTCTTCCTCGCTCGCGCCTGGATATCGGAAATGTCGAGAACGAAAGTATTCATCGTGACGAGCTACCCAAGAACTCTCCACTCGAAACCTGACGCTCGTCAGCGGGCCTGCCCGTCCGGGCATCCCGTGCTCACGACTTGTCGCCCTCTCTGACCACCAGGACTGGACACGGAGCGTTCTTCATCACGTAGTCCGAGACCGATGGATGGAAGAAACGTGAGAGCACCGACTTCTCTTCCCGGCCGACGACGACGACATCGACTCCCAGGCGGGCCGCTTCCCGGCAGATCACCAAGCCAGCGTCGCCCGTCGCCATGTCGTGAGCGGCGCCGTCCGGGAACGATTCTGCCGCAGCGATCACGTTGCGGTCCGCGTCTGCTTCGATCGCCGCAGTGAGCGAGTCCGACGGTGCATCGACAAGCCCGCCGAGCGCGACGCCGAAGGCGAACGGAGGAAGTTCGGCCGCGCTGAGAACGATGTGCTCTGCTTGGGGGAACAACTTCCGAGCGACTTGCGTCGCCTGGTGGGCAGACTCGGTGTCGTCAACGGCAATCAGTATCTTCATGAACGAGATGATGCCCCGACCCGTCGTGGCTGAAACGCTTCGCGGCACTTGCCAGGGGCCACCATGGTTCGGCAGCCCGCCGCCCTGGGGGATGAGCGCAGACTGCCGGATGGTGAAGATGGTGAAGAGGTCATCGTGACCAGCACAGGACCTGTGTGCCATCGGTCTACAAATACCCCTCAGCAGTAGCTTCAAACACTGAGGTTTCGGATAACCGACGAAGCGCTGCGCTGGTGTTGGGATCGTCCAACGCCGCTACCGGCCCGTAGGCCGATCGAAAGAGTGCGGCGTGTTGGCACGGGGTGGCCACAGCCAACAGGATCGACTGGTCCTCGGGGTCGACCGCGCCTTCGAAACGAACCGTGTGCAACACGGACGCCTCCTGAGCCGCCATGTTCTGACCGCAGCTGCAAATGAAGCTGGCGTCCGGGCCGGTCACCAGGTCATGACGAAAGCCGGCGGTTCGCAGCCGGTGAACCGCATCGAGCATCGTTTCCATCAGCGACTCCGAACCTGTCTCATGAGCCATCTCCGTCTTCTCCGGCTGATCGACGCGTTGGTCGTCTTCCGCCAGCTACCCCGTTCACGCAGAAGCAAACCAACCGACGCTTGGGCCGGCGTTTCACTGTTGCTCGCCACTGGCGTTTCACCGTTTCGACCGAGGGGTATCGGAGCGCCGTGACCGTCTGCGCCCCAGTTGTCGACGCGGCGCCCCCCGACGGGACCACAGGCCTGACTGCTGCCGAAGTCGCCGACCGGCGTGCCGCGGGTCAGGGCAATGCCCTCCCCGACAGGGAAGGGCGGACCATCGCCGAGATCCTTCGAGCCAACGTGCTGACGAGATTCAACGCCATCCTGGGCATCCTGGCGTTGACCGTTCTGATCATCGGCAGTCCAGTCGATGCGCTGTTCGGAATCATCGTGGTGCTCAATGCGGTCATCGGAATCGTCCAGGAACTGGCGGCCAAACGCGCTCTCGATCGACTTCGTGTTCGGATTGCTCCGACCATCACCGTCATCCGCGACGGCGTCGATGTAGTGCTCCCGCCCGCCGAGATCGTGCGTGACGACATCCTCCGACTCCGCGCCGGAGACCAACTTCCCGCCGACGGGCGCGTACTCGAAGCTGATGGCCTGGAGACCGATGAATCGGCACTGACGGGAGAGGCAGACCCGGTCGCCAAGAACGTGGACGATGAGGTCCTCGCCGGCAGCGCCGTGGTCGCCGGATCGGCACGTGTTGTCGTGATCCGCGTCGGGAACGACGCATGGATTCAGAAGCTCGTGATGCAGGCTCGGACGTACGCGCCCACGCATTCCGAGCTTCGCAACGGCGTCGACCGAATGTTGCAAGTCATCGGTTGGGCCCTCGTTCCTCTCACGGCACTTCTGTTGTGGAGCCAGCTCCGAGCCGACCGGAGCACCAAAGACGGCTTGGTGTCGGCCATTGCCGGCGTAGTGGGGCTCGTTCCGCAGGGCCTCGTGCTCATGATCAGCCTCGCCATGGCCACCGCCGTTCGGCGGCTCGCATCCAACCACGTCGTGGTACAGGAGCTGCAGGCCGTCGAAGGTCTCGCTCGGATCGACGTGTTGTGCATCGACAAGACGGGGACGCTCACCACCGGGCGGACCACGCTCGATGCGCTCGAGCCCTTGGGCTCTACGTTGGACGAGCTCCGCGGGGCCCTGGCGGCCTTGGCCAAGGCCGAGCCCAGCCCAACGACAGCCATGCTGGCGATTGCTCCCGAGGTCGGCGAGGCGCCGTCGTGGAAAGCGACATCGCAGGTTGCGTTCTCCTCGGCTCGCAAGTGGAGCGCAACCTCGTTCGACGGGCAAGGTACCTGGCTGATCGGCGCGCCGGAGATGCTGTTGGCCGGTAGCTCCGGCCCGCCGATCGACGCCGCTACAGCACGGGTCGGGGAACTGGCTGCCCAGGCCAAACGGGTGTTGCTCGTCGCTCACGCCGACGGTCAGGTGATCGGCGAGGATTCGCTTCCCGCCGACGTCGAGCCGATGGGGTTGGTCGTTCTCGTCGAGGAAGTGCGGTCCGATGCCGCCGCCACGCTCGCCTACTTCGCCGAGCAAGGTGTCGAGGTGAAGGTGATCTCCGGCGACAATCCGACAACCGTGTCGGCGGTCGCCGTTCAGCTCGGCGTCCGAGGCGCGGAGAAGTTCGCCGATCTACGTTCGTCGTCGGCGTCGGTCGACGAGCTCGCGGAGAACACGACCGTGTTCGGCCGGGTGTCTCCTGAGCAGAAGCAGGAGATCATCAAGGCGCTGCAACGCGCCGGGCACGTCGTGGCCATGACCGGCGACGGCGTCAACGACATCCCCGCCCTGAAAGCGGCCGACATCGGCATCGCTATGGACACCGCCACGACAGCGACCAAGGCCGTGGCCCAACTGGTCTTGCTCGACGGGCGCTTCGATCGTCTCCCGGGAGTGGTGGACGAGGGACGACGGGTGGTGGCCAACATGGAGCGCGTGTCATCGCTGTTCGTCTCCAAGTCGGTGTACGCCGCCATCTTCGCCTTTGTCATCGGAGTCTCCGGCGCCGTATTCCCTTTTCTCCCACGCCATCTCAGCCTTGTCTCCGAACTGACCGTGGGCATCCCGGCGTTCGCTCTGAGCTTTCGCCGGGCAGACGCCCGAACCCGGCCCGGGTACCTCGGCAGGGTGCTCCGGTTCGCCGTGCCTGCCGGCCTCGCCGCTGCGATCATCACCTTGACCACATATTGGCTCGTCCGTTCGCGCTTCATGAACGGAACCCTCAACGAAGGGAGGACCGCCTCAACCTTGGCGCTCGTCTCGGTCGCGTTCTGGTTGCTCTACCGATTGATGCGTCCCCTCGATCGCTTCGACGCCGCACTTCTCGGCGGTCTCGTCGCAGTCGGCGGGATCATCGTCGCCACCCCGGTGACGCGCCGGTTCTACGCCCTTGATCTTCTCCCCATCAAGGACGCATTTGCCGCAGGAGTCGTGACGGCGACGAGCGTGGTGGTTCTGCAGGCGGTTCTACGGGGTCGCCGGCCTCACCCATCGGAGGAGTGACCCCGAACAGCAGGAGACTCACCGGTTTCGACGAGTCTCTCCGCGACCGATCGCAGCTTCACATTCAATCGTTGCGACGCACGGCGCAGTACGTCGAAGGCCAGGTCGGCGGTGATGCGCTCGCGCTCCATCAGGATGCCCTGGGCCTGACCGATCAATTCGCGAGTCCGCAACGCGTCGGTGAGATTGGCGACGCGCTCACTGTCAGCAGCGCGTTCCTCGGCCAACTCCAAAGCGAGACGGGCAAGAGTGGCGAAGAGCTGCCCCTGTGCTCGATCCGTAGCGCCGAACGCTGATGGTAGGTGTGCATATAAATTCAGAGCACTCAGCCTCTCCACCGAAAGCGAGTACGACAGCACGCTGCGCACTCCAAGTGCGGCGGCCTCTGGTCCGAACGTCGGCCATCGCTTGTCCGCGGCGAGATCATGGGCGTAGAACGTGGAACCTCGAGCGGAGGCATCTATGCACGGCCCCTCATGGGCCTCGATCTGCAGACGATCGAGGGTGTCCGACAGAGATGAGCTCGCCGCTGCGGTGGCCACCGCTCCCTCTCGCGCCAGAAAGACCCCGGCGGCATCGCACCCGTCGATGGTCTCCGCGGCGAGGGCGACGATGTGCTGCAACGTCTCGACGACCGACCCCGGCCGCAACAACTGCTCCGCCACCCGGGCAAAGCTCTCCTCGAGGCGTTCGAGGTCAAGATCGCTGGCCATGATGACAGTTCACCACGTCCCGGCTCGCTGTTCCCCCGTCGACGCCCCCCTCCTGTTGCCTGTTGTTAGTTCGGTCAGAGGATCACTGATAGGATGAGACTGCGCCTTCGACAAGCAGGGTTCGGGAGTGGTCTCGGCCGCTCGCAACCACCGTGAAAGCTGTCGGTCATGGCCTCGAAGGAATCGGCGTTCCTGGCTCCGCAGCCCACGCCGCTAGGCGATTTCGGCATCGACATCGCCTTCGATGACAACGTCACCATCGTTTCCGTGACCGGCGACGTTGATGAGTGTTCGGTGGCAACGCTCGCTTCGATGCTCGGTGCCCTTGCCGACGCAGGCCATATTCGCCTCGTCCTCGACCTCGCCCGGGTCACCTTCTTCGGCGGGGCGGGCCTCGGACTGGTTTCGGTCGCGTCGCGACGCCTCGATTCGTTGGGTGGCACCTTGGCGATCCGTGGCGCGTCGGCCGCCGTCCGGCACCTGTTCGCTATTCCCGGCGTCGGCGTGGCGGCGGGTGTCGCGTTTGCGAGCTCCCGGCATTCGGATCTCGGCGCCGAACAACGGGCCGGCGACCGCACGGCGATTCTGGCGAGCCCGCAACCATCACGGTCCGATCTCATCCGTTCGGTCGCGCCGGCGAACAGCACGAAGGTGATTGACGCCGCCCTTCAACTCGTTACCGTGCTCGCCGCAGCCACCGTCGACGGAGCCGACGGGGTGAGCGTCACCCTGGCGCGGAGCGGACTCTTGGTGACTGCGGCAGCAACCAACGACACCGTTCTGCGGATGGATGAACATCAGTACCGCACGGGCGAGGGGCCCTGCCTGGCGGCGGCGGCCCAGGGACACTGGTTCCACGTGGAGTCCCTCGCCGAAGAACGGCGATGGCCCGACTTCGTCCCGCTGGCCCTCCAGGAGGGCATCGCCAGTGTGCTCTCCACACCACTGCTGGTGGCCGAGCGCCCGCTCGGTGCGCTCAACATCTACTCGACGACCGAGCATGCCTTCGGTCTCGAGCAACAACAACTCGCTGCGCTCTTCGCCACCCAGGCCGCGACGATTCTCACGCACGGCGGCGTTGATCTCATCAACTCCGATTTCTCCACGCGAATCTCGGAGGCTTTGCACGCACGCGAGGTCATTGCTCACGCCCAGGGAGTCGTCATGGCCCGCCAGCACGTCGATCGCGCTGTGGCGGCCGCGGCTCTGCACCATGCCGCACGATCGGCAGAGATCTCCGTATTCGCTCATGCGACCGACGTCGTGGCGTCGACTCATGACGCGAGCGCCACAGGTCAGTGACGTCTCGATGACCGAACCCATTGATGTTCTCGAAAAAGCACGTCGCGACCTCGGTCTGTCCGTCGACGATCTTTGGTTGCGCTACTTCGCCCTCGGCGGCATGAATGCCGTGTTGGAGATTGAAGCGATCCTGTTCGGGGCCCTCGTCTCCGATGACCACAATCGCGACATCATCGCCGTCGCGTTGAATGAACGATTCTCCGAGCTCGGCGGAGACCACCCGCTCCGCTACTCCGGTGATGTTCCCGGCGGCGAGTCGCCGGTCGTTTGATGTCCTCCTTGGCGGGGTACCCGTGCGGGCATGTCCGAACTCACCGATCTTTCCGAGCAGCCAATTAGCTTCAACGCCGAGAGCAGCAAGAAGGCGCGTCTCGACTCGTCTGCTTTCCGGGGCCGTGTCCCGGTGGTGATTGTGTTTGTCGGAGCGCACGGACCCGAGGCCGACTCCGCGATCCTTGGCCTTGACGGTGCCCTCATCCGCTTCGGCGAGCGGCGCATTCAGCTCCTTGTCGTGGTCGACGGGTACCCCTCGGAGGTTGCTGATCGACTGGCGGTGACCGTTCCGTTGATCACCGACGACGGTCTCGCCGAAGAGCTCAACGCCAAAGTGGACGGTCAAGGGCGGATCAGTTCGGTCATCCTCGGCAACGATGGCCGAGTCCTCGATGTCGTGCGTCAGCTCCCCGTCGATGATCAGGCATCGGCAATCCTGGTCGCCGTTGATCGGCTCGCCGCCGAATTTCCCGATCGCTTCGAAATCCTCCCCGAGAGTGATGAGAACGCCGAAGCGATCGACGATCCGACAAACGTCAGAGAGAACGGCGACGCCCCCAGTTTCCGTCAACGGCTGTCCTGGATCACCGGTGACCGGGCGAGCGAGGCCAAGGCACTCGCCGACACGGTCGACGCCCCGCCTTCTTCGGCCGGGACCGTCCTCGCGGCGGCGAAGAAGGCCGTGAGCGACGCCCACGGTGACTCCTCCGTCGCCGAGAGCGATCCCGTCACCAGCGATGTGGCGAGTCGCGATGACGTGATCGAAAAGCTCTGACCGTGCGTATTCGCCGGGCACTTCGGGGACTTCCCGACGTGATTCCGCTTCGAAGCAAGATCCCTCGAGAGCTCCGTGGCGGGTGGAAGGAACGCCGTCGTCGGGGTCCGACGCGAAGCCGCACAAGTCCCCCAACGGCGGGCTCCCCCGCTGGGTTACCTGGATCGCCGGCGCACTGCTCCTCAACTGGATCCTCGCATCGGTGTTCACCCGCCCGACGCCGGCGACGACGATCACCTACAGCAGCTTCGTCCAACAGCTTTCGTCCGGCAACGTCTCGACGATCAGCGCGAAGGGCGACTCCATCACCGGAAAGCTGCGCAAGTCAATCACCGTGAAGTCGAAGAACACGACGACCTTCGCGACGCAACGGCCGACGTTCGCCGACGACAACCTACTGGCCAGTCTGCAGGCGAAAAACGTCGTGGTCACCGCCAAACCACTGGTGTCTGACTCGCCGCTCTGGGCCACGCTTCTCGTGAACTTCGGCCCCACCTTGCTGATCGTTGGGCTCGTCGTCATCGGGACACGGTCGATGCGCAAGTCCGGTGGTCTCGGCGGCATCGGTGGCATTGGCCGGTCGAAGGCTATTCGCGGCGACGAGCTGGGAACGGCACGCGTCACGTTCGCCGATGTTGCGGGGATCGACGAGGTGGAGGAACAACTCTCCGAGATCGTCGAGATGCTCCGCAACCCGGCGAAGTATCACAACGTGGGCGCTCGACTCCCGCACGGTGTGCTGTTGTCCGGGCCTCCCGGCACCGGCAAGACACTGCTTGCCCGCGCCGTGGCCGGCGAAGCCGGTGTTCCGTTCTTCTCCGTTTCCGCTGCGGAGTTCATCGAGATGATCGTGGGTGTGGGTGCCAGCCGCGTACGCGATCTGTTCGATCAGGCCAAGAAGGTAGCGCCATCGATGATCTTCATCGACGAGCTCGACGCGATTGGTCGAGCGCGAGGCGGTGGGGCCAGTTTCGGCGGCGTCGACGAACGAGAACAGACCCTGAACCAGATCCTCACCGAGATGGACGGATTCGCCCAGACCGACGGGGTCGTTGTCATTGCTGCGACGAACCGGGCCGACGTCCTCGACCCAGCCCTGCTTCGGCCCGGCCGATTCGACCGTCGCATCGTGGTGAACCCTCCCGACCTGGCAGGGCGCAAAGCGATTCTCGAGATACACGCTCGCGGAGTACCCCTCAACGACGACGTGTCGCTCGCCCAGGTTGCGGCGACCACTCCAGGCATGGTCGGCGCGGACCTGAAGAACCTGGTGAACGAGGCGGCACTGCTGGCCGCCAAGAGCAACCGTGATCGACTCCAGCCGTCGGATTTCTCGCAGTCGCTGGAGAAGATCATCCTGGGGGCCGAGCGCCACATCACCATTTCGCCGATTGATCGAGAGCGGACGGCGTACCACGAGAGCGGTCATGCCCTGCTGGGAATGTTGCTGCCGGGCGCTGACCCGGTGCGCAAGATCTCCATTATCCCGCGTGGCAACGCCCTCGGCGTGACCTTCCAAACGCCCGACACCGATCGCTACGGCTACGACGCCGAGTATCTCCGCGGTCGCATCACCGGCGCCCTCGGCGGCCGCGCCGCCGAGCAACTGGTCTACGGCGCGGTGACCACGGGTGCGGAGTCCGACCTGGAGCAGTGCACCTCCATCGCCCGCCAGATGGTCGGTCGTTGGGGTATGTCCGATGCGATCGGACCGGTCTCAGTCCTCCCGGCCGCCGATGGGCAGCTGCGATTCCGCGGCGATCCAGGTTCGGCTTCCGACGCGAGCCTCGAACTCGTCGACGTGGAAGTACGTGCCCTCATCGATCGCTGTTACGCCGACGCGCTCCAGCGGCTGACCGAACATCGTCCCCAGCTCAATCAACTCGCCGCCGCACTGCTCGCCGCGGAGACCCTCGACGAGGGGGCCGCATACGAAGCTGCGGGCATGCCGGCCCCAACCCAACGAGGGGTACACATCACATGAAAGCAATCCAGATCCACGAGTACGGCGCAGCGGACGTACTCCGCTACACCGACGTGCCGATTCCGACGGTGAATGACGACGATGTCCTCATTCGGGTCGTCGGCACGTCGGTCAACCCGGTCGACTGGAAGATCCGTGCCGGTCACATGAAGGGAATGGTCACGTTTCCCAAGCCAAAGCACATGGCGCGTATGTGATCGGAACAGCGTCAGCCCCAAATCGTCGGCTCGTGGAATCGCTGGGTGTCGACGAGTTCATCGACTACACCACCACACCTTTCCAAGACTCCGCCAAGGACATCGACCTCGTGTTCGACACGATCGGTGGCCCGACGCAGGATCACTCATGGTCGACGATGAGACCGAACGCGATGCTGGTTTCGATCACATCACCACCGTCGAAGGAGATAGCGAGCCAACACGGTGTTCGAAGCGCGTTCCTCTTCATCGGACCGATTGCAAGCGCGTTGAATGAGCTGACGGCCTTGATCGAAAGGGGCGAACTACGCCCCATCGTCGGTGCGGAGTTCGCGCTCGAAGACGCCCAACCTGCTCACGAGCTCAGTGAGTCGGGCAGGGCGAAAGGCAAGATCGCTCTCTACGTCGGTAAGCCCTAGCCAAGACGTCGGCAGGCGGAGAGGGCGTCAAGCCCCCGGGTCAGGTGCAAGCCAGCTGCGGTAGTGTGCCGCGCTGGCGGCACCGAACACTGAGGAGTTGATGTCCGCGATCCGCAGTGCCGCGCGCAGAGACGATCGCAGAACGTCGAGAGCGATGAGTTGCGCTCGGGGCTCGAGCGTGAAGAACGCCGCAGTGACGTCAGCGCTCTCGTCGCGCAGCGCCTGCCGGAACCACATCAGCGACGAGTCGAGCAACGAATTCGTCGTTGAGTTCGCGCGGAGAGGGGACACGGTGACCACGGACTCTGACATGCCTGCTCCTCGTGCGAATGGTAGGTACGACTCAGACCAGTTACCCGGAGCACGGCAGGGTCAAACTGCGAGGTCGAATTGGCGCCGGCCGACTTCGGCTCTACTTCGACAGAAGGCCGGCAACCACGTTGATCGTCACCGCGACGATCACGGCGCCGAACACGTAGGACAGAAGGGCCTGGCGTAACACCGTTCGGCGAATCGTGCGGTTCTTGATCTGGGTGTCCGACACCTGAAAGGTCATGCCGACAGTGAAGGCCAGGTAGGCGAAGTCGAGATAGTCCGGGCTTTCCTCGTCGCCGAAGTCGATGCCGCATCGACCTGCGTCGGAGTAGAACTCGTGTGCGTACCGCAACATGAAGACCGTATGTACGACGGTCCACGAAAGCGCGACAACCGCGACGCTTAGCGACGTCAGCACAACCTCACGCCAGCCCGTGAGCCTGGCCGCCCTGACGAGCCCGAAGACGACACCACCGAGACTCATGAGCGACGACGCCACGAGCAGTGTGCCGGCCTCGGCACGCGTGTCGTCCTGCGTTGTCGCCGCTTGAGCCGTCTCGTCCGCCGAGCATCCGACGACATACGACCACGTGATGGTCAAGAAGGTTGTTGCCGAGGTGGCCCATCCGCCCACGATCGCAAAGGGCACCGAGCGCGACACGGCGCCGACGCCAGCTCCAACCAGGAGACCGGCAATGAGCGACAACGCGGCGCGAGCGCGGTGACCGCCCTGTCGGGACGGCCACCGCGCTCGCCTCCGGCGACGAATGTTCAGCGCCACGTTCGAGCGATCACGCGGCCTTCGCCTGGTGGGCGTCGCGAAGCGCCTTCACTTCGATGTAGGCCTTCGAAACGTCATCCATCTGACGCGCAAGGACCAAACGCAGACCGGACGAAAGATCGGACGATTCCAACGCCATTTCATAGGACTTCACGGCGTGCTCCTCACCTTGCACTGCGGCATCGAGAACGCCGGCCGGATCGGAACCGGACACGGCGTCTTTCAGGGTCATCCAGCCCCGATGGAATGCAGCAGCGATCGTGCCCGACGCTTCGATGGGATCGCCGTAGTCCTTCGCCATCTTGTGCAGCTCGTCGTAGAACGCACTCCGCTGCAGGCTCAGGCGGAGGAACGTGGGGCAAAGCTCGGGAGAGTCTTCTTCGAGGAGGGCGGCTCCTCTGGCGAAACCGTCCTTACCATCCTCGAGGGTCTTCATGAGGTCGCTGGCAACGTTCTTGTCGGTTGACATAGGTGCTCCTTGTGCATGGCCGGATCCGGCCGTTCGATAGGACCCTTCCGATACCCCGCATCGACCCACGACAAACTCGCCCGGCTCAAAGGCTCTTCAAAAATGGGATGCGTGCCGGTCAATGTGAGAACTGAGCCAGCCGCCAGCGGGCCGCGGCTCAGCGCGTTCCGCCCTGGTTGGACAGTTTCCCTGACGCCGACTCCAGATGAGCGCGAACAAACCACTGATACTGCTCGAGAATCCCCGACTGGCCGATGAGCAGATCCTCCGTGATCGGATCGGCATCGGACACGGCTTCAATCGCCTTTCGATGATCGTCGATGACGCCGACGTAGACCGAATCCAGGGCGGTGAGGTGTTCCGGAACGAGATCCCGGCGCAGGGGATAGTCAACCCACGTACGCGTACTGACCATATTCCCGGCGAGACCGTTCGGCGAAGTCCCGAGCGTGGCGATTCGTTCGGCGGTGGCATCGACCATGGCGGCCACCCCGTCGACCTGAGGATCGAGCATCGTATGCACACCGATGAACGTCGGTCCCACCACGTTCCAATGCACGTGTTTCAGGGTGAGGCCGAGATCAATCAAAGCGCCAAGGCGCTCTTGGAGGATGCCGGCCACGTCGGAACCCTGGGCCGGGGTCATGCCTGGGACCGTGAAGTTCCCCGCGGAGCTTGCGCGTTCTTTGGTCGATCTCGCCTCAGCTCTTGTCGATCTCGCCTTAGCTCTTGCGACCGTCGCGGTCTGCGCTGTTGGGCGGGTCTGCTTCCGTGCTGCCATTGGTACTCCTTGAGGTCAGGCCGGACATCCGGCGGCTTACCGGGTTGGTACCCGCGGCAGTGTCGGCCAAACCTCCCCGCCAGTCGTCGCCCCAGTGCACCTCCACAACGTTTGATCCGGTCGGAGCTGGGTACCATCCTCCAGATGGCTTTCCGGCGACCTCGCCTCTCCGTTCGCTCCTCCCTCGCCATTGAGGCTCTCGCAGTGTGGCTGTGGCGGCACCGTACCGAAGCACGCACCGTGACACGGTCGCTTCCGAGGGTGATTCGTCGAGCACGGAGCGGTGAAACGAAGGCTGCATTGGCAGAAGTTCGCCCAATCGCTCGACAGGCACGTTCGATCGACCGTTCCCGTCAGACGATCAAAGGTCAACGACTTGGTCTCGCTGACCGGGTTGCGCGTGTACGCGGATCAGACAAGGGCCGTCCGCCGAGCGGTACTGACCCGGTGTGAAAAGCTTCGACGCGGCTCCCTTCGTTGTGAACGATCGGTACCCGCTACTCAACGTCAACGAGAGGACCGAAATGACACGAGTTGACGAGGCCCAGATCACCCTCACCATTCCGGCCGACCCGGCCTACGTCAGGCTTGTTCGCCTCGTCGTGGCCTCCTCGGCATCCGACCTGGGCTACGCGTACGAGGAGGTGGAGGACCTTCGCATCGTTGCCGACGAGGCGGCGAACCTGGCTATCGGCGCGTGTCGCCCAGGAAGTGCCGTGCGCGTCGGGATCTTCGGCGTTGAGGGCGCGCTTGCGGTCGGCATCGAATGCCCAACCGACAACGATCACGCCGAGTTCGACCCCCTGGCTTCACAGATCGTCGTGGCCTTGACGACGGCCTGCACGGTGTCGACCATCGACGGGGAACTGCGAGTCTTCTTCCGATGCCCGCCGGCTTCCACATGAACGATCATCCGGAGGAGTCTGACCCTACCCCGGACCCCCCTCATCTGATCTCGCGACGCGACGACGAGACCGAACGCATCAGGCGCTACCAGGCCACCCGGGACGAGAGTCTCCGCGACGAGATCGTGCGCGATTCTCAGGGAATCACCATCGGACTCGCCCGTCGATTCCGCGACCGGGGGGCAGAGCTCGACGACCTCATTCAGGTCGCACAGATCGGTCTTCTCCACGCCATCGAGCGGTTCGACCCTGATCGGGGCGTCCCGTTCATCGGGTTCGCGACGCCGACGATACTCGGCGAGTTGCGCAAGCACTTTCGCACGGTGTGGAGCGTCCACATGCCCCGATCGTTACAGGAGGCGACCCAGCGTCTCGGTCCGGCGGTTAGCGAGCTGAATCACGAGCTCGGCCGTTCACCGACCTTGGACGAAATCGGCGCACGGATCGGCCTGACCCGTGAGCAGGTGATCGAGGCAATGGAAGCAAGCGCCGCGTTCCGCGCACGATCGCTGGACGCGCCGGCACCCGGAACTGCCGGTTCGTCGCTTCACGTCACGATGGCTTCCGACGAGGCCGACACCCCCTTCTCTCAGGTCGACGCTCGCGAGACGGTAGCTCGCTTACTTCCCCTCCTCTCCGAGCGAACTCGGCGGATCGTTGAACTGCGTTTCTTCCAGGAACTCTCGCAGAGCGAAATTGCCGAAGCTGTTGGCGTCAGCCAGATGCACGTGTCGCGTCTCTTGCGTCAGGCGCTCGACCAGATGGCGGCGATGATGCGCGCAGAACCGACCCTTGGTCAGAACGCATTTCCTTAAGCGCCAACCGAGCACCCGAGCGAGGCCAAGGTCGACGAGGTTTGCCGTCCCGACGCGATGGGTACGTACTTCTGGTCGGCGCCGTCGCCGACCAAAACGAAGGAGACACTCATGGGAGCAATCGACGACGTCAAGGGACGACTGAAGGAAGCGGTCGGCGCGCTCTCGGGCTCCAAGGACCTGAAGCGAAGCGGCAAGGCAGATCAGGTCGCCGGGAAGACAAAGGATGCCATCGACGCCGTTCGCAAGAAGGCAGGCGAGGCCGTCGATTCGATCAACGACCGAAGCCAGAGCTGACCCCCAGGAGTCCGGGTGCCGCAGCGGCAGTTGCGGCACCCGGACCGCACACACTTCCGTTTCACCAACGAGCCCGGGAGCCCGTAATGACGAGCAACGATCTGAAGAAGCCGGTTTTCATGGGCGACCTCAGCTCCTGCGGGGGTTGAACCGGTGGCGATGATCGACCTCAAGCGTGCGCTGAGATTGGCCCGCGGCGCCAACCCAGCTTCGATCCCAGCGCTCTTGGCCAGATCGGCGGTCGACTGCGGGGCATCCGACGTCGTCGTGTATCTCGTCGATTTCGGACAGACCGTTCTCGAGGTCATGCCGGATCTCTCGAGCCCAGGGCCGACTCCCCCGTCGGAGGCGGTCGCCACCACCATGGCAGGCCGAGCCTTCACCGATCAGAGAGTTCTCGTCGCTGACCGCGGTGACTCGATCAGGGTATGGGTGCCGATCGTCGAAGGATCCGATCACACGGGCGTGATTGCTCTCACCCTTCCAAGCTCAGAGGAGACGCTGCTGACGGCTTGCGAAGATCTGGGCATCTTGGCCGGATACCTCTTCGCGGTCCACGCTCGTTGCACCGACGTCTACAACTTCTACAGGCGTCGCCGTGACATGAGCCTTGCTGCCAGCATGCAATGGGACCTGCTCCCACCGCTTGTACTGCACGCCGGTGGTCTGAGTGTCGCCGGTCTCCTCGAGCCGGCATACGACATCGGCGGCGACTGTTTCGACTATTCACTCAACGGTGACTTTCTCGACTTCGCCATCTTCGATGCCGTCGGACGCGGCCTCGCTGCCGCTCGTATCGCTTCGCTGACCCTGAGCAGCTACCGGCACGATCGCCGCGACTGCCGCCCGCTCGCGACGATCCACGAAAATCTCGGAACAATTATTGCGCAAGTCGGGAAACACGAGTTCGCCACGGGAATCATCGGGCGCATCGAGCTCCCTTCCGGTATCTTCTCCTGGACAAACGCCGGCCACCCGCTGCCGCTGCTGATTCGTGGGGGACGCGTCGTCCGTGAACTGCACTGCGCGCCGACTCCACCGTGGGGTGTCGCTGGCCGCTATCCGACTGTGGCAACGGAACAACTCGAGCCCGGGGATTGCCTTCTGCTGTACACCGATGGCATCACCGAAGCTCGCAGCGTTGACCGTGAGTTCTTCGGCGTGGACCGACTCGTCGACTTCATGAACCGGTACTCCGCAGAGTCACTTCGACCGGAGGAGATGTTGCGTCAACTCGTGGAAAGCGTCAGAACGTTCCAGGAAGTCGACGACCTCCATGACGACGCCACTGCGATGCTCGTGCGATGGGAGGGCTCACCGAACAACGCTGATCCGCAATGACCGTGGCATCGCCGCGCGTGCGAAACGGTTGGGAGTCATCAGCAGGGAGCTGAGACGGTCGACCGAAGGAGACGGACGGGAATGCTCTTCGCAGCAGGTGTTTGCGCGTCCGAACCGTGATGATCGAGGGGCAGCAGCATGTTGAGCTCCGGGAAGTACCCGGCGACACACCCGATCGGTGTGGGGTACGCGATCAGGCGGTATCCAGAGACACGTCGCTCGACGCCGTCCACGGCACTCACGACATCGACCACGTCTCCATCGACAAACCCGAGCTCGGCAAGGTCAGTCTCGCTCACCATCACCACGTGTCGATCACCCGAGATCCCCCGATACCGGTCATGATGGCCGTAGATCGTCGTGTTGTACTGATCGTGGGAACGAATCGTCTGTAGCAGCAACGTGCCTGCCGCGGGACAAGAGGTGCGGACCGTCGTGACGGCGAATTCGGCCTTTCCACTTGCGGTCGGAAAGACCCGGGAATCACGCGGCGGATGAGGGAGTGAAAAGCCCCCGGGCACGCGGATTCGATCGTTGAACGCGTGAAATCCGGGAATCACGGCCGCGATGTGATCACGAACGACGTCGTTGTCGGCCCGCATGCTCGGCCAGTTCACTTCGTGGTCCGATCCGAACAACGCCGTCGCCAGGTCACACACGATCGACACTTCGCTGCGCGCGTGTTTCGGCGGGGAGAGGACACCCGTTGACCTGTGGACGAGACCCATCGAGTCCTCGACGGTGACAAACTGCTCCCCGAAGGTGCTGACATCGCGATCGGTTCGGCCGAGGGCCGGCAGGATGATCGAAGTGCCGGCCGCGACGAGGTGGGACCGATTCAGCTTGGTGGATATCTGCACCACCAGGTGAGCGTTTGAGACGGCCCTTTCCGTGAACTCGGTGTCGGGGGCGGCTCGGACGAAGTTGCCCCCGAGACTCACGAGGACCTTCGCCCGCCCGTCGGCGAACGCGTGCACGGCGTCGACGGTGTCGAGCCCATGAGCCGTAGGCAGAGAAACTCCGAACTGGTGCTGAAGCGCCTCGATCTGTTCGGGCTTGGGGCGCTCGAAGATCCCCATAGTTCTATCTCCCTGCACATTGCTATGTCCACGTATCGGGGAAAGGCCTGCGCCCGGTCGGCCGATGTGGCCGCCAAGGAGCGCCACGTTCGTGATTTCCCGGATGGTTGACATTGCATCGACGTGCTGAGTGATCCCCATGGCCCAGCAGATGATCATCCGTTTCGCAGCGAAAATCATCTCGAACGCGGCCTCGACGTCCGCCCGCTTCAATCCGGTCTCCTTGATCAGCGCGGCTTCGTCGAGCGATCGAAGGTGCGTCTCGAGTTCCGCAAACCCCGCGGTGTGCGACGCGATGAAGGCACGATCGATGGATCCGGCTGCATCAGCGTCCCGGAGAACAAGCCAGCGAGCGAAGAGCTGGAACAGGGCATGGTCGCCGCCCAAGCGGATCGGGAGGTGGAGATCCGCAAGGGCCGTGCCGCGGCCGACCAGGCCCCGAAGTCGTTGCGGGTTCTTGAACCGCAGCAGACCGGCTTCCGGCAGAGGATTGACGACCAGCATCTTGGCTCCCGCTCGCTTCGCCTCCTCGAGTGTCGTCAGCATGCGCGGGTGATTACTTCCCGGATTCTGCCCGGCGATGATGATCAGGTCCGCGTGTTCGAAGTCCTCGAGCTTGACGGAGCCCTTTCCGATACCGATTGCGTCTTCGAGGGCGAACGACGTCGGTTCGTGGCACATGTTGGAGCAATCGGGGAGGTTGTTCGTGCCGAAACATCGGGCCAGAAGTTGATAGGCAAACGCAGCTTCATTCCCGGTCCGCCCGGACGTGTAGAAGACCGCCTCGTTCGGACTGTCGAGCGATCGGAGGTGACGGGCAATCTGTCCCAATGCGTCGTTCCAGGAGACGGGCTGGAAATGCGTCGCACCTTCACCCTTGATCATCGGCTCGGTGAGACGACCCTGCTGACCGAGCCACCAGTCTGATTTCGAGCGGAGCGATGCAACCGAGTACTCGGCAAACAGTGAGCGGTCGATCCGACGATCGGTTCCTTCCTCGGCTACCGCCTTCGCGCCACTCTCACAGAACTCGATCCGATGCCTCTGACCCGGTGGCGACTCAGGCCATGCGCATCCTGGACAGTCGAAACCGTTCGGCTGGTTGATAACGGTCAGCGCCATGATGGCGCGGCGCACCCCCATGGCCCCGACCGATCTCTTGATGGATGACGCGATTGCCGGAGCACCGGTTGCCCAGTGCTTCGGTCCCGTCACGGTCGTCGTCGGTCCACCGTCCTGCTGCGGCCCAGTACCCCCGTCTTCAGAAGGCGAAACCACGGTCAATGAACTACGGAGGGTCGGTCTGATCGGTCAGCGGACAGTTCTGCCACCTCGGCAATCAGTGCCGTGGCAGCACCAGCGAGGTGGATCCGATCGACGGTGAGCGCCGAGGTCACGTAGGCGAGGGTCGACTCCGCTCCCTGATTCCGATTCACCCCGTGCGGGCTCAGACCATCGAAACATCCGCCATCGTCATCGGCGACGGCGACACCAAGTCGGTTACGCCCGTGAAACCAGGTATGCGTGAGCGCAGCACGGTCGCGGAACCAACCATCACCGGTCACCTCCCATGCTCGGGCGTGAGCACAAACGAGGGCGCGCGCTTCCAAGGGCTGTTCGTCGCCCGTCCTTGCCGTGGTTTGCCCGCGCCGCATGCCGAGGTGGCCGGGAAAGCGCACGTGGTCGTCCCGGTCGCACTGAGCGTCGAGCCACCGTAACGCTCGCAGGGCGACCTCGACGGCGTGGTCGTCATCGAGCGCAACGCCACCCGCAAGAAGGGCTTCCGGCAGCATTCCTGCGTCGTATCGAACCGAGTCTTCGAACCAGAACCAGGAGTCGTGGCTGTTCGTCTGGAGCCGGTCCATCAGCACCGCCACTCGCTCAGCCATGACGTCACGCGTCGTGAGCCACGGCGCAACCGATTGGGCGAGCAGCGTGTAGGCGACTGGATGGATCGCGCGGCCGGAAGGGACATCTCGGAACACCGCTCGCAGGATCGGTTCACACACCGGCGCGTATCGCTCGTCGTGGACGACCGAGGCGAGTCCAACGGCGGCACGACCGACGTGGTCACCGAAATGCGGTCGGTCAGACCACGACCGATCAAAGGCCATGAAGTTGTGCATCCGATCACCCGGGCGCAGCGCCAACCCGATTCCGTCGGGGTCGAACGCATTGGCGACGAAGGCCACTGCCCGGGCGGTGACTCGGTCCCAGTACGAATCAGCTTCGAACCGTTCGCCGATCGGGATCAACCGGGCAACGTCATCAACGCAGTATCCGCTGGACAGAAGCGGGACGATCCCGGTGGCGTGCTGCACGATTCCTGTGCCGTCAATCAATCGTCGAAGGTGGACGAGCGGAACGGAGGGGCGCGGAAGCGATGCCGCCACCCGTTCATGACGATGACCCCACCCCATCGATGGGCCGAACGCCGGCAGCGACACGAGGGGCTTTCGAGTGACGGAACGCCGACCGACCAACGCCGAGCGAGCCCGTTCGATGCCAACGACATGGAACGGAGCTTCCGTAGTGGATCGAGTGCGCAGAACGTCGGCGAGGTCGGCCACCTGTTGACCGACCGCCGCCCAGTGCATCCCGGCTCCGATTCGAGAGGCCTCGGACCGCGCCGCGGCCCTGAAGGCGTCGTCAGTGGCGTAGGCGAGAATTGCACGAGCGAACGCGGCCGGCCTACGACCTTCGACCACTGTGCCGGAACCCGACGAGAGCAGGTCCCGCGCGTAGAGATAGTCAGAAGAAACCACCGGGCAACCCGCGGCGACGGCGAAGGTGAGCGCGCCCGAGACAATCTGCTCAGCGTTGATGTACGGGGTGACGAACACGTCGGTTGAAGCCAGCACATCGGCTACAGCATCCACGGGAAGGAAGGAGTCGATGAACCGAACGTGCTCACCGAGGTCGAGACGATCGACCTGGGCAATCAAGGAAGATCGGTAATGCTCGCCGTTTCGGCGGCTCTCGCCGGGATGGGTACGACCGGCGATCACCAGGACCGCCGAGGGCACGACGTCGGCTACTTCGCGCATCGCCTCGATCGCCAACTCCAGACCCTTGCCGGGCGAGACGAGTCCAAATGTCGAAACCACGAATCGGTCGGTAAGGTCAAGGCGACCCCGCGCCTCAACGGGCTTCGCGCAGAACAGCGCACTCGGCGCACCGTGAGGAACGATGTGGATCTTCGCCTCATCGACAATGCGTTGGCGGACAAGTAGGTCGAGCGCCGTTGGCGTGAACACGGTTACCGCGTCGGCCATGGCGCTGGCCGAGCGAAGCGAAGACACCTGCCTGGGGCTGAATGTGGACAGGACCGTGTGCAACGTCAAGATGGATGGAAGCGTAAGTGCACGTAAGAACTCGAGGACCAGTTCTCCATCCGTGCCGCCAAAGATCCCGAATTCGTGTTGCACGATCACGACATCACACAGGTCGTTCGCTCGACGGGCAGCGACAGCGTAGGAATGCGCGTCCGCCTCGGCGATCTCGGCGATGACTGGCGAAAGCGGTCCGTCGATTGCCTGGTCGGAATCAACCATCGCAATGATGGACACGTCGTCGACGTTTGCCGAGAGGTGGAGAGAGTTCTCCAGGTCCGCGGCAAAGGTGGCGAGTCCGCAGGCACGAGGGGCGTAGGTCGAACAGATTCCGATACGGAGAGGTTCGGGCATGAACTGTTCCTTCTGTTTGTCGTGGGTCATCTGCACTACCCACGGCGACCACTCGTCCAAACCTCGACGGACCGCCAAACCTCAGCTGGTCGACCGTTCACTCGGATCGCCATGACCTTGAAGTGACGCGCCAGCGACCCCCGCGAAAACAAAAAAATGACGCATCCGGAGGGAGTCCCCGGATGCGTCATCGTTTCAAGAATCAGGCGACGACGAGCGTTACCTGCACGGTGGCCGAGAGGTTGCCGGCAGTGCCGCTGATCTGCAGCGGGAAGCTGCCAGTGGGGGTCGTGATGCCGGTCGAAACCTTGATCGTGGCCGACGTTGCTGTCTGGGAAACTATCGTCGCAGTGGCGAACGGAGGGAGGCCCTTGAGCCCCAGGGTGATCGAGGAGGAGAACCCACCACTTGGTGCGATGGCCACGGTGTATGTCGTGTCTGCTCCAGGAGCGACAGTCTGCGACTCCGGTTGGGCGGCGAGGGCAAACCCGCCCACGGTGCTCTTTTCGACCACAAGTGACATCACGATCGTGCGCGTCACCGAAGCACTCCTGCCCACAATGGTGATCTTTGACGTCCCGACCGGGGTGGTCGGCTGCGTACGCACTCGAATGGTCGTGAGCCCGTTCGACGGGTTCGGATCAAAGATGACGCTCGCTCCGCTCGGGAGGCCTGTGGCCGTGAACGCCACGTCGGGAGCAAACACGGTGCCCGGTCTCGGCAGAACGTTCACTGCAGCAACGGCATCGTTGCCGGCAGGTACGGTCACCGAGAGCGGGGCAAGGCCGAGCGCGAAGTCCCCGGTTCGACGAACGACGAGCAAAACCGCCGTGGCCCGAGTGGTGGAACCAGCTTGACCGACGATGCTCAGCAGGTAGGTGCCTGAGGGAGTGGCCGCCGAGGGTGTCACGTAGAGCACGGTGCTCTGCGTTGTCGGACTCGGGGAGAAGTTGCTGGAAGCACCGACCGGCAGACCGTCGAGACGGAAGTCGACGGCACCACTGAATCCGCCGATCCGATTGACCGTAACCCCGTACTGCTGTTGCTCACCAGGTGCGCCGGCGCGGCTCAGGACGTCGGGCACGAGGGTGAACTGCGGGGCGACGGTGGTGCTGGCCGTCGGCGCGACCGTGGTGGTGGTGACCACGGGACGAGCGGTGACGTTCAATCGAAACCCCGCTTGTCGCTCAAGGGCTCCTCCTCGTCCGCGAAGCAGGAAGACGCCGGAGTTCGTGTTTGCGAACGGCGGAACGGTGATTTCCAGCCGACCGCGGGATGCACTCTCCGTGATGATGCGACCGGTGAACCGGTCGGTCAGGTTCGGAAGATCGAAAACGACGATCCCGCGGAATGACGAGCTGGACGAAGTATCGAACGTATACGTAGCAGTCTCACCGGCGGTGACCGCTTGGGCGTCCTGAATGAATCGAATCCCGAAATCGACAGGCACCTTCCTCTTCGTCGTGACGACTCTGCGCCGGCTCACAGCCGACGCCGAAGGTGTTCCGGGTACTGCGACCAGCACCAATCCTGCAGCAAGAACCGACGCGACAACCACTCGCGCACGGGACCGTCTCGTCAACGGCGAAGTTCGAGAATGTCGATTTGGTGTGTCCATGATGGTAGCTCCCTGTCGGTCGGCCAAAGGCGGTCGTACTCCCGATGTACCCACCATCAACGATGGTCAAACCCTGGGAACCGAACTTGCGTTTACCACGCCAGGGAACGGGGCACTCCTTCGCTATCAACGCAAACAAACAGATGCGCATCGCCGTGCTTTCTCCGATTTCCTGGCGAACACCGCCGCGGCACTATGGCCCTTGGGAGCTCTTCGCCTCCTTACTGACAGAGGGGCTCGTCTCGCTCGGACACGATGTCACGTTGTTCGCCACTGCGGACTCACGCACGAACGCTCGCCTGATCTCAACGTCGTCCACGGGGTGGTCGGAGGACCCGACCATCGAACCCAAGGTGGCCGAATGCCTGCACATAGCGTCGGCATTCGAGTGCGCTGGGGACTTCGATGTCATCCACAACGGTTTCGACTTCTTGCCCCTGACGTACTCAGAGCTCGTCGAGACACCAATGGTCACCACGATCCACGGATTCTCGTCGGAGGCCATCGTGCCCGTGTACCAGCGGTACAACGACTCGAACTCCTATGTCGCCATCAGCGACGCCAATCGCCACCCCCGGCTTCGCTATGCCGCCACGATCCACCACGGCATCAATGCGGACGACTTTGCGTTTCGCGAGGTCGCCGAAGAGTATCTGCTGTTCTTCGGACGCATCCATCCCGACAAAGGAACCGAGACAGCGATCGAAGTGGCCCGGCGAGCGGGCCGTCGGCTTGTCATCGCCGGCATCATTCAGGATCCGGTGTATTTCACCGAACGGATCGAGCCCCACATCGATGGCGACCACGTTCGCTTTGTCGGAGCGGTCGGCGGCACCGAGCGCGCCGACTTGCTCGGCGACGCGGCGGCGCTCCTGCACCTCATCGATTTCGACGAGCCGTTCGGATTCAGCGTTGTCGAAGCGATGACATCGGGGACCCCGGTAGTGGCGTTCGATCGAGGCTCGATGCACGAACTGATCGATGACGCCACCGGTGTCCTGGCCCACGATGTCGATTCAGCGGTCGATGCGGTCCGTACCGCCGTTGCGCTGGACCGCCGCGGCGTGCGCGAATCCGCCGTCCGCAGATTCGACTCCACAGCGATGGTTTCGAAGTATGAGGCTCTCTACCGAACTCTCGTCACGTAAGGCCGGACACGGCGGGAGCCGGAACCACGACACCATCCGTTTCCGACGATGGACCACGGAGTCGCTGCACCGGGTACAGACCGGAATCCTGCTCGTCGTAGGACCAGTCAGGCTGCTTGCCGGCGAAGGAGTCATCGAGCACGGCCACCCCATCAATGATGTCGAGCAGCGGACGGAGCGCCGAGCCGAGCACTCGCTCCGAGCGACCCGTGGCGTCGTCCGGAGCATCAGATGATGACAGCACCGGAGTGGTCGCGCACAGCGCAACAAGCGAAGCGATGACAACTTGCTGCTGGCTGGCAAGGCTGCAGCGTGCGCCCGTGGTGATCGTGGCGAGTCGAGCACCGATCTTCGTTGACACGTCGGTGGCTGCGGTGCCGTCGAGGAGTTGCGCAAGCAGCGCGGTGACCGCGAGCCCATCGTCCTTGCACGGCACGCACTGACCGCACGATTCGATGGCGAGAAAGCGAGAGGCACCGTGTGCGAGTGCGAACGTGTCGGCGGCATCGTCGATGCAGAAGAACCCGGCCGATCCCAACCCGCTTCCGGCCTTTTGCATATCCTCGTGGGTGAGCGGGGTCGTCAGTGCGGCTGCGCCGACAACCGCCGACGATGCTCCGGGCAACACGGCAATGATCCGCCGGCCAATGTTGGCGCCGCCACCGATCGATTCGATTACTTCGCTGAGCGGAGTGCCCATCGCGAACTCACCGACGCCATGGCGTCTTGTGTCGCCAACGACCGTGCAGACGACGGTGCCTGGTGATGCGGCCGTTCCGACCTCGCGAAACCACGTCGGCCCGTTGGCCACGATCAACGCGACGTTGGCGAAGGTCTCGACATTGTTGACCAACGCCGGCGCGCCAACAGCTTCCGCGGCACCGGCCAACTCGGCCGTCGCTCCGTCACCATTGCCGTCGTCCGAGTCATCGATCCCACGGCGCCACGGGGGACTCACGCGCGGAAATGGCTGGCGATCGCTGATGACTTCGAGCATCGCGGTCTCTTCACCGAACAAATACGAACCGGGACCGCGGACAATCCGAACATCGATCTCATCGATCCAACCCGCGTCGCGCATCTCGGCGACCGCACGTTCGATGATGGCGAGCTCAAGGGCGAAGGAGTCCTTGATCGCCACCACCAACTCCGGCGAATCAACAACGTGGCAAGCGATCAGCGCCCCCTCGAAAACGCGGAACACGTTGTTTCTCAGGATGGTCCGATCCTTGAAGGTCGACGGCTCCCCTTCCGCAGCGTTGATCACGACCGATGTCGGCCGGACCACCGAAGCGTTTGTCAACACACTCCGCCACTTGGTGGCGGTCGGAAATCCCGCACCCCCGCGGCCACGCAGTCCGCTCTCGGCGATGGCGTCGACCAGGTCCATCGGTTCCACCAGTCGAGCGGCGCGGAGCGCCGTACCTCCGCCACGACGGATGTACCCATCCAGGTTGCCAACCGGATGCTCGTCGAGAACGCGAAAGATCATCGCGCGGCGGTACCCGCAATCGGGTTCAGCCAAACACGGCCGTCCGGCGATCAGCCGACGACCACCGTGACGATCGTTTTCGATTGACGCTGCGTCACTCCGAGCGTCCCGAGCGCCTTGGCCAGCCAGATCCCGCGTCCTCCAACTCGGTCGGGATGCGGGGCAGGAACGCGTTCAGGATCGAAGCCCGGGCCCTCGTTCGTCATGCGCACAAGCGCGCCGTCGGGATGACGGGCAAGAGCGACGGTTATCGAAGCATCGCCGGTAGTCGCTTGGACGGCGTTGCTGAACAGTTCGCTGGCCACGAGCACGACGTCATCAACGTAAGGATCGGGATATCCCTCGGCTGAGCCCCACTCGCGAATCTTGGCGCGGAGCACACGACTCTGACCGTGGTCCGGCGACAATTGCAGTTCGAACTCAGGCACGGGCACCTTCGATCGGGCGGCGCGGGACCTCGTTGGTCCACGTCTGCGGGGAATCAGAGCCACGAACGCGGGTACCCGACGCAACCCGTTCCAAACACGCGATCTTCATGAAACCTCACACTCACGACACACGAGTACCACTGTCACGTCGTCGGCCAACCGAGACGGCCGGAACACATGCAGGTCATCGAAGCAGGTTTTGACGACGGATTCGGCGACCTCACACGGGAGCGTTGCAATGAGCTCGGCCAAGCGTTCCATTCCGTAGAACACTTCGGCATCGTCTCGGGCTTCCGTGAGCCCATCGGTGTAGACCGCCAACTTGGCGCCGGCGCCCATCTCCGCGTTCGCGGTCTTCCAGGAAGCGGGGAACACGCCGAGCAGCGGACCGGTCGGGTCAAGCTCATGGATTGTCTGGTCGTGATCGGCGAGGAGAGCGGGAGGATGACCGGCGTTGGCGTATCGACATGCTCCCGTGCCGGTGTCGACGAGGGCGACGAACGCCGTGACGAAGGACGGGCAAAGATCGCCGACCTGTTCGGAGAGAAGGCCGAGTGCGTCGCCCGGTTCCATGTGCATACGGAGGGCGGCGCGCAGGATTTCCTTGCATCGCAACGCCATGATGGCCTGCGGTGCTCCGTGCCCGGCGATGTCGATGACAACGATGCCGAGCACATCCGGTGAGACCAACGTGACGTCGTAGCAGTCACCAGCAACCGACCCAGCAGCCGGGAGAAGATCGGCGGCCGCCGACCATCCGCGCGGAAAGGCGCCCAGTTGGTTGGCGAGTTTGCTCCGAAGTTGGAGCGTCACTGTCGCGCTCTGTTCGATTGATTCGCGCGCCCGATCAGCGACTGCGCGAAGTCGTTCCGCCTCCGCCAATCGCTCGGCCATCGTCGACCGCATCGCGTCAATGGTCGCCCCAACCTCGGCCACATCCGCCGCACCACCGATCTCCACGTTCGACGACAGGTCTCCCGAGGCGATGTTCCGCACGGCGGCAATCATTCGGTCCATCGGACGGGCAACCCAACTGCTGAGCGCAAGCGCAAGGAAAGCCGCGAAGAGCAGTGCAACGGCTGGGATCGTGAAGAGCAGAAACATCAGCTGTTGTGCTCGGTGTTCGCGCAGCTGGTTCGCCACGCGCTGCGCCTCGAAGAGCCGGCCGCTGAGCCGATCAAGCGACGTCCGCAAGGTATCGAACTGCCGTTTGCCGACTTCAGTCGACAGTTCCGCTTCCGCTACTGCCCGCCCGACGGTTCGTCGTGTTTCCAGCTCTTTCGCCGCCTGCTCGCGCCACGTGTTCCCAGCGGAAACGGTGCTGACGAGGGCTTCCCGAGTTCCCGCATCGAAGGTGGAAGCAGCCTTGGTGAGCTCGGCCTGTAACTCGATCACCGCCGCCTCTCCCCGACGGTAGGGCTCGAGGAAGACTTCCTTTCCACCGATGATGAACCCACGTTGCCCTGATTCCATATCGACGTAGGCCGACGTGAGCCGAAGCGCTTGCTGAGTCGACACGGAGAGGTCGCGTTGCAGTCCGGCGGCCCCGTTACGGTCCGCGGTGATGGCAGCGCCGAAAACTACCAGGGCGACCAGTGACGACACCAGGGCCGCAGCGATCAACAGGAGGCGCGGCCGAAGATTCACCGACCGAAGCCGAACGTCGCTGGGCCGACCAGATCAGGGGGCGTCGGCGTCACCGTAGAGCAGGCCGAGACCGGTGAGATCGATGAGCCGATCGACGATTCGATTGCCGCGGCGCAGCTCGAAGCGATCGGCCGCACGATGGGCGCCGATGAGCACGCTCAGTCCCGAGCTGCCGAGAAACGAGACCGCTTCGACGTCGACGACCAACGAACGCACACCGCCCTCCAAGAGGGCCGTGAGGTCGGCTTCGAGCCGAGGTGAGGTTTCGGCATCGACGTCGCCGGCAATAGTGACGACGGCCCCATCGCCGCTTCGTGTCGTCGTGACCTGCATGTTCTACCTCCAAGAATTGCTGTCGCGAGCAGTGCAAGACTCTCTCACACCCCACGGCCGGTCCGACGAGCGTCGCGAATCACCGACAATCAGGTCCGCCACGTTTCGCCAGGAAACGATGGGGTAGACGCATTGTATGAAAACGACCACCCCGACTCCGTACCTCCTTCCGGAACTCCCCTACTCCACCGACGCGCTGGAACCGACGGTCTCGACGAGGATCATGGAGCTTCACCACGGAACCCACCACGCCGCCTACGTGAAGACGACGAACGAGCTCACCGAGAAGCTCTCGTCGCTTCCGATCGGTGACGACCCGACGCCACTCAACCGGAGCCTCGCCTTCAATCTGAGCGGGCACCGACTGCACTCCTTGCTCTGGACGTCGATGTCACCTGATGGCGGCGGCGAACCCGTCGGCGTGCTCGGCAATGCCGTTGCCGCCTGTTTCGGCGACACCAAGACGCTGATCGATCGCATGACGCTCACGATCGAGAAGCTTTCCGGGAGCGGCTGGGCGGCGCTCTCGTGGGATGCACTCGGGCAGCGTCTCGTTGTTTCGCAGATTCACGATCACCAACACGATCACGCCATCGGCCTCGAGCCACTTCTGGTGATCGATGGCTGGGAGCATGCGTACTACCTGCAGTACGAAGCGGCCAAGGCCAAGTGGGCGGCAGCATTCTGGGACGTCGCCGACTGGAAGAGTGCTGGAGCGAGGCTGCAAGCGGCGATGGCCCGGCCTGCCGCGGTGTGAGGCCCCGACGCTGCACCGATTCGCCGTGCGAGTGACGGCCGAACGAGCTCTGGATATCTGCTGGGACCGCGCCGACGCCCACGTGATCGATGGTGCCCGCACCCCCACCCCATGGCTGCGGCACCGGCTGCGCACCACCCATACCAACGCTGTTGTCCTGCTCAAGCAAGCCCGCGGGTTTCGCGACACCCCACAGGTTCGTGACGCGCTTCTTGCCGGTGAGCTGTCGTTCGATCAAGCCGACCAACTCCTCCACGTCTTCACCCCGGCGCGTGCCGCGTATGTGGCCCGTGATGTCGACACGCTCATCGACCACATCTCGTCGATGCCCGCCGCCCAGTGCCGCATCGTGGCCCGAGTCGACGCCGAAGCCCTCGCTGCAGGTGACGATGTGCCGCCCGAGGTCGAACCGACCATCTCCGAGCTTCGTATTGGGGAGATCCTCGACGGTGACACCATCGTCGAAGGCGTCCTCAACGCATCCGACGCAGCTGTCGTCCGGACCGCGTTGGCTGCCGCGCAACGCCTCGGCAAACCCGCCGTGACCGGCGACGACGAGGCCCTCGAAGACGGCTCGACCGACCCGAAGGCGCCCATAGACCCACGGACCCCGGCCCAACAGCGTGCCGACGCACTGGTGCTCATCGCCCAGTTCTTCCTCGACCACCACGACCACGCAACCCAGGACGGCGGCGCCTCGATCAACCGGGCCGACGTCAACGTGGTCGTGAACCTCGACCAACTCACCACCACCCATCTCACCGGCAACGCCGAAAGCCCCTACTCATTGAGCGGGTTGGATATGGCAGCGGTGTTGCAGACCTGCTGCGACGCGTCCGTCACCCGGTTCCTCACCACCGGGCCATCGCTCACCCTCGACATCGGCCGCGAAACCCGGGTCGTGTCCCCGGCCCTCCGCAAAGCCGTCACCACCCGCGACCGAACCTGCCGGTTCCCCGGCTGCGACATGCCCGCCTGGTTCACCGACGTCCACCACATCTGGCACTGGACCTGGGGCGGGCCGACCGACCGCACCAACCCAATCAATCGCTAATCAGACCACGCCAGCGGCACCCCGCCCCTCCTGCCAACCCTGCGTTCAGCGGAGGCGGACGACACCGTTGACAACATCGACCACGAGTACCTCATCCTGCGATACCAGGCTCGCAAGAAGGGAGCGGGGAATCGTGAGTACACCCGAGCGCTCGCGGTCGGGTCCGTTACGTGGATCCCACCTAGCGTCGAGTGCCATTCCGCGAATTTCGATTGATACTCGGCAACTCGTCGATGGCAACACACGTTTTGAACGCAATGGCATCCGAATGCGGCCGCCACCGATGTCTTTGGCCGTTACGCGCTGCGACTGAGTGCCGGTCTGCGGCGAAGGCGCCGGAGGTGGGAGCTGTAGATTGCTCGACGGCTCCGACCGAATCGTCGCGTTACGTGGCTTGCGGGCACCCGTTATTCCGTGACGCTTTCTAGTGCCCTTCGGATATTCAAGATTCGCGAACGGCATCACCCGTATTGGATCGCAGAGTCGAGCCCTAGTTTCCTGCCCGATACAGCGCTCGAAGACAGCAAGCATTTGCTGTTCGGCCGCCTCCGGGTCCGGACAGCATGCAGCAAACACCGTGAGGCGGTCGACGTCGACCAGAGTCTTGATCGGCCATCCGCCAGCGTGTGGCGCTCGGGCACCGAGCGTTGTCTTGTAATAGTCGGCCACGCGGTCACCCACCGGCCCGGTGGACATGCCGATGTAGACGATGGTCTCGTTCGGCACCCACATCGATTCAATTCTCGCAACGAGCGCCGCGCGTGTCGGTCGTGCTCCATCGACCAGGAGTTCGGGGCGCGCGGCAAGCAATTCCTCGACGCGTTCGTCCGATATGCGTGCCGACGTCGGACCTGTGTCGTCGTTCGCGTCCCGACTCGTCGCAACGACGTAAACGCCTGGGAGTTCGAGACCGACAGGTGCACCCCACCCCACTGACCGAGCGGGGGACAGGGACTGGTCGACTACCTCGAAGACGTCACGTACGGTGACCACGGTCGCAACCTAGTGGACGAGGCCGAACGCCGGTAGTCCTTTTCAGAAGTTCCCACAGCTCGTACAGACCTGGCATCGACGGCCGCCGAGCATGAGCACACACCGACTTCGCCAACCTCGCACGTTGCCATTACCACCTCTCCGATCCTCCCAGTTAGCCAATCAAAGGCACGCCGACCACGAACGGCGGAATGCCGTGTGGCCGATAGCGGGCGTGCTTTCTTGCATTTCGCTTCACGCGTTCACTCTGCGCATACTGATTCATCCAACTTTCGCAGCCGTTCAGTATTTGTTCGATCAGAATTGGCACGCTAAGCGAGTTGACTTCCTCGCCATTCGCGCGAAACACGCAATTGTGCATTTGCGGCCCGCCTGCGAGGGTAAAGAACGTCGATGAGTGGCCCTTTCCCTGGGGAATGCTCCGGCCCTGGTGCAGGAGAGAGCATCGAAGACCGTAGATGAGGTCGACGTGGGCGGCCTGTTCTGGGACGTTGTCCCTTAGCCAGTTCTTGTATTTACTGGCAGACGATGTTCCGTCTTCCGAAGCCAGAGCTCCCATGATGTCTGGAATCGCGAAGACGCCGAACAGCGCGAGCTGGTGTAGCCCCCTTTCTTGAGCCAAACGAACCTCCATGAACAGGGTTCGCAGTCCAAAGAGGTCATCAGCTTGGTCGTCCGTCATCGTCCCTCTCCTGATCTTGTATTAGCAACATAACTCGGGAAGGGGCTTGCGGGGCGGTTCGGGGTGTGGCA
>JANOJN010000170.1:0-104374 GCA_031418775.1 Acidimicrobiia bacterium
GCGTGGTGGTCGCGGAGTCGGTAGGAGTCGCCGTCGAGGGTCCGTAGCGGAAACGTGATCCACGAAACCGGCCAAAATATCGACGCCGGCTTCTAACCCTGGTAACCCCTCACTCCTTGGAGGCCACGGCGTTCGGTGTGACGTTCATCTTCGGCACGTAGTCCGCAAGAACGACATCCTTCGCGTCGAGCGCTTGGGCGGCTCGAAGTTCGGTCCGACACGTCGTGCAGGGTCCGTAAAACACGTCCTGTACCTCGAGATGGCAGCGAGGACAGGCGAATTCAAGGTTCGTGGCCATCAACCGGGGAGCGTACGCGAGTGTGTGCAGTCGGTACGCTCCTCGGGTGAACGAGACCCTTGCCGCAGCCGAACCTGACGCGGCGCCCGCAGCGGCCCACGGCGGTGCCCATGGGACCAAGGCCATTCTCGCGGCGCTCATCGCCAACTTCGGCATCGCCATCGCCAAGTTCATCGGCTTTCTCATCACTGGGTCGTCGTCGCTGCTGGCGGAAGCGGGACACTCCGTTGCCGACACGACGAATCAGGGCCTCCTGCTGCTCGGCGGCAAGCAGGCCCGCAAGCCGGCTGATGACGAACACCAGTTTGGTTACGGGATGGCCCGGTACTTCTGGTCGTTCGTCGTCGCGCTCATCCTCTTCTCGCTCGGCTCGCTCTTCGCCATCTACGAGGGCCTCAAGAAGTTGCAGCACCCGCACGAGTTGGAGAAACCGATCATCGCGGTTGGCATCCTCTGCGTGGCCGTCGCGCTGGAGGCATTCTCGTTCCGGACGGCGATCGTCGAGGCGCGACCCCTCAAAGGGAACCAGAGTTGGTGGTCCTTCATACGCACGTCGAAGGTGCCGGAGCTTCCGGTGCTGCTCCTCGAGGACTCGGGCGCACTGGTCGGTCTGATGCTCGCCCTCGGCGGCGTCGGCATGGCGCTCATCACCGATGACCCGGTGTGGGACGCCTACGCCACGCTCGCCATCGGCGCCCTCCTTGCCGTCATCGCCGTGATCTTGATCATCGAGATGCGAAGCCTCCTGCTCGGCGAGGCGGCATCCCCTGAGGCGACCGTGAGGTTGCGCGGGGCCATCGAGTCGTCGCCATCGGTTCGCCGGCTGATCCACGTTCGCACCATGCACGTCGGACCGGAGGAGTTGTTGGTCGCGGCAAAGATCGAGTTCGATGCTTCGCTCGACTTCGCCGGAGTTAGTGCCGCGATCGACGAAACAGAAGCGCGCATACGATCTCTGGACCCGACTGCGACCCTCATCTACCTCGAACCGGCGATCCACGACCCGTCTCGCAACTGATGCCGAGCTTCGCGGTCGCCGGTGTGTTGGAGGGGTTCTACGGGACTCCATGGTCGTGGGATGAGCGGGTCGCGGTGATGGAGCAATGCGTGCCGGCAGGATTGCCGTGGTACGTGTGGGCCCCGAAGTCCGACCCGCTGCATCGCCGGACGTGGCGTGAGCCGTTCACCGACGAACACCTCGACGGATTCCGTCGACTGCTGACGATCGACGGCCTCCATCTTGGCGTCGCCATCGCGCCAGGGCTCGACCCGGCGGACCTCGAAGAGGACCACGCCGCATTGGTCGCAAAGGTTCGCTCGGTCCTCGACGTCGGCGCCACGCTCGTGATGATCGCCTTCGACGACATCGGCGACGACGTGACGAATGCGCAGCGTCACATAGAGATCGTGAGCGCACTCCTCGGCGCGATCGATCTGTCAGGCGTGCACGTCATCGTCGTGCCTACGCACTACGCGACGATCGCCTCGACGCCGTATCTCGCCGCGCTCTCCGCCGGACTTCCGCCCGAGGTGATGATCGGCTGGACCGGTCCATTCGTCATCAACGACACCATCACCGCCGCCCATGCCGAAGCATTCGCAGAAGTGGTCGACGGCCGCATGATTGCACTTTGGGACAACTTCCCGGTGAACGACACCGTGATGAGCGACCGCTTGTTCCTCCGACCGCTTGAGGGACGCGATCCCGAACTGGCTGAGCACTGCGGCGCGTACCTCGCAAATGCTGGTGTGCAGGCGTGGCCTTCGCTCCCCGCGCTCCTCAGCGCGGGCGCGTGGGTAAAGACCGGCGTTGCCGACATCGCGTGGGAGGACTTCGACGACAGCGTCAACCTGGCGTTGCTGGCCGGAGCATGTGACGGGAGCGAGTTGACGCGCCTCGCCCGCAACGTCATCGACGATGACGAGTCGGCCGACCTGTGGTGGTGGCTCGAACGACTCGAAGACCTCGAAATCGACGGTCCGATCGGCGAGCAGGCCGCACCGTGGATCGCCCAGACCCGTGCCGAGGCGGCCGTTGCGTTGACCGCTCTCGACCTGTACGAACGCGACCGGGGAGATCCGGAGACAATCGGGCTCATCGTCGACCTGTGGCGGACCTGGCCGCCGGTGCGGCGCTCCCCGGTCTCTGTGCTCGGCTCACGCTTCGGCATCGAGCCGCGCATGGGGCAGGACGAGGCGGGCGCCTGGACGCTTCACCGCGGCGCGCTCGTGGACGACACCAACGTCACCGACCTGCTCTGCCGTCTCGCCCTCACCAAGCACGGCGCGTAGCCCTCGCCACTTGGGTCAGCTCGTGCGCTGGGTCAGCTGACGTGCGCTGGGTCAGCCCGTGTGCACCGGGTCAGCTCGTGCGCTGGGTCAGCCCGTGCGCTGGGTCAGCCCGTGCGCTGGGTCAGCCCGTGTGCACCGGGTCAGCTCGTGTGCACCGGCGCACGAATCCCGACCCAACGACGGGAGCGGACCCAGGTCGCGCGGCGCTCGCGTCAGCGCTGGGGGAAGTTCGCGTAGTACCGGCTCGGCGTCGGGCCGCGCTGGCCCTGGTACTTCGAGCCGACGGCCGAGGAACCGTACGGATGCTCGGCCGGGCTGGTCATCCGGAGGAAGCTGACCTGGCCGATCTTCATGCCGGGGTAGATGGTGATCGGGAGGTTGGCGACGTTGGCCAACTCCAGCGTGATGTGGCCATCGAAACCCGGATCGATGAACCCGGCGGTCGAGTGGATGAGCAGACCGAGGCGGCCGAGGCTCGACTTGCCTTCGATGCGGGCGACGAGATCGTCGGGGACGCCGATGCGTTCGGCGGTCGCTCCCAACACGAACTCACCGGGGTGGAGGATGAACACGTCTTCGCTGCCGATCTCGACCAGCTCGGTCAGATCCTCCTGGTTCTCCTTCACGTCGATGACGCGCGCCGTGTGGTTGCGGAACACGCGGAAGTAGCGGTCCACCGTGAGGTCGATCGACGACGGCTGTACGTTGTCGGGCACGAAGGGGTCGATCAGGATTCGCCCACTGACGATCTCCTCACGAAGCGTGCGGTCGGAGAGGATCATGGCCGGACGCTGCTCTCACGCGGCGATGTCGGAGTCCTGTCGAAGCACGTCATGGGGAGGCGAGGCTAGCGGCCCCGCGCGGTTCAGCGGCCGAGCGCAGTTCAGTGGGCCCGCGCAGTTCAGCGGCCAGGGAGACGATCGGTCAGCGCACGAGGCTGGCGATCGCCCAGAGGCTCACGATGAAGCCGACCGAGGCCATGGCGATCGTTCGGAGTTTCGGCGCCTTGGCGAGGGTGACGGCTTTCAGGTCGTCCTCCGTTATCCGGCGCTTCGTCGCTTCACGTGACGGTGGCCGGGTCGTCCGCTTGGCCGGCGGGCGGACCAGTGCCAAGACGTTGCCGATAAAGAGCGCGCCACCGAAGGCGAGCAGCAACCACACCAGGAGATCGGGACCACCAAACATGCAGTCCTCAAGCTATCCGTCGGCGGTGGCCTCCCGATTCTTCAGGCCGTTGCGCCTCCGTCGACAGTGAGGACTTCGCCGGTGATGAACGAACCGGCGTCGCTGACCAGCAACAGCGCCGGACCGACGATCTCGCGGGGATCGCCGATGCGACCGAGCGGTGTGGATGAGGCGACCCGGGCAAGGATCCGGTCGTCGAAGGCCTTGGTGACCATGTCGGTGCGGAAGGTTCCCGGCGAGATCGCGTTCACCCGGATGCCGTCGGGCGCAAGATCGCGGGCCAGCGTCGTTGTCACCTGGGCGAGCCCGGCCTTCACGGGAGGATAGAGGTAGCGACCGGGCGAGGACCCGTCCATGGCGATGCTCACGATGTTCACGACCGCCCCGTGTCCCGATGCCGCAAGGTGCGGTCGCGCTTCGCGGACCAGGAGCATGGGTGCCAGAAGGTTGGTCGTGAACGCGCCGACGAACGCGCTTGCGTCGAGGTTCTCCAGGGCACGGTCGAGCACTGTTGCGGCGTTGTTGATGACGATGTCGATCCGACCGAAGGCTGCGAGCGCAGCTTCCACGATGGTGCGCGGCGCGTCCGGGTCGCTCATGTTCACGCTGACGGCGGCGGCGGCGCCACCGCTGGACCGGATCTCGGCAACGAGGGCCTCACAGGCGTCGAGCTTGCGGCTGGCGACGATCACCGACGCTCCAGCGTCGGCGAGGCCGATCGCCATCGCCCGGCCGAGCCCGCGTGAGCCACCGGTCACGATGGCGCACCGTCCCGTCAGGTCGAACAGCGCGGCGAGACGATCATGCATGGCGGGGCTCCGGTCGGGGTGCAGGTCGGGATGGGCGGGGACCCTACCGCCCAGGCCCGACGCGCCACCACCCTGCTGAGTGCGGCTAAACACCTCCCACGCGCGTTGGGAGGTGTGTAGCCCCCACATATGGGGGCAACCTCTCTCCCAACGCGCCTACTTCTTGGGCCAGATCACCTGGTTGTCGGGGCCGATGACGGACTTGACGAGGGTGTCGTCATAGGAGCCGGCGATCTGCGGCTTGGGGGCGGTGCCGAACACACCAGCGTCGGCGTAATCATCGACCTGCTCCTGGAGCATCTTCGGGATGATGAGTCCGATGGCGGTGCCCGCCGGCGTGGAACTCGCAACCACCTTCGACTCGATCTTCCAGCGGAAGCGCTCGCCGTCGGGCGAGAGGAAGTTGCGGTTGCCGTTGGCGTTGATCCGCTTCACCGCAAGGTCGACGGCGGCATCGGGGTCCGCAGCCGCGTCGGCGTAGCCCTTGAGCGCGGCGCGCACAAAGTCCTGTGCTGCAGTCGGGTTCTCCTTCAGGAACTTCGCGTTCGTGTAGATGATCCCGAACGAACCCGGGATGTCGTATGCGGACGGATCAAAGAGCTTGTAGGCGAAGCCGGCGCGATCGAGCTGACCGGGTTCGTTCGACTTGTAGCCGGGCAGCGCGTCGATCGGCAGCTGGAAGTGGGCAATGGGGTTGAAGCCCTCGACGAGCTTGTCGTTGTAGTCGACACCGCGCTTGAGTCCGACCTTGTTGAGCATGGCCACGATCGAGGGCGGGATGTCGCCCTTCATGCCGATCGTCTTGCCCCGAAGGTCACGCAATCCCTTGATGACGTCGTCGCGCACCATCAGTCCCTCGATGGCTGTCTTGCCGAGGTCGTACGCCATGACCAAGGACTTCTCCTTGGGTGTGCTCTTCAGGAGCTCGATGTAGGACCCGGCTGACGAGAACTGCGCCTTGTTGTCAGCCACCAACGCATAGTTCGCGGTGGAGAAGCTCGCCTTCACGTCGACGTCGAGGCACATCTTGGCGAAATAGCCCTTGGCGTCGGCCACGATCATCTCCACGATTGACGCCGTGGCGGCGTAGTCGAAGCCCGAGAGATAGGTGATCTTGCCGGCCTTCTTGTTGGCTGCGCATCGATCGGCGGTGATGCCATCGACGGTCACCGCGTTCGTCAGAGCGGGCGCAGGTGCAGCAGTACTCGGCGCGGCCGTGGACGCCGGGGCTTTGGTGGTCTTGGTCACCTTCGCCTTGGTGGCCTTCTTGGTGGCAGCGTCGGCAGGTGTCAGCGAGAGTGCCAGCGCGGCACTGAGGCCGAGCGCGACGAACAGAGGGGTGGGACGACGAAACAACACGATGGTTCTCCTGAGGGAAAGGAATGGCGATGACTAGCGGGGTGATGACGAAACGCCGGCCGAAGCCGACGATGCGCTGTGCCAGTGCAGCGCGATCCTTTCGATTCCCGAGATCGCCAGGTAGGCGAACGAACCGATCAAACCGAGCACGAAGATGCTGCCCCACAGCAGGGGTCCGCCCACCGTACCAGCCGCCGCCGCTTTGCGAATAAGCACACCGAGACCACGGTCGAGGAACGCCCACGGTTCACCGATGACTGCACCCACGAGCGACAACCCCGCCGACACTTTGGCGCCGGCGATCAGCGACGGAACCGCGTTCGGCACGCGGAGGCGCCGATAGATCTCCCACCGCGACGCATGCACGCTGCGAAGCAACTCGTGGGCGAGCGGGTCGATGTCGCGCAGACCGGACACGGCGTTGAACAGCAGCGGGGGGAAGCACACGATGGCGACCATCAAGACGATGGGGCGATAGCCGAAGCCGACCCACAACACGATCGCCGCTCCGTAGGCGAACAGCGGCGTGACGAGAACGACGATCGCTACCGCCGACACTGCGCGTTCCAGAAAGGCCGAATGCGCGCATACCGAAGCAATGGCGAAGGCGATGACCAACGCCAGCGCGAAGCCCGCGACCGAAACCGCGATGGTCGGCCAGGCGTCGTACCAGTAGGCGGACCGGTTCGTGACGATGTCGCGAACAACGTCCGACGGGCGCGGCAGCTTGTACGACTCGATGTCGAAGATCCGGACGAACGACTCCCAGAAGCCGAGGAACACGGCGATGCCGACGAACGGGGCGAGCGAGAGGTAGCGCTTCACGACGCCCGTCCGATTGCGGTCTGCTGCTGTGCGGCGCGAAGCGCACCACGCACCTCGCGCAGCGCGCCGACGTAAGCCGGTGTTTCCTCCAGGCCCTCGGGAGCCGGACGAGTGAGTCCTACCGGGATGTCGGCGATGATTCGTCCTGGACGACCGGAAAGCACGATCACCCGATCCGCCAGCAGCACGGCCTCGTTCAGGTCATGGGTGCTGAAGACAACCGTGGAGCGATGCGCCGTCCACAGCTCGCAAAGGAGTCGGCGCATCTCGGCGCGTGTGAGTTCGTCCAAGGCGGCGAACGGTTCATCCAGCAGGAGGACGTCGGCGCCGAGGACGAAGGCGCGGGCCAGCGCGACCCGCTGGGCCA
The DNA here is from genome assembly GCA_031418775.1 of Acidimicrobiia bacterium. Lineage (GTDB taxonomy): Bacteria > Actinomycetota > Acidimicrobiia > Acidimicrobiales > JANYDT01 > JANLQX01. The sequence goes on from JANOJN010000170.1 coordinate 7,136, forward strand.
TCCCACCCGAGAGGGTCGACGGGCGAGCGGATTCGAAGCCCCGCAACCCGACCGCAGCGAGCATCGCATCGACCTCGGTGTCGCTGCTCTCCGACTTGCCCGAGGCCTTCACGTTCACCTCGGTGAGCAGGCGAACGTTGTCTCGTACCGACCGCCAGGTGAGCAGCGTCGGAGCTTGCGGGACGAACCCGAACTGTTTGGCCTGCCGAGCGTCGTCGGCCGTGCGGTTCCCGATCCGAACCTCACCCGTTGTCGGTGCGTCGAGTCCGCCGATGAGGCGCAAGAGCGTCGACTTCCCGCAGCCCGAAGGACCGATCAGCACGGTGATCGTCTCCGGTTCCAACGTGAGATCGATGGCTTCGAGAGCTTGAACAGGATCGCCACGGCGAGATGCGGCGTAGGTTCGGCCGAGCCCGGTGCATCGCACGGTGGTTGGTGACGACTCATGCATCGAAATTCCTCTGGTCGAGGCTCAGCTGAAGGGGACGGACACCGAGAACAACACGGTGTAGTCGCTGTGCCAGTGCAACGCGGCCCTCACGATCTCCGAGAACGCCGTTGCCGGCGAGCGAATCGTTTGAGCGGCGAACGAGGATGCTGCCTCACAGCCAACGAAACGAAGGTAGCAGAGCCACAGCGCGAGGCCCAAGGCATGGGGCGTGAGGAACTCCGAGTCGATCCGACGTTCGCACCCTCCGCCAGGATTGACTCAACCCGATAGCGAGCGCGCCAACTCGTCGCCGAATCGCCGAACCGCGGCCTTCGAAAGTCGGGTCGTTGTCGATGCTTGAAGCCGTCGGTGCCCAAGGAGCACCGAGTAGCCGACCCGCGCGCGGTGTCTGGCTTCCGCGAGCGGATGACCCAGTTCTCGGAAGACTGCCACCAGATACTCCAAGCGTTGGGTGTTGACCCGATCCACCGCCGCATCGACAAGTGGGTCGGCGACAGCCCGAACGATGGCGTCCTCGATGCGGTCCTCAGGCGTGTCCAGGAACGCCACGGAGAACAACGTCCTTAGTCGCTCCTCGGGGTCGGCGATCGGCGACAAAGCGGTGATGATGTCTGCGGTGGCCCGCTGCTCCCAACGGATGAGTGCGGCATCGACCAATTCACGGCGAGTATGGAAGTGCCAGTAGAAGCTTCCTTTGGTTACCCCGAGCACGAACGCAAGCGGTTCGATGGCCACCGATTCGACCCCCGATTCACCGATGACGGCAAGGGCCGCGTCGGCCCAATCCTCTCTTGTCAGTCGATTCGTTGACGTCCGAGCCATTACATACGGTACCGTATGTTCGGAACACATACGCCACCGTATGGGAGATGCGATGAAGAACGTGCACGAACGAATCGTCCAAGGAGCACCCGCTGAGGTGTGGGAGCTTGTCGAGACGCTGGCAACCTCGGACGACAAGCTGTGGCCGCGTGACCCCTGGCCCAAGATGAAACTCGACAACGGTCTGACCGTTGGATCGCGCGGTGGTCACGACACCGTCCGCTATCACGTCGAGCGCATCGAACCCGGCCGATCTGTCGTGTTCCGGTTCGAGCCGCCAACCGGTCTCGAGGGCACGCACACGTTCGAGGTCCTCGCGGCCGGCTCGGCCACGAGCATTCGCCACACCATCTCGGCGGAACCGACCGGCACGATGCACGTGGCCTGGCCGTTGATGGTCCGGTGGCTCCACGACGCGCTCATCGAGGACGGGTTCGACAACGCCGAGGCAGCGCTGTCCGGGGCCCCCGTCAACCGAAGCCGACACTCGTTCTACGTCCGCCAACTCATCCGAGCCCTCGTTCCGCACCGCCCGGATCGGACCGGTGCAATCGCCGGCACCGCTGCCGCAACTGTGCTCTCCGCCATCGGCGCCATACATCTGGCATGGGCGTTCGGATCGACGTTTCCGTCTGCCGATGCGCAGTCGTTGGCCCGGATGGTCGTGGGGGGAAACACCTTTCCGTCGAAGGCCGCGTCGGCCACCGTGGCCGGCCTGCTCGGGGTCGCATCCACGATGGTTGTGGCTCGCGCCCGCCCCAAGTCATCGTTCGGACGGCGTCTCCCCACCGTCGTGACCCGTCCCGGTGTTGTCGGAGTCGCGGTGGTCCTCGGACTGCGTGGGGCGGGCGGCATCATCTCCGCCGCGTTGGGGATTCCGCAAACCACGTCGGCCTTTCGCGTCCTCGATCTCGTCCTCTACTCACCGCTGTGCCTCGGCCTTGCTGCTGCGATCTGGCGCATGGAGCGAGACTCACCACACGTCGCCGTCGCGCCAGTCGCAACACAGTGACGCCGTGCGGTCGACGCGTTCGAGGAAGGCCGGCGAGCACGGGTAGACGTAGATCCCGTCGTCGTCGTCCGGGTTTGCGACGATCCCGTTCGGGGTCATTGCCAAGGTAGGGCCGAGCCAGCGCTGCCAGCCGAGCCCGTCATAGAGAGGGCGAGCCGCATCGGACGCGCTGAGCGCACCGAGGTCGTAGCAGTTGGTGACGATCTCCAGGAGCGGAGCCATCAGGAGCCTCCCCACGCCTTGCCGCTGCCAGCGCGGGTGGACCCCCACCCCTTCCACATACCCCGCTCGCCACGCACCGGAACGGTGCAGCAGGCAACGCTGAACGACGGAAGCATGCCCGATCACCACGTCGCCATCGGTGATGATCGAGTGCATGCCGCCGAGCGCATGTTCCCAGTCGGCCCCGGTCAGGTCACCTTCGAACACGACGTCGAGAAGGTCTCGGCACGCACGGAGCGGAGCGGGATCGATCTCGGCAGTGTGGGCGAGGTACCCGCGGAGCCAGTCGCCCGAGTCGAGGGTCAGCGTGCGCACCAACACGGAAGGCAACGTAACGCGTCGCTTCGGCAGCCCTGCCGCAAAACTGTCCCACCCCCTCCACATACTGGTGGTTGTGGAGAACTCCGAGGTTGTCCACAACGTTGTCCACGGTTCGTCGAGGTTCTCCGATGGTCATCCCCACCCCTTTCCCCTCCGTTTACCCCCTCGTTACCCACAGCATCGGCCAACCAGACTCTTACCCCCACGAACGAACCGCGATTGCCGACGGAGCGGCGCTTCACCCTGTTCATCCCGACTCGCCGAACTGAGCCGACTGCAACCATGGCCATTGCACTAGACGACGCCCGTCGACGTACTTCGTCACCGGGCCCCGTTGGAGGCGTCCGTCTTCAACCCCACAACCTCGAAGCCGAGGAATCGGTTCTCGGTGCGATGCTCCTCAGCCGGGAGGCCATCGCCGCGGCAGCAGAAATCGTCACGTCCGATGACTTCTACCGCCCGGCCCACGGACACATCTACGAAGCGATCCTTAACCTCTACGCCGCGGGTGAGCCGGCCGATCCGGTCACGGTCGCCGACGAACTGCGCCGCTCGGGGCTCTACGAGATGATCGGGGGTTCCGTGGCCCTCGTGAATCTCCAGGCCGGCACACCGACGGCCACCAACGCGGCGTACTACGCCCGGATCATCGAGGAACACTCGCTCCTGCGTCGGGTGATCGGCGTGGCCGGCGAGATCGCCGACGAGGCCTACAGCCTGCCCGACGATGTGACCGCGATGATCGACCGCGCCGAGTCGCGGATATTCACCGTCGCCCAGCGACGCACGACCGACACGATGGCGCCGATCCGCGACCTGCTCGGCCAAAACCTCGACCGCCTCGAGATGCTCTACGACCGCGGCGAATCCATCACCGGCGTTCCCTCGGGCTATCTCGACCTCGACGAGAAGCTCAACGGACTTCAGCCGAACGCGCTCTACATCGTCGGTGCCCGACCGGCTATGGGCAAGTCGGCGTTCGCGCTCGGCATGGCCGGCCACGCCGCACTTGTCGAGAACCGCCCGGTGCTGTTCTTCTCGTTGGAAATGAGCCACTTGGAACTCACCCAGCGTCTGCTGTGCGCCGAAGCCAAGGTTGATTCGAGTCGCATGCGCAACGGCCGCCTCCATGCCGAAGACTGGCCGAAGATCACCGCCGCCGTCGGCCGGCTCGCCGAGGCGCCGCTCTACATCGACGACAACCCCCACCTCACCGTCATGGAGATCCGCGGCAAGGCCCGGCGCCTGAAGGCCAAGCTCGGCGACCTCGGTCTGATCGTCATCGACTACCTTCAGCTCATGACCGGTGGCAAGGCCAGCGTCGAGAACCGTCAGGTGGAGATCTCCGAGATCAGCCGCGGTCTCAAGATCCTCGCCCGTGAACTCGAAGTCCCCGTGGTCGCCCTCTCCCAGCTCTCCCGAGCATTGGAGCAGCGGGCCGACAAGCGCCCGATGCTCTCCGATCTTCGCGAGTCCGGCGCACTCGAGCAGGACGCCGACGTCGTGATGTTCCTGTACCGCGACGAGATCTACAACTCCGAGAGCCCCGACCGCGGCACCGCCGAGGTCATCATCGGTAAGCACCGCGCCGGCCCCGTCGGCACTTCACGCCTCGCCTTCCTCGACCACTACACCAAGTTCGCCAACATGGCGAAGGGGATCTGACGCAGCGTGGCGCAACCACCACCACAACCACCAAACATAACGAAGGGGATCTGACGCAGCGTGGCGCAACCACCACCACAACCACCAAACAGAGCGAAGGGGATCTGACGCAGCGCTGGGTCGCCAGGGCGACGTTCGCATACTTCAGTATGTCCTATGCTGATGTGATGGCAGTCGATCGTCTGAGCGTGACCGTCCCAGCGCATCTCGGCGAGGCGTTGCGAGCCTGCGCCGAACGGGAAGGTCTAGCCGTGTCGACCATCGTCGCCAGGGCAATCGAACGCGAGGTGCGGCACATTACGTTGGGGGCGTTTCTCGACGAGTTCGAACGCACGCACGGTTCACCGACGCAAAAGCAACTTGCGGAAGCCGACGAGTTGTTCGACCGTGCAGAGCGACTCGAAAGGAAGGCGGCGGCGGCCGAAGCTCGGCGCACGAGTGGCACCAAGCGAACGGCATCCTCCAAGGTGACCCGGTCAAACGCCAAGTCACGTTCGGCCGCTTGATTTGCGAGTGATCCTTGGTGCGGGCGCATTGATCGCCGTCGATCGATCTGATGCGTCGGTGATGACGCTGCTGCGATCCACCCACCATCGGCGAGTCGAGCTGGTGACCGCTTCGCCGGTCGTCGCCCAGGTCTGGCGCAACGGACGGACGCAGGCCAATCTGGCCCGAGTCTTGCAAGGTGTCGAGGTCGTCGCCCCCGACGACAACTTGGCGCGTCGATGCGGAGAGCTCTTGGCCGCCACGTCGACTCACGATGTCGTCGACGGCTTTGTGGTTGCGCTGGCCCGACGCGGCGATGTGATTCTGACCTCCGACCCCGACGACATCTCCGCACTCGCAAAGGCTGCCAAGGTTGCGGTTATCGTGGCCAAGATCTGACGAGAACACCGCAAAGATCGGCGTCGTGGCAGAGTCCTCACCCCATCGTCTGACACCGGCTGAACACGACGAACTGCGTCACCTCGCGGCAGCCCGTCGCGATCGGATCGACGCCGCATTGGTCGGACTCGGACTCGGGACCGAGCAGATCGCCACGATGCGGCCGTTCTTCGACGAGCACGGCGGGCTTACCCAGATTCCGATGCAGCGCGCCAAGCGTCTCGTGCTGCTCGACATCCTCTCCCAGCGCTTCCTTCCCGGCCAGCTCTACTCCGAGGGGCGCGTCAATCTCATCCTCGGTCAGTTCAACTCGGACTGGGCGGCCCTTCGCCGGTACCTCGTCGATGAGGACTTTCTCGATCGTCGAGACGGCTTCTACTGGCGGACCGGTGGCACGTTCGACATCGGCGATGACAAGACGTGATGCGCGAACAACCTGGGCATATCCGAAATGACCCTCCAGAGGCAGACTGGGACCCGTGATCGAGTCGAACGCCTGTGCATCCCCGGACGAACTCGACCGCTGGCGGGCACTGCCGAAAGTGGAGCTGCACCTTCATCTCGACACGTCGGTCAGCTTCGCGGTGGCCAGCCATCTCGAAGCCGGACTCACGCACGCGCAGTACCTCGAAGAGTTCCAGGCCCCGGCGCGCGTCGGGAGCCTGTCGGAGTTCCTCCGGCGAGCCCTCCGACAGGTCGGCCTCTTGCAGACGGAAGAAGCGCTGCAACTGCTCACCGCCGACGTGATCGGACAACTCGCCGTCGACGGCCACATCTACGCCGAACTTCGGTTCGCGCCGCTCCTTCACACCGAGGGCAACCTCACGGCCGAACGCGTCGTGGAGATCGTGATCGAAGCCGCGGCGAAGGCCGGAGCGGAGCAGAACGTCGACATCGGGCTCATCTTGTGCACGCTGCGCCACTTCGACGCCGCGCAGAGCATGGCGACGGTCCGTCTCGTTGACCAGTTCCACCGACGTGGGGTGAACATCGCTTTCGATCTTGCCGGTGACGAGATCGCTTTTCCGCTCGATGCCCATCTCCCGGCTTTCACCTACGCCCGCGAACACGGCTTGCCGTTCACCGTCCATGCCGGTGAATCGGGCGGCCCGGAGAATGTCCGCGAGGTCCTCGACCTGCTCAACCCGACCCGGATCGGCCACGGGGTGCGAAGCATCGAGGAGCCGACGCTCGTCGAACGGCTCGCCGCGGCATCGGTGCACCTGGAGATCTGTCCGAGCTGCAATGTGCAGACCGAGATCGTGGCTTCCTACGCCGAGCATCCGATCGACGAACTCGTGCGGCGCGGCGTACGGCTCAGCATCAGCACCGACCAGCGAACCGTCACCCCCATCACGTTGAGCGGTGAGTACGCCAAGCTCCATGCGGCGTTCGGTTGGTCGATGGCGGAGTTCGGTCAACGAAATCTCGACGCCCTCGAGGCGTCGTTCGCCCCGGAGAGCTCCAAAGCACGGCTCCGGTCCGTGATCGAGACGGCATACCGCTGACCGTTCCGGCGGTGCTTCAGCGGAGCGGGTGGCCGAGGTAGATCCGTCGGACCAACTCTTCGAGATCGACACCGGAATCAACCTCGTCGAGGAGTGCCGACAACGGCTGATCTCGGATGATGCGCCCGTGATCGATGATGACGACGCTCTCGCAGAGCTTCTCCACATCGGCGAGGTCGTGGGTGGTGAGGACGATCGTGGTGCCATGCTCACGATTGATCACGGCAAGCGCGTCGCGGAGCGCGAACTTCGACACGACGTCGAGACCGATGGTCGGCTCGTCGAGGAACAGCAGGGATGGACGATGGACAAGAGCGGCGACAAGCTCAGCGCGCATACGTTGACCCAATGACAGGGTGCGAACCGGCTGATCCAACAGCGGACCGAGCTCGAACCGCTCGACGAGGTCGTCGAGAGTCGCCCGGTGTTGCGCCGAGGGCACGCGGTAAATGTGGCGGAGCAGGGTGAAGCTGTCGATGAGGGGGAGGTCCCACCACAGCTGCGATCGCTGGCCGAAGACCACGCCGATGCGTTGCGCCAGCAGCGTTCGCTCACGCAGTGGAACATGGCCGAGCACACGAACGTCACCTGACGTGGGAGCGAGGATCCCTGTCAGCATCTTGATCGTCGTCGACTTGCCCGCACCGTTGGGACCGATGACGCCGACGAACGACCCGGCTTCGATCTGGAGATCGATCCCCTCCACGGCGATGACGTCACGCCGTTCCCGACGGACCCTACCGACTTTGGCACGCGCGCTGAACACCTTTCGCAAACCGCGCGTCCGAATGGCGACGTCGTTCATGATCCCGTGCTCTGGTAGTGGTTCACGGCAAAGCGCCACGTCCATGAGGCGGCGAAGGCCATCGGAATCCCCGACGCCAGGGTGAGCGAGGACTGCCACCAGGTGATACCGAGCGGGTTCGGCGGATCGAAGAGCAGAAACGACGGCAGGTACACGGTGAAGCCGACGGGGATCAGGGAGATCGAGATCATCCGGACCCATCCGTCGAACATGTGGATCGGATACTTCGCCATCTGTGCACCGCCGTAGGTGAAGGCGTTGCCGATCTCCTGCGTTGTCGGGGCCCAGAAGCTGAGGCAGTTCACGATCACGAAGATCGACGTGAACACCGCCGTCGAGTTCACGACCACGACGGCCAGGATCAGCACCCGCAACGGCGTCCACTCGATGCCGGCCTGTGCCACGCCGATCGCCGCGAGCGGCACCATCGTGGCCAACTGCATGAGCCGGCGGACAGCGAACGCGTCGCCCATGACCTGCCAGAGCAGTCCGAGCGGACGGACGAGGAGCACGTCGAGGCGTCCAGTGCGGATCATCTCCGCGCACCGTTCGGTGCTGCCGCCGACGCACGCATCGCTCAAACGGAACGCGAACCCCGATACGCCGAGCAGGAACAGCAGTGGCCCGAAGCCCCACCCGCCGACAGTTCCGAATCGATGCACGAGTGCCCATATGGCGACGAACTCGAGGATCAGTTGGGCAGATGCCGCAATGATGCGCAGCACGAACGAAAGCCGGTACTGCATGTCCGCCCGTTGGCGGGCGCGCATCATGCGGGCGCACAGAGCAAGTGACGCGCGCATACCAACTCGGCCGGCGATGTCAGCCACCCTGCACCTCCAATTTCTTCGTTGCCGCGCCGAGCTCGAGACGCAGCGCGAGTTCGAGAATCACGATCCAGACAAGCTGCAGCGAGAGAACCGCGGTGACACTGCGCAGGCCGAGGAAGACGTCGATCGGACCCTGCACGAGTCCGGCGAACGGAAGCAGGTAGAGCATCTGGCGAATGCCGTCGCCGAAGATCTGGAGCGGCACGATCAGACCTGCCCCGAACGTCGCCGCCCCGACCACCATCTGCACCACGCCGGTGCCGTCGACGAGCCAGAACGATGCGAGCCCGGCCATCGTCCACAGGCGAGATGCCAACACCGCCGACAACACCACACAAGCGGCGAAGGCCAGTACGTTCGACGCTCCGGGAATCGGCAATCGGTAGATCACCCACCCGGCAACGACGATCGATGCGCCCCGAGTAAGCGTCGAGAAGAGCGACTGTCCGAGGTCGGAGCTCAGGCGGTAGGTCGACCAGTCCCACGGTCGCTGGAGCTCGGTCGCCACATCACCCGATCGCACGGAGGCAACCAGCGTCATATCGCCGAACATACGGGCCGTCGCAATCAGGCCTTGGGCCAGGAACGTGAAGGAGGTCGCCGTCGTCTTCGTCAGACCCCCGACATTGCCGTTGCCGATCACTGACCGCAGCACACTCGCCAGCAGGAACCCCCAAACGAAGTTCGTGACCGTACCGGCCACCATCGCTCCGCGATAGGTGCTCTGCCGCCGGAAACTCATCCGGGCAACTTCTACGTAGAGCCGCCCGTTCACACCCCCGAACTTACCGATTCACAACCGTCGGCTGCAGGAGCCCGCCTCGCACGCGCTAGTCGGCGCCGACCCACACGCAGATCGGCTCCGCTGACGCGCAGATCGGCACTCCTCACGCGCAGATCGGCCAAGTTTGGAGGACAGGCTGCATATTTTCGCCGAGGTGCGCGTGAAACGGTCCGAAGTGCGCGTCAGATGGGCAAGTCTGCGCGTAAGTCACCGCAGGGTGCTCGGCTGCGGGGAAAGTCCGGTGGGAACCGACGCACGGGGTCCTAACATCGGCTCCTCCCACGAAGTCGGCACCATCAGCCGCCTCGAAAACCCGAAAGCCCCGTCATGCCCCGCACCCTGTTCGTCACCACTGCCCTTCCCTACGCCAACGCACCGCTCCACATCGGCCACATGATGGAGTACGTCCAGGCCGACACGTGGGTGCGGTTCCAGCGGATGATGGGCCACACCGTGCACTTCGTCTGCGCCGACGACGTGCACGGCGCGCCGATCATGATCGCCGCCGAGAAGGCCGGAAAGACGCCCGAGGAGTTCGTGGCCGAGGTTGCCGCCGGACGCCCTGCGTACCTCGACGGGTTCTCCATCAGCTTCGACAACTGGCACACCACCGACGGCCCGGAGAATCACGCGCTCGCACAGGACATCTACCGGGGCCTCAAGGCCAACGACCTCATCACCGAGCGGAGCATCGAGCAGTTCTACGACCCGGTGAAGGCAATGTTCCTCCCGGACCGCTACATCAAGGGCACGTGTCCGAAGTGCGGCACACCCGATCAATACGGGGATTCGTGCGAGTCGTGCAGTTCGGTCTATGCCCCCACTGAACTGGTGAACCCGTACTCGGTGCTGTCCGGCGCGACACCGGAGCTCAAGTCGTCATCGCATCTGTTCTTCACGCTTTCCGACCCTCGGTGCACCGAGTTTCTGCTCGACTGGATGGCCACGCCGGGCCGCCTCCAGCCCGAGGTGGCGAACAAGATCAAGGAGTGGTTCGTCGCCGGTGACGACGGCCGCGTTGCCCTGGCCGACTGGGACATCAGCCGCGATGCACCGTATTTCGGCATCCGCATCCCTGACACCGACGACAAGTACTTCTACGTCTGGCTCGACGCGCCGGTCGGCTATCTCGCCTCGCTCGTCAACCTGTTCGCCAAGCGAGGCGACGATGTCGCCGCCTTCCTGGCCGATCCGGACGTGGAGCAGATCCACTTCGTCGGCAAGGACATCGTCTACTTCCACACCCTGTTCTGGCCCGCCATGCTCCACTTCTCCGCGCGTAAGGTGCCGAACAACGTCTACGTCCACGGCTTCATCACCGTTAACGCCGAGAAGATGTCGAAGAGCCGCGGCAACAGCCTCTCCCCGCTGCGCTACCTCGAGCTGGGCTGCAACCCTGAATGGCTGCGGTACTACATGGCGGCCAAGCTGACCGCCCGCGTCGAAGACGTCGAGTTCACGCCGGACGACTTCACCCAGCGGGTCAATTCCGACCTCGTCGGCAAGTACGTCAACATCGCCAGCCGCGCCGCGGGATTCATTGCCAAGCGCTTCGGAGGACTCCTCGCAGCCGACCTCGGCGACGAAGGCAGCGCGCTCGTCGCGCACCTCCAGGCGGCGAGCGACACCATCGCGTCGCTCTACGAGGGACGTGAGTTCTCCAAGGCGATCCGCGAGATCATGACACTGGCCGACCGGGTCAACGAATTCGTCGAGCGCCACAAGCCGTGGGAGCTCGCCAAGGTCGAGGGAGGTGACGCCGAGCTGCAACAGGTGTGCAGCGTCTGCATCGAGACCTTCCGACTACTCACGCTGTACCTGAAGCCGGTCATGCCGCGGGTGGCGTCCGACGTGGAGTCCTTCCTCCAGGTCGCACCGCTCAATTGGACCGACGTGAACCGTCCCCTCGGTGCCCACACGATTGCGGCATACAAGCACTTGATCCAGCGGGTCGATCCCAAGGTGCTCGAGGCGCTCTTCGAAGGCCCCGCCGCTGGACCCGTCGCCGACCTGGCTCCGTCGTCGTCGACACCGGCTCCCGGTGCCGCCACGACCGTGGCGGAAACCGCATCATCGGGAGTCAACGATGGTCGGACGCCGGGCGGTGAGCCCCTCGCCCCCGAAATCGGCATCGACGACTTCGCCAAGATCGACCTGCGAGTGGCGTTGATCGTGAACTGCGAGCACGTCGAAGGCGCGGACAAGCTGCTCCGCCTGACGCTCGACGCCGGCGAGGGACGCCACCGCACCGTGTTCAGCGGAATCAAGAGCGCGTACCAACCCGCCGACCTGATCGGACGACACACGGTGCTGATCGCCAACCTCGCCCCCCGCAAGATGAAGTTCGGCCTCAGCGAAGGCATGGTGCTCGCCGCCAGCGACGCCGACCGCACCGTCGACGCCGGGATCTACCTCCTCAACCCGGAGCCCGGAGCCACCGCGGGCATGCGCATCAAATAGCCGAGGTCGGATCACCGCGTTGGGTCCCTGGGTCAGCTCACGTCGTTGGGTCGCGAAGACGGCAAGTATGCGCAAATCCCGACCCAGCGCGCTGAGCTGACCCAGTCGCACCCACTGAACCGGATCTAGCGCGCCGGTACGCCGAATATCCGATACGCGTGCCCCGCGGACGATGTCTTGCAAGCCTGTCGAAGATGACCGTCGATCGAGTTGGCCTCCATCGCTTCGCCCGCACCCATCACGGAGTCGTGACCAAACACGAGGCTCGCACCTTTGGCGTGTCTGACGCGACGTGGGGTCGATGGGCACGCGCCGGCGAGCTCGACGTCCTGCACCCCGGCGTCGCCTTACTTTCATCGTCACCCAGAACAATGGAGTCGAACATCCGAGCGGCGGTGCTGGCGTGTCCGACAGGTGCCACGGCATCGCTTCGAAGCGCTGCATACCTGCATCGCTGTTGGCCGACTGAGCTTGGGCAACCAACGGTGGAAGTCACTGTCGGCCGAGGCGGGCCGCGGGCGCTCGACGACGTGATCCTCCACCGGCCTCGCGACCAGCGCGCGATCGTGCCGGTGGTTCGCTCCGGGATCGCGACAACCGATCCGGTCCGGACCCTTGGTGATCTCGGCCAGGTGGTGTATCCGGATCAGCTCGCCACGATCATCTTCGCCTTCACCCGCCGTAATCTGGTTGAGATCAACGCCCTTCGAGCCGATGCGTTGCGAAGGCGCAAGCCTGGCCGCATCGGGCCTGATGTCTTGCTCGAAGTACTCGCCCGCATAGCGAACGATGATGGCGTCTTGGCCAGCGAACTGGAACGACGGGTGGTCGACGCCATTGTCACAACGAACCTCCCGCAACCCAAACGGAACTTCCGGGTCGTGGTCGACGGCGAGGTGATGCTGCTCGATCTTGCCTGGCCGACACTCCAGTACACCGTTGACCTGGATGGCGCCCGCTTCCACGCCGACCGCTTCGACGCTGACCGGGAGCGCGACGTGAGGCTCCGAACGGCGGGTTGGACCGTCGACCGGTTCACTTGGACGCACGCAACCACGCAGATGCCGTGGCTCCTTCGAACAATCCGCAGCCGACTCACTGAGCGTGGCTGGTCTGGGTCAGCTCCCGGCGTTGGGTCGGCACAGGCGGCAAATGTGCACGAATCCCGACCCGACGCGGTGAGCTGACCCAGGGACACGCGGTGACCAGCCCCGGACGCGAAACGAGCCGCCCCGAAGGGCGGCTCGTTCCACAACACAGGACCCGATTGATCAGGCGGCGACGATCTCGATCGAGACGGCGAACTCCACGGCATCGTGGAGTTTCACCGGGATCTCGTGGGTGCCGAGAGTCTTCAGGTGGTCGTGGAGCCGGACCGATTTGCGGTCGAGGACCACACCGGTCTGGGCCTGCACGGCGGCGATGATCTCGGGAACGTGGACCGAACCGAACAGGCGCTCACCCTTGGCCTTCGCCTTGATGGTGATGGTCTTGCCGACCAGATGACGGGCAACGGTCTCCGCTCCTTCCCGGTCCTTCGCATCGCGCAGGTCGCGGGCCTTGCGCATCGCCTCGGCCTGGGCCACGCTCCCAGCCGACTGGGGCATGGCCAGCTTGCGGGGCAGCAGATAGTTCCGGGCGAAGCCGTCGGCCACGTCGAGCATGTCGCCGCGCTTTCCCAGCGTCTTCACGTCGGCGGTGAGGATCACCTTGGCCATGATCAGACCTCCACGTCTTCGGTGTCAACCTCGTCGGCCGCCACATCGGTATCGGTTGCTTCGGCGGCGGGACCGGCATCCTTGTCGCGGCGAGGACCGCGACGAGGACCGCGCTCACTCGACGTGCGCGTGGCGTAGGGCAGAAGTGCCAGCTCACGGGCCGTCTTGATGGCCACCGCAATATCACGCTGGACCTGGACGGACAGACCCGTGACGCGACGCGCCTTGATCTTGCCGCGGTCGGACATGAACTTGCGGAGCAGGACGATGTCCTTGTAATCCACGTAGGTTCCGTCGGCGATCGGCGACGGCTTCTTCTTGGCCGGGCGGCGATCGGTGGGCTTTGGACCGCGCTTTGGTGCGCCGCGGTCACGGTCGTTGTTGCGTGCCATCAGAAGGGCTCCTCGTCATAGTCGTAACCGCCGCCGCCAGAGGCAGCCGGGGGCGGAGTGGAAGGCTGCGGACGGCTCGTGCCGCCACTGCTGTAACTGGGAGCGTCGCCGCCGTCACCGGGGCGCCGCTCATTGCGCACAACCTGGGCAGTAGCCCAACGAAGGCTGGGACCGATCTCGTCGGCCACGATGTCGACGACGGAGCGCTTGTCACCGTCGGGTGTTTCCCACGAGCGCTGCTCGAGACGGCCGGTCACGATGACCCGCGATCCCTTGTGCAGCGACTCCGCAACGTTCTCGGCCATTTCCCGCCACGTGACGACGTTGAAGAACGAGACCTGCTCTTCCCAGTCGTTCGTCTGGCGGTTCTGCCACCGACGATTCACCGCGATACCGAAGGACGCAGTCGCCTGACCCGACGCGGTGAACCGCAGCTCGGGATCCTTGGTGACGTTGCCAATGATGGTGATGGTGTTTCCGCTCATGATGATCTCGCTCTCTGGTGTCTACGTGTGCCGTGTCGGGGAATCTTTGGAAACCCAGTGTGGCGGAACCCGTGTGACAGGACCAGGGCTTGGTCAGTCGTTGCCGCGATCACGGCCACCGGACGGGATCTCGTCCAGAGGCGCCGGGGCGATGAGGGACCGGCCGGTGCCGGCCGCGGGGATCTGCACGATCTTGTGCCGGAGCACCTCGTCGGACAGCTGCAGACCACGGTCGAGCTCGGAGATGCTTGTCGGCGCCGCGGTGATCTCGATGATCACGTAGTAGCCGTCGGCCTTCTTCTCGATCTCGTAGGCCAGCTTGCGACGACCCCAGCGCTCGATGCGCCCGATCGACCCTCCACCGGCCTTGACGGCATCGGTGGTGCGGGTGACAACGCCCTGGATCTGCTGATCCTCGAGTGACGAATTGATGATGACGACGACCTCATACGGTCGCATTGGTACCTCCCTGTGGACCCGCAGTGCGGGGCTCCGGACGGTCCGAAGCAGGGTGCTCGTTTTTGGAGCGGGCGACCACTCTAGTCGCCCGGGTCACCGGCCTCGACCGGCCAACCCCGCCAGGACCACTCAGGGCGACTTCGGCGACTTCGGCGACTTCGCGCATCGGCCGCCGTACGCAAGGACGGCGCCGTCGCCGACCCGGTCAAGGCCGACCCGGGCAAGGCCCCGAGGAGCTACCTCCACCGCCGTTCGGTACTGCGCGCTCGGCGAGTAGATCGGACAGCTCTCACAGTTGCCCTCCCGCTTCATGAACGCCCTGGCCACCACGGCGCCGGATGCGTCGGTCCAGGCGATGGACAGGTCCATCGGCACCGTCTTCATCCAGAAGCCCCCGTCGGACGGCGCGTCGAAATGGAAGATCATGGCGTCGTAGCCGGCGAAGTTCGTTCGCTGCATCATGCCCTGCGCGTGTTCGGCGGCGTTGAGGGCGAGCAGCGCGCATCCCTCGAAGAGCTTCTTCGCTTTCCGGCCCGAGGCTGACTTCGGCGGAGTGACGGTGAAGCGCACCTCGCGGTACGCGCCCGATCCGTCGAACAGTTTCACCGGAGAGGCCTTCAGCCCATCGAAGGCGCCAGGCGCGCTGCCGACCACCGAGGTTCTCCGATTCGCGGTCTCGGCGCCAGCGCCGGTGCAGCCGAAGCAGGCCACCCCGATCGTCACCGCCATGACGGCAACCAGGACGGTGCGGCCGGGGGTCCGTCGATGATGCTTCACGAACGCCCACGCTACCGGCGCAGGACTCCGATGGACGCGGCCGGATGCTCGGGTTCAGCGGCTCCCGTAGAGACCGGCGAGGAACTCCTCGGCCTGGTCGCCGAGGCCGGCCACGCAGGTGAGCTCGGCCAGTTCGGCGCCATCGTCGGGTCCGCCCACGGCGAACACCCGGTGTCGCGCATCCAGTGCCGCCACGAGCGCCGGGGATGCAGGGTAGGACTCGGCGACGGACGGGAACGAGCCCGACCGCACATCGTCCACGTACGCCGCAACCGCCGTCTCCGCGGCACGCCCGAGCTCGGCATAGCGCCGCACGAACTTCGGCGCGAGGCGGTCCTCGAAGCCGAGGAGGTCGTGCCACACCAGGACCTGACCGTCGCACGACGGTCCTGCGCCGATGCCAATGGTCGGGATCGTCAGCACTGCGGACACCTCCGCCGCGAGGGCGTCGGGAACGGCTTCCAGCACGATCGCGAAGCATCCGGCGGCCTGGAGGGCGAGGGCATCGGCGATGAGGACGGAGGCATCGTCCGCGGCCTTGCCCTGCACCTTGAACCCACCAAAGGCGTTGATCGACTGAGGAGTGAGGCCGAGGTGACCCATCACCGGGATCTCGGCGTCGAGGATCGCCCGGATCATGGGCAGACGCTTCGTTCCTCCCTCGAGCTTCACCGAACCGGCTCCGGCGCGGATCAGGGCCGCTGCGTTGCGGACCGTTTCGTCGGTGGAGACGTGATAGCTCATCCACGGCAGATCACCGACGACGAGCGGACGGGGGTGCTCACAACCGGCGGCCTCGGACTGCGCGAGACCCCGGGCGACGGCAGCCGTGTGATGGACGATGTCGTCGACCGTCACCGAGAGCGTGTCGTCGTAGCCGAGCATCACCATGGCCAGCGAATCGCCGACCAGGATGAGGTCGGCTCCGCCACGGTGGGCGATTCGTGCCGAAGGCGCGTCGTACGCCGTGATCATGGCAAGACGCGCGACAGCCGGCGAGTCGACACCGTCGGACGGCGGTCTGGGCTGCTTGCGAGCCTGCACGCTGGGGGCAGTCGTGCGACGAAGCGGGGTCGACATGTTGGTTCTCCTCACGTCCAGGGCACGTACGGCTCCCGGCGTCCTCTCACCATAACGACTTCCGGCCTCCATGTCATTCCCGTCATGCGACGATGACGAGTGCTCGACGTCACTGGGTAGCGTGAGGGGGTGGCCCTGAACCGTTGCGACAGCTGTGGATCGGATGGCACCTGCGATGGTGATCTCGTCAGCGTGCAGCGGGTGTACCTCATCCCCCCGCCCGATGGGACGGTTGGGACCGATCAGATGCGCGTCCTCGACGACATCGAGATGTGGTGCTTCGTGTGCCGCTCGATGTACCCGCACGCGAGCGTCGAGAGCGAGTAGCCCAAGCCCTGCCGTCGTGACGAACGTGCCCCAGATCAGGGGTCTGCGCCGCACATGCCCGTCGATTCCGCGTGTGCCGCACGAAAACAGGCGATGTGCGGCGGAGATCGGCCGTTGTGTGGCGCAGGACCCACATAGGGCGGCGCAGGACCCGGATTGGGCGGCAACGACGCGCCCGTCAGGGACGAAGGGCGGAGTCGAGCGTCCGGGCGAAGATCTTCGCCGGGAGGCCGCCACCGGTCACGGGGCCGTCACCGGCCACGTCTTCCATCGCCCGCTGACCCTCCGGAAAGCCCACCCAGACGCTGATGACGCAACACTCGCCCGGGGAGTAGCCGACGAACCATGCATCGCGGAAGTTGCTCGTGGTGCCGGTCTTCCCGGCAACGGCCACATTCGGACGTGCGGCCGCCGACCCGGTGCCGCTCGAGACGACCGCCCGCAGGGCCTCGTCGACACCCGCCACGACGGCGGGATCGAACGCCCGACGACGCTTGGGCGGCTTCACCGTGAGGGACCGGCCAGAGGCCTCGACCACCGAGACGATGGCCGACGTCGACCGGCGCTCGCCCCCGTCGGCGAAGGTGAGGTACGCATCGGCCATCTCCAGGGGGCTCACCTCGGCCGTGCCGAGCACCATCGATGGATACCTCGGGACCTCCGAGACCACACCGGCACGTGAGGCGGCGGCGACCACGCGGTCCGGACCGACGGCATCATCGAGGATCAGGGCGGCGAACGCGGTGTTCGCCGAGAGCGCCAGCGCGTCTCGGAGCGTGATCATCCCGTACGACTTCCCGCCGTAGTTCCTCACGGTCCACGCTCCGCCACCGGCCCCGGCCCCCGGGAACACTGCGGAAGCCGGGGCGGCGTAGACGTCGTCGAGTTTCTTGCCGGCCTCGAGCGCAGCAGCGAGGGCGAACGGCTTGAAGGATGAACCGGCGGGTCGGCCACGGCCCCCGAAACCCCGGCCGACCGCGAGGTTGACCTGCGAGGACGACCAGGAGCGGCCTCCGACCATCGCCCGAACACGGCCGTCGCGGTCGAGGACGACCACCGCAGCCGACGGAGCGTCGGGCGAAGCGAGCACCCCGTCGTACGCGGCTTCCTGCGCGGCGCGCTGGGTGCGGAGGTCGAGGGTGGTGCGGACGCGAAGGCCGCGGCGGCCAACGACGTTCGCGCCGTAGGTGTTCACCAGCTCGCGCCGCACGTAGTTCACGAAGAACTCCGAACCGGCGGCGCCCGACGCATACCGCACCCCGCCTTTCGGAGTCGTGCGGGCCAGGACGCCACCCGGCCCGGTGAGCGGAACCGCTTCCGCGGCACGCCTCTCCCTCTCGCTGATCACCCCGGTCTGGCGCATCGCCGCAAGAACCGACGAGCGGCGGCGGCGCGCCGTCTCGGGATCACGGGTCGCATCGGTCGACTCCGGACCCCGGATGAGCGCGGCCAGGTAGGCCGCTTCTGCGGTGGTGAGGTCCGACGCCGGCTTGGCGAAGTAGGCGTCCGCCGCCGGACCGATCCCGTACGCCCCCCGGCCGAAGTACACCGTGTTCAGGTAGCGCTCCAGGATCTCGTCCTTCGAGAGGCGCTGTTCGAGCTTCACTGACAGCGCCGCCTCCCGGAGCTTGCGCTTCACGGTCGCCTGGTTGCCGACGTAGACGTTCTTGACGTATTGCTGGGTGATCGTCGACCCACCCTGGCGCACCGAGCCGGACCGCAGTGCGTGCCACAGCGCCCGACCGATGCCGACCGGATCGACGCCCGAGTGTTCGTAGAAGCGGCGATCCTCGGCCGCCACAACTGCGTCACGGGCGATGGGAGCGATCTCCTCGAGCGCCAGCCGCTCCTCGGGGCGCCCCGTGACCACCGTCGCCAACCGGACACCGCGCGAATCTTCGATGATCAGCTGTTGCAGCGGGACGCGGGCCGCCGGAATGCCCGTAGAGAGCAGAAGTGCGATGAAGCCGAGAACGGCCAGCAGCAGCACGACCGTACCGAGCAGCACCAGGCGAAGCACGAGGCGGCGTACCCGACGGATGCGTCGAGGCGGCCGGGGCGGATCTCCGACGATCTCGCCACGCCGACGGCCGACGGACTCTGCCGGCGTCGGAGGGTCCGCCCGACGACCTCGGGGGGAAGTCGGGAGGGTTGGAGCGGCTGCCAGTGCCTTCAGCCTGTCGCCGTGGAGGATGAACCGCGGCCGAGACGGAACATCCGGATGAGATGGTTCCAGCGGCATTCGGTGCACACCTCGACCACGTAGCACGCGTAGTCCCCGCGCTGCTTGGCGAACTGCTCCAGCTCTTTCACCTTCGTGATGCAACGGCCGAATGACGGAAGCCGCCCACCGAACACGTAAGAGACGGACACCAGCGCGTCTTCCTCGCAGATCGGGCACGATTCCGCCATCACCGCTCCGACCGAGACCGCAGCGCGGATGAGCTCGGGGTGGGCGTCGCATACATCGCGCCTTCCGAGCCGGCCCCGGCGGAATTCGTTCACGAGGTGGCGTCGGGCCAACTTGTACTCGATCGTTCCCGCCCGTGGATCGTCGGCACCTCGAAGGGCATTGGCGCGGAACGACACGGCGGAAAGGCTAGGACAACCCCGGCACACTCCCGGTCGCGTTACACGGACGGCTCACCAACGGCCAGACTCGTTTCATGTGGAATCTCGCCCTCGTCACCGGCGCATCGTCGGGCATCGGCGAGTCCTTCGTCCGTCAACTCGCCCAAGCAGGCACCCCCGTGATCGTCGTGGCCCGGCGACGTGACCGCCTCGATGCACTAGCCCACGAGCTCGGCAACATCGAGGTCCTGCCCGCTGATCTCGCCACCGATGAGGGCGTCGCCACCGTCGCCGCTCGGCTGGAGAAGGGCGACATCGACCTGCTCATCAACAACGCCGGATTCGGCAACGACGGTCCCTTCCACGAACTCACCGATGAAAGAGCCGCGGACGAGATCCGGGTGAACGTGCTCGCCCTCGCCAGACTCACGCGGGCTGCGGCCGGTCCCATGGTGGCGAAGCGTCGCGGTGGCATCCTCAACGTGTCATCCATTGCGTCGTTCCAGGCGGCACCGGGCTTCGGGAGCTACGCGGCGACCAAGGCCTTCGTCACCAACTTCACGGAAACCGTCCACGAGGACCTTCGTTCCACGGGTGTCAAGGTGACCGCGCTCTGTCCCGGACTCACGCACAGCGAGTTCCACTCGACCGCGGACATCGACGGCTACAACAGGTACCCGTCATTCATCTGGCAGACGGCCGACGAGGTCGCCGCGTTCGGGCTCAAGGCACTCGAACGAAACACCTGCATCGCCGTGCCCGGTGCCCCGAACAAGGCGCTCACAGGCATGTCGAGCATGCTGCCGCGCGCCGTGACGCGCCGGCTCGCCGGCCTCTCCAAGCGCTGACGGCGTTGTCGAGAACTACTTCTTCGACAGGGCCGCGCTGACGCGACCCAGGAACGCGCGACGATCCGCATCGGTTGCCCGGTCGTTGCCGTAGAACGCGATCCACGACGTCCGACACCGGAGCCCGCACATCGAACGAATCCCGCGCAGGATCACCCGCTTGCCCGGTTCCCCCTGGACGGAGTTCATGAACTTCCCGGAGCCGTGGGTCGTGACGACGTCGATAGAGGCGATGTTCGTGAGCCGCCCCCGAACCCGGCTCCCATCGGCCGGAACGTCGTAGGCGATCCCCTCCCCCCACACCCGGTCGAACCAACCCTTGAGGATTGCCGGTTGACCTCCGAACCAGGTCGGATAGACGAAGACCAGCCCGTCCGCCCAACGCAGGGCGTCGACATGCGGAGTGAGATGGGTCCACGACACGCACGTGTCCCGAGTTCGCCACTCCGCCTGTGACAGGCGGGCGTCGAAGTCGTCGGCGTAGAGGTCGAGCACCCGCACCTCGTGTCCCGACCCTTCGAGAGCCGAGACAGCCCGCTCGGCGACCGAGGCGCCGAAGCTCTCCGGGACCGGGTGGGCGAAGACGACGAGCATTCGTCGCGGAACCCGGCCGGCGCGCAGGAGCTGTCGGGTGCCGAGGGCGGACACCCGCCCTGCGGCGCTCACCGGGCACCGCGCATCTCGGACCGGACACCGGCGAGAAAGGCCTCGCGTTGCGCGGCCGTCGACCGATCAAGCGAGTACATCCCGAGCCAGGTCGTCCGACATCGAATCGGCGGTGCCAGCACGCGTACGCAACGGAGGACATTGCGGCGGCCGCCGTCGTTGAACAGCCGCATCGATGTACGCGATGAGCCGTAGGTCGAGATGCCCATGACGTGGCGCAACGAACCGAGGCCGGGCTTCACTTTGTTCGTCTTCGGGTCGAGCACGAACGAAACCCCCGGTACGAGTACCCGCTCGAGCCATCCCTTCATGATCGCTGGCAGACCCCACCACCACGTCGGGTACACGAAGACGAGTCCCTCGGCATGGCGAACGAGATCCGCGTAGCGCTCGATCTGCGCGCTGAGGATCGGGGTAGCGGACTCATACGCACGTCGCTCGGCGGTGGACATCCGCGGATCGAAACCCTCGGCGTACAGGTCGATGAGATCGACGTGATGGCCGGCCTCCCGGAGACCGTCAACAGCGTTCCGGCAGAGGGCTGCCGAGAAGCTCTGCGGGTCCGGATGGGCGAACACGACGAGGTACCGCCTGGGGCGGCCGGCCGAGTCGTCGGTCGCTCCGCCGACGTCCGGACTCCGTCGCATCGATGCGATCGACCGAAGCCTTCCTCCAGCACGAGCCATTCGGGCGTTGACAGTCCTTTCGGTCGACGGTGTCGTGCGAACCCGTCCTGCGGTCCCTTTCGTCACCGACCGTTTGCCCGACAGTCGACCCGCACGCACGAACGTCGGGCCACCATGGTGGCCCGACGAGCAGCCGGGCGCAAGGACTTCGCGCCTCACATCCTCGGTTGCCGCCCATCCCACCACGCATCAAGTCGCCGTCGCTCTTCATCGGGACCGACCGGACCTTCGACCAAACGGACCTCGTAGAGCATCTTCAACGCATCTCCGACATCGCGACCCGGACCCACGCCGAGATGCGCCATCACGGCGGTCCCATCGAGGGACGGGGTCATCTCCAGCCCTTCCGTTTCGTCGAGCCGGGTGATCGCCGCGCGGACGGCCGACGAGCGGTCGTCCTCGCCTGACGTCAATGAGAAGAGCAATTGCGCATCCGACAACAACGGTCCGGCGCTGCGGATGAACCTCCGGACCGTTCGCGGCTCATCGTCGGACGGGAACTCCCCACGGAGCCGAAGAAGCGAGCGGACCCGCGTGCACTCCTCCTGGGAATACCGGAGTGCGAGGGCCCAGGTGTGGGCCACTTCATCAGCGCGCGAATCATTGCCGAGCGTGACTGCGAAAAGGGCGGCAAGACGGAGCCCGACGTCGACCGGGGATCGCGAAAGAACGTCGCCGATTCGACGGATCAGCTCGTCATCGGTCAACGCAGAAGCAAGTGGTGGCGCGAACACTCCGAGCAGCGAAGTGTCGACGAGAAGGGCCAGCCCTGAGACCGGTCGTTCCGAAAGGAGCAGTTTCGAGAACTCGTCGCGGATCCGCTCCGCGGACACGATGCCCAACCGGTCGCGGAGCCGTCGGATCGCTTCGAGAACCACCGGATCAGCGACCAGACCATGGCCGGCGACGAACCGAGCGGCGCGAAGCATGCGAAGCGGATCATCGGTGAAGCTCACCTCCGGGTCGAGCGGCGTTCGCAACCGCCCGGCACGAAGATCGGCGAGGCCGGAGAACGGGTCGACCAGAACGGCGGCGCCCGGTAGCGACATTGCGTCGATGGCGATCGCGTTGACCGTGAAGTCCCTCCTCGACAGGTCGGCCTCGATGTCGTCCGAATACTCGACCTCCGGCTTGCGCGACTCGTGCCCATAGGCCTCGCGCCGATGGGTGGTGACCTCGTACGACCTGTCCCTGCCATCGGGCCCGGGGAACCGAGCGCCGATGGTTCCGAAACGCTTACCCTGCAGCCACAGCGCCGTCGGCCGCTGCGATCGGAGGATCGCTTCGACTTCGTCGGGCAACGCGTCGGTGGTGAGGTCGATGTCGAGGTCCACGCGTTCGAGCCCGCGAAGGCCGTCGCGGACGATGCCGCCGACAAGGAAGAGACGATGGTGAGCGCGCTCGAACGCCACCGCCAGCGGCCTGATCTCGCGTAGGAGCTCATCGAAGGCCGACGCGAGCTCCCCGACCACCTCCATGGAACCGAAGGCTACGCCGCCCCGGACACCACCCCCCGCCCAGAAACGCCGTAGCTCTGCTCTGCAACACTTCGCCGCTACGCCGCTTCACTGCTCGCAACCCCCATCACACACCACCCCCGGCCAGCGACCTCGTAACCTGACCGCATGCGAATCGGTGGAACCGGGGCCGGGCATGTTGCCCGCAGGGCCGGTCGGCGCCGAGGCGGCGTCACCGGTGGAACCCCCGGTGAGGATGCGGGAACACGACTGGTCCGACGTGTGCGGGTGGGACCTGAGTTCGTACGCCTCGACGAACGACGACGCAACGCAGCGGTCACGTCCGTGACCATCGCATCAGACACCACCGAGGCGCTCTCCTCGCGTGCCATCGCGCAGACGATGGGGTTGTACGAACCACTTCCGCCCGACATCTTCCGTACGCCCGCCATCACTCGCGCCGAGGCATCGGGCTACGAGGAGTGCGGCTTCGAGATCGTCTCGGTGCTTCGTCTCCTCACCCATGATCTCGAACGCTTGCGCGAACTTCCCCGATTGGCCATCCCAACGGGTCGTCCCCGGAGGTCTCGGATCGGCGCATGCGTGGAAGTCGATCGCCGGGCATTCGGCGTCGATCACTGCTTCGACCGTCTCGATCTTCTCGCCGCACTCGATGCGACGACGCGATCGCGGCTGCGCATCGTCTCCGCACCCGGCGACACGGTAACTCACCGGCAACTCGACGGGTTCGCGATCACCGGTCGCGCCGGACCGCGGGGCTATCTCCAACGCGTCGCGGTCGACCCGGCCCACGCGGGGCGAGGACTCGGAACGGCCCTGGTCGTCGATGCGCTTCGCTGGTGTCGCGCCCGCGGCGTGACGAAGGTCGTCGTCAACACCGGTACCGACAACGAACGAGCGCTGGCCCTCTACCGTCGCCTCGGGTTCGTCGACACGCCGCTCGATCTCCTGCTGATGGAGCGCCGTGGGTAGGCCGTGGCGAAGGGCCCTCAGCGGACTCCTGACATGCATCGCGCTCGGCGCGTCGGGGTCCGCGTCCGCGTCGACGACCTCCATCCGGCCCGAGAGCGGGTCCACCGAGGCCGTTTCCGAGCTGGCGCTCGCCGCCCCGTCGCCGAAGGGCGGGCTCCTCGGCACGACCGGGACACCCACACGAACCGCGGCTGACGGTGCGGGAGCCGATCCTCCTCGCACGGCGCCGATGATCCGGCTGATCGCCCAAGGCCCGGTCGTGACGGAGGACGGCACGCTCCGTCTCGACTTCGCGGTGGAGTCTGCCGACACCAGACCTCTCCCAGCGGGGCTCGGCGTCGCCATCACCGTTCACCGACGAGCTCGCACACGAGCCCAGTTCCGATCCACGCTGTCCGGAGAGAACCTGGGCGCGGTGCTCGGGCTGGTCACGCCGACTCCGGTCAGCAGCGATGGACGGACCGAGCAATTCGTCCCGGTGGAACTGCGGATCGGAACTCCTTCACCGACCTGCCCCACGTGCATCCGGCTCGACAACGACGGGGTCTACCCGGTCAACGTCGAACTTCGGAATCTTCGAACAGACGACGTCGTCGATCGCCTCACCACGCACGTGATCCGCACGACGAACGTGACGACCGAGCGACGCCGCCTCAAGGTCGCGTTGGTCGTCCCCCTTCACCTCGCACCGGTCGACGATCTGTCCGACCCGGTCGTCGCGACGCGGTCGTTCGTCGAGCGGATCGAAGCCATGGCCGGACGGCCCCTCGTTCCCCTGAGCGTCGCCCCGACGCCGGAAACCATCGAGGCGCTTGGCCAACGGCCCGACGACCTCCTCCTGACGCAGCTCCGCTTCGCGCTCGCCGGCCGCGAAGTCCTGGCATCGCCCTACGTGCGCTGGTCCACCTCGTTGTTCGACCGCGCCCAGCTCAACGACGAACTCGCGACGCAGACCAGGCTCGGGAACGAAGTGCTTCGCCAGGTGCTCGGGATCGAGCCGACGCCTGGTGTCCTCATCGCGGGCGACCGGATCCCGTCAGCGGACGGCGTGAGCCGCGCCGGCATCAACATCGTGATCGCCGAGGCCGAAGCCGTGCGGGCCTCCTCCGGCCAGATCTCGGCTGCGGGGGGACCCGTCCTGCTCAACCTCGGGGGTGAGACCCCGACACCGGCCAAGGTCACGCTCGTCCTCGACCGCGACATCGAGGGCGAACTGACCCGCTTGCGTGATCCGGTACGACGGGGCGGCGAAGACGTCCTTCGCGCCCAGCACATCCTGGCCGACCTGACCATGCTCGCCGCCAGCCGGACGGCCCAGGGGCTGGCGATCCAGATCCCCGAGGACACCCCCCAAGCCACGCTCGACGCACTTCTCGCCGGTCTCGGCACCACGAACCCGATCATCGAGCCGGTCACGGTCAGCGACCTGGCCGGGCTGCCCCTGCAGACCCGCGGCGAGGTGCCCCAGGTCGTCTCGCGAGTCGGATCGTTTCCCGAACCCGGAAGCGATCTCCCCGCCGGGGACGTGCTCGCGATCACCGGTGCGCGCAGCCGGCTGACGGGGTACCTCTCGCTTTTTCCGGGACCGGCGCCGGACCAGAGCGGACTCAGCCGAAAGATCTCCCGACTGGTCGCCAGCGACTTGACCGCGACCGACCGTAGACGCCGGATCAACGAAACCAACCGCGCCGTCGCCGGACTGCTGGGTCAGGTGCGGTTGTCGACACCCGACCAGCTCACCGTGACGGCACGCAACGCCATCGTGCCGATCGGAGTGATCAACGACACCGGGCTCCCGATCCGCGTCTTCGTCACCGTTCGCAGTTCATCAGTGCGCTTACGGGATTCCGGCGTTGTCGTCGATGCCATCGGCACCACCGAGATACGACAGCAGATCGACGTTCCGGCGCGCGTCGGTGAATCCGAAGTCGCCATCGAAACCCGCGGACCGGGATCGTTCTCGATGGTCGCCCGACTGACCACGCCGGACGGCCTCACGCTCGCGTCGGGACGGTACCGCCTACGCTCCACGGCCGTGAGCGGACTGGGTACGGTGCTCACACTCGGCTCCCTCGTCGTGCTTCTCGTCTGGTGGTTCCGCTGGGGACGTTCTGCGCGTAGGCGATCACGTCATCGGCATCCCGCAGGCCGGTCGGTCGGCGAACGACGCGCACGTACGGATCGACGGTCCGGCGATCGCCCGGCCGACCTCGACGCGTCCGACGAAGCGCCGAAACCGTCTGTGCACGCATGAGCATCGGACGTTCGACGGCACTGATGGCCGGGGGCACCCTCGTGTCGCGCATCACGGGTCTCGCCCGGACCATCGTGTTCTTCTGGTTCGGTACGACGGCTTTGGCGGAGACGTACACGAAGGCCAACAACACCCCGAACATGATCTTCGAACTGGTCGTGGGAGGCGTTCTCTCCGCCACGCTCGTCCCTTTGTTCGTCGACCTTGCGCGTGGCGACAACGATCCCCGTCGGCGCGCCGACACCGATACCGGCGTGAACGCGATCGTGACACTGGTGTCGGTCCTGCTGCTCGGTGCCGTTATGGTCGTCTTCCTCGCCGCCCCCGCGCTCATGTGGATCGTGTTCCGGCGCCCGGACGAGACGGTGCAGCGACAGCTCGGAACCGACCTTCTCCGCCTCTTCGCTCCTCAGGTGGCGGTCTACGGCTTCGTCACGGTTGCGACGTCGATGCTGAACGCGCGTCGGCGGTTCCTCGCGCCAATGCTTGCACCCGTCCTGAACAATCTCGTCGTCATCATCGTGTTGATCTGGGCACGTCGACTGGTCGTCAACCTCGTTCCGGACGAGAACGTCCGCAACAGCGATTCGCTGGCCACGCTCCGCGCCGTGGCCACCGACTTCCCGAGCCGTCTGCTGCTCGGACTCGGCACCACCGCCGGAGTTCTCGCCCTCGGCGTCGCTCTGCTGGTGCCATGGATTCGCAGCGGTGCTCGGGTGCAATGGCATTGGGACCCCCGCCATCCAGCGGTCCGAAGGATGCTTCGGCTCTCCGGCTGGACCCTGGGCTACGTCGCCGCCAACCTCGTCGCGTTGCAGTTCGTCGCCGGTGCCCTACCGGGACGCGGGGACTTCACCGCCTACACGATCGCCTACACCACCTTCTTCCTGCTCCCGCACGGCATCTTCTCCGTCTCGATCATGACCGCGCTCCAACCGGAGCTCTCCCTCGCCTACCTCGAACGCAAACGTGGCATCTTCAGACGCCATCTCACGGGCGGGATCCGATCGATTCTGGCCATCACGATGCCAGCCACCGCCGGTTACCTCGCCCTTGCCCCATCGATCATGCGCATCTTCGTGGTTGGTGACCTCACGGCGTCGGGGTCCCGGTTGGTAGCCGACGTGCTGCGATGCCTGGTCATCGGGCTTCCGGCGTTCAGCGTGTACCTCCTGCTGATGAATGCCTGCAAAGCCATGCTCGACACGAGATCCACGTTCATCATCAACTGCGTCGAGAACGCGATCAACATCGTGCTCGCCGGTCTGTTCGTTCGGCTCGGCTTCGGCGCGCAGGGCCTCGCCGCGGCGTTCGCGTGTGCCTACATCCTCGCGGTGCTCCTCGCCGGGCGCCACGTTGCGCGACGAACCGGCGGTCTGGAAGTGTCGTCTCTGGTGCCAGCAACCGTGAAGATCATCGGAGCCAGCGCCGTGATGGGTGTGGCGGTCTGGGCCAGCGCCCGAGCGATCAACGCGTCGCTCGACGGGCGCATGCCGCTGGTCGAGGTCGGGGTCAGCGCCGCGCTCGGTGTTAGCGTCTACGCCGTTCTCGGACGTGTTCTCGGGGTGAAAGAGATCGTGTCCGTGCTCAGCAGCGTCCGTCGACGTCTTCCGATGCCGTCATGACCCGCCCGCGGATCCCGTTCACCTGCGCCCCGCTACCGTCATCTTCGTCTCCACTGAGGAACCGCCCGATGAGCAAGACCACGACCGTGCCGAAAACTCCGGAACATCGCGAGGACATGTAATGGCGAACGTCCGAGTCGTCACCGACAGTTCCTGCGACCTCACCGACGAGCAGGTCATCCGTACCGGCATCGTCGTCGTTCCCCTCACGATTCGCTTCGGCGATGAGGAGTTCGTCGACCGCCGTGACCTGACACCCCAGACCTTCTGGGCGAAGGTCGCCGCTTCGTCGACTCTCCCGGAGACCGCCGCCCCGTCCCCGGGCGCATTCGAAGCAGCGTTCCGCCAGGCCGCCTCCGACGGCTGCGCCGGAGTGGTCTGCATCTGCCTGTCGTCCGCCCTCTCGGCGACGTACGCCTCGGCGTCACTCGCCGCGAAGACCGTCGCCGACATCATCGACGTGCGGGTGATCGACTCGCTTTCGATCACGTCCGGCCTCGGAACCATGGCGATCGCCGCGGCCGACGTCGCCCGAGCGGGTGCGAGCCTCCACGACGTCGAGGAAGCGGCACGGTCAAACATCGGTCATACCCGGGTGCTGGCCGCACTCGACACCCTCGACAATCTGAAGAAGGGTGGGCGCATCGGTGGGGCGCAGGCGTTTCTGGGCACGCTGCTCTCCATCAAGCCACTCATCGACGTGAGTTCCGGGTCCGTCGTCGAGGCCGGCAAGCAGCGCACACGAGCCCGGGCGCTCGCCGCACTGGCCGACCTCGTCAAGGCCGACCTGGCCCAACATGGCACCATCCGCGAACTCTCGGTGCGCCACGGTGATGCCAAGGACGTCGAAGCGATGCTCGCGTTGCTCACACCGCACATTCCACGGGACCAGATCTCGGTCGGCCAGATCGGTGCCGTGATCGGTGCTCACGGCGGCCCCGGCGTCATGGGGCTCACCTACGTCGTCAGCTGAGCCTGGTTACGACGTCGCAAAGGTAAGGGAGCAGATCATCTGGGACAACAGCGAAGGCGGTGACGGCGTTCGCGCCGGGGACAACCGACGTCGGGGCGCGGAACGCGACGCGGCTCCCGGCGCGTCGATGAGCAGCGCCGAGATCGGCGACGTGCTCGGCGGCCGCTATCGGCTGACCCGTCCGATCGCTCGCGGCGGCATGGCCGAGGTGTGGGAGGCCGTCGACTCCACGCTCGACCGTGAGGTCGCCGTCAAGGTGCTCCACTCCCACCTCGCCGACGACCCCGGCTTCGTCTCACGCTTCAACCGTGAGGCGCGAGCCGTTGCCCGCCTGTCCCACCCGAACGTGGTGGCCGTCTTCGATACCGGCATCGACGCCATCCCCCAGGGTCGTCCCGGGGCCGGACTGCCCCGAGCGTTCCTGGTCATGGAACTTCTCCGGGGGCACTCCGTGCGGATGCTCTCGCAACAAGGGGTGCCGTTGACCAGAGCGGTCTGGATCGTCGCCGAAGCAGCCAAGGGGCTCGGGTACGCACACCGCCAGGGACTCGTGCACCGCGACGTCAAGCCGGCGAACATCCTGGTGACCGATACGGGGATCGTCAAGGTCGTGGACTTCGGCATCGCCAAGCTCACCGAGGGCACGGACCGTCCGGGAGAAGACCTCACCCAGGCCGGAGCGATCCTCGGAACGGCCAAATACCTCTCGCCCGAGCAGGTCGAGGGCGGCGAGATCGATGCCCGGGCCGACGTTTACTCCCTTGGTGTGGTGCTCTACGAGTTGGTCTGCGGCCGGCCACCGTTCGTCGGAAAGAACGACATGGGCACGGCACTCCAACATGTGAAGGATCCGCCCCCACCCCCGCGTTCGGTGCGCGCCGGCATCCCCCGATCACTCGAGACTCTGATCTTGCAGGCGCTCGCCAAGACGCCGGAAGGTCGTCCCGCCGACGCGAACGCCTTCTCGCTCGCCCTCAGCGCCCTCGATCTCACGGCTGACGATGCCGCGCCGAGCGTTCGACGCACGCCTGACGATCAGACGCCGCCTGCCGGTATGGGCCGACGGCCGGCTGTTGGCCGCACCGACGACGACACCCGGTTCGATGGCGGGACCCGCGTGCAGCCCCCTCCCAGCCGCGGCGTACGGAGCACCACAGCCACCTCGACCGGGTCCGGGGGGAGCGGCAGGCGCGTCGTGGTCCGCCTCCTGCTCGCCCTGATCGCCATCGCCGGCGGCATCGGCGGTGGACTCCGCTTCGCCGAACGGTCCAAGACGACACCAGCGGCCTCGTTCGCCATCACCTCCATCAGGTCGTTCGATCCGCTCGGCAACAACGAGGAGAACGACGACATCCTGAAACTGGCGATCGACGGACGGATCGACACCGCCTGGGAGAGTCGCGGCTACCCCACCCGAACCTTGGACGGTAAGGACGGCGTCGGCGTGATGCTGGACCTCGGGGCCGACCGGACTATTCGTTCCCTCGGCGTGAACTCCTACGACGAGGGCTGGAGTGGTGAGGTCTACGTCTCCAACCGACCCGCCCCTTCGCTCGCCGAGTGGGGACCGAGTGCCGGCGAGATCCGCAACGCCAACAGCGGAGACTTCACCGTGAAGCTCACACCGACCAACGGCCGCTACGTCCTCGTCTGGCTAACCGATCTCGGACCCAAGCGGGGTTCGCTCTACAAGGCTGCGTTCAGCGAACTCCGGGTGTTCGGTTGACGCTCGTGGCAGGTACCTGCAATGGCGAGCTATCGCACTGAACCCGACGTCGTGCTCGTCGCCGCGTCACAGCGCGGCGACCGTGACGCGCTCGACGTGCTCCTGCGCCGCCATCACGACCGGATCTTCGCCGTGTGCCGGCGGGTCACGGGGAACGCCGCCGACGCCGCCGACGCCACCCAGGAGTCGCTCATGGCGATTGCCCGGGGGATCGGCCGGTTCGACGGGACCAGCGCCTTCACCACCTGGGCGTACCGGGTCGCCACGAACGCATCACTCGACGAGCTCCGCCGACGCGGGCGCCGACCGCTCCCGACCGACGACGATGATCTCGCCCATGCCGTCGGGACCGGTCCACGCCACGGTTCGTCTTCGACCGTGAGCGCGTCCGACGTCGAAGCGAGGGTCGACATCGACCGCGCTCTCGCCGGTTTGCCCCCTGATTGGCGGGCGGCACTCGTCCTCCGCGATCTGTGCGGGCTGGACTATGCCGAGATTGCGGAGGTCCTCGCCATCCCGGGCGGAACAGTGCGGTCTCGCATCGCGCGGGCTCGTGCCGCGCTTGCCCCGGTGCTCGCCGACCGGGTCGACCGGACCCCGGACGGGGTCGATGACGGTGGTCACGCCGACCACGGGAACCACAACGCCGCTCCACGGCGTCCAAAGGACGTCCATGTTGAGTAGCCATCGTTCCCGGCACCGCCCCGTCGTTCCCCACTCGGCCGCTCCGAGCACTGGACACTGCCCCACCTCCGACCTATGACACCCGATCCGACTCCGCCGGGGATCCACCCCACCGACGCCATGTTGCTGCTCCTCGGCGACGTGAGGTCCGACGCCGACGCGGCAGAGTTCGTGGCGGAGTTGCGGCTCGAGGCAGCATCGGGGACGGTCGCGGACGACGACCCGTTCGCACCGGCGCTCGTCGCCGACGCGTGGAACCACCTCGGAGCTTGCGACCTCTGCTCGTCGCGTCGCCTCGCGTTGTTCGTCGAATTGGCCCCCGCCATCTCGTCCACAGCAGCCGACGCCTCCTCCGCTGCGACGTCCGCACTGGACCACCGGGTCGGCGCCGCCGTCGCCGAGTTGGTGCCCACGGCCCGCGCAGTGCCGGAGTCCCTCGTCCGATCGGTCCCTCCGCGTCGGCGACGGTTCGCCGGGCGCGGCGAGATCGGGATCGGCGCGGCGTCCGGCCGCGGCGGAGCGGTCACCCACCCGTGGATCGTTGGCGTTGGCGTCGCCGCACTCCTCCTCGCGGTGGGAGCGGCGTTCGCTCTGCGTCCTCGCACGACAGAGCAGTCCGCCGTCGGCACGGTTCCCCCGCGTGTCGAGCAGGCCTCCCCCAGCGACACGACGGGTCCCGAGACGCGGGTGTTCGCCGAGACGGAAGCCGCCGCCAGTCCCGGGGCCGTGGTGGCGACGGGTGAGATGGCGGACGAGACGGCTGCGAGCGCGCCGTCCATCGCGGCCGCCCCGCCGGCTTCAACGCCCACCCCGGGCGTCGACCCGGCAGCGCCCGTGGTCGCGGCTCCTCCTCCCCCCGCACCCGAGGCCGCCACGGGGAGATCCGCCAGCCCCCCGGTGGCGCCGAGCCCGGCACGCGCCTCGGCCAAGACCGCGGCCGACTCCGCCGACGACGTAATCGCACCGGCGAAGTCGGTCCAGCCCCAACCGGCGGGGAAGAAGGCGTCTGCCCCACCCACCGTCGCGTCAGCGGCTGTCGCTGCCGCGCCCCCGGCCGGCGGTTTCGAGCAACTGACGGCGGCGGCCGACCTCGGCACGTTCGCCGATGCCCAGAGCGCCCTCGACCGCTTCGGTGTGCGAGCAACGCCTGTCGTTCCTGCAGATGGGGCCTCCACTCAACTCGGACAGCAGCCGCAAACGGCGAACACGGCGAGCCCCGCCGCGGCGGCCGTGGCCCCGTCCACCGAACCCGTCGTCTGCCCGACGATCAAGGGGTCGCCGCGTCTCGCCGCCCGCATCGTCGATCGTCCCGTACTGATCGTCCGCATGGCAGACGCAACCGCCGACGTCGTCCTCGACGCGGCAACTTGCGCAGAGATCTCGCGACGGCCGGCTCCACCAACGACAGCGCCGGCCGGCTGAGATGGCGAGGACCGGCGTTGCCGCCACCCCGGCGGAGACCAGTACGATCCCCGGTGTGAGCGAACAGCAACAACCGAACGGCGATTGGGCGGCCCAGCTGGTCGATCAGCTGGAGGGATTCGTCCAAACGATCAGCTCGAAGACGACCCAGCCACTGCGCACGGTTGCTCGGGCGGTCGTCTATGGCGTCTTCATGACCGGCCTGGCCATTGCCATGCTGCTGTTGTTCACCATCGGCGCCGTCCGCGGCCTGACGAACCTCGTTGGCGGGCGGGCGTGGCTCGCCCACACGATCCTCGGCGGAATCTTCGTCCTCGTCGGAATGTTGCTGTGGCGTAAGCGCCGCGTGCGCGCCTGACCACACCTTCCACCGCACCCGCCACGCCGGCGGACAGCCGCCGAAGCGGTCCGCTACCCACTGCCTCCAGGAGTTTCCATGTCCCCGTCCGCCGTCCGTGACGTCATCATCATCGGTTCGGGCCCAGCCGGCCTGACCGCGGCGATCTACACCGCCCGCGCCAGCCTCAAGCCGCTCGTGATCGAAGGCGAGATCAGCTCGACCGGCGACCAGCCCGGCGGACAGCTCATGCTCACCACCGAGGTCGAGAACTTCCCCGGATTCGAGCACGGCATTCAGGGTCCCGATCTGATGATGACCATGCGGGCGCAGGCCGCCCGCTTCGGGGCCGAGTTCCTGACGGCGAAGGTCACCTCGGTCAGCTTCGACGTCCGACCATTCGTCGTCCACGTCGGTGAAGACGTCTATGAGGCGAACAGTGTCATCGTGTCGACAGGGGCACGAGCCCTCATGCTGGGCGTCGAAGCCGAGACCCGGCTGCTCGGCCACGGTCTGTCGACCTGCGCGACCTGCGACGGGTTCTTCTTCCGGGGCCAGGAGATCGCGGTCGTCGGCGGCGGCGATTCCGCCATGGAGGAGGCCATGTTCCTCACCAAGTTCGCCTCGAAGGTCACCGTCGTCCACCGGCGTGACTCACTCCGGGCATCCAAGATCATGGCCGAACGGGCCATGGCCAACCCGAAGATCGAGTTCGCGTGGAACAGCCAGGTCGTCGACCTCCTGGGCGACGCCAAGCTCGAAGCCGCCGTGCTCGTCGACACCAAGACCGGCGAGCAGCGGACCCTTCCCGTGACCGGACTGTTCGTCGCCATCGGTCACGTCCCGAACACGGACCTGTTCAAGGGACAGCTGACGATGGATGACGCCGGCTACCTGCTTACCGAGGGGAAATCCTCGCGGACGAACATCGAAGGCGTGTCTGCGTGTGGAGACGTCCAGGACCACACCTACCGTCAGGCGATCACCGCCGCTGGATCGGGCTGTGCCGCGGCGATCGACACCGAGCGCTACTTGGAGAGCCTGCACGCCCTCTGATCGATTCTGGAGCCTTTGCGGGCCCGGCCGAGCGCATTAGCCCGGTCGAACGGCCCGGGTCGGCTGTTCGTGGAATCAATTGCACGGCGCGGGCGTTGCCACGGATGTAGTCACCGAAGCTTCGCCGGCAACCGGCAGGATCGTCGAGCGGCTCAAGCACCCTTCAACCAAAGCGAGAACCCGACCATGGCCGCTGGCATCGTCACCCTTTCCGATAGCACCTTTGACGAGACCATCGGCTCGTCTTCCACGCCTGTCCTCGTGGACTTCTGGGCGGAATGGTGCGGTCCGTGCAAGATGATCGCCCCAGTCCTGGAAGAAATTTCCAAGGAGCAAGAGGGTCGAGTGACCATCGCCAAGCTGAACATCGACGAGAATCCTGAAGCGGCACAGCGTTACGGCGTCATGAGCATCCCTACGCTGCTGCTCTTCAAAGACGGCGAGCTCACCCATCGCACGGTCGGCGCGAAGGGCAAGATGCAGCTGATGAACGAGCTCGATCCCCACCTCTAAGCTCCCGTTCGCACCGGCCGAGCGAACACCACAACCAACTCTCGGCGTCTCGGGCATCACGGCAAATGCCCGGGCCGTTGCTGGCGGTGACCGCGTTACTCGCTGGCCGGCGTCGCTGGAGTCGCAATCAAACGAGAGATCCGCTCGAGGTCGGCGAGGTCGGCAAACTCGATCGTCATCCGGCCCTTGCGGCCCTCTGACAACTCGATCCCGACACGGGTGGCCAGCAGATCAGCCAGGACCGACTCCAGTTCGAGCAGGCTGGCGGGCTTGGCACGAGCCTCCTTCGCCATCGACGCTCCGGCGGGTCGCTTCCCGGTACCGCTCGAGCGACTGCCTTCGCGAAGGCGCACCGCCTCTTCGACCGCGCGTACGCTCAGTCCTTCGGCAACGACTCGTCGAGCCTGCATCTCCTGAAAGGCTTTGTCCGAGGTCCCCAACAGGGCCCGGGCGTGCCCGGCAGAGATCTGTGCGTCCATGATGAGCCGCTGGATCGATGGTGTCAGATTCAGTAGGCGCAGCGTGTTGGTCACCGCCGCACGGCTACGACCCACCCGTCGGGCGACGTCATCATGGGTGAGGGAGAAGTCGTCGATGAGCTGCTGATACGCCGCCGCTTCCTCGATCGCATTGAGATCCACGCGGTGCAGGTTCTCCACCAGTGCCTGCTCGAGCGCCTGCGTGTCTTCGGTCGCCCTGATCACCGCGGGAATCACGGTCAGCCCAGCGCGCTGCGAAGCTCGCCACCGCCGCTCTCCGGCGATGAGTTCGTACTGTCCATCGCTCGCCGGCCGAACAAGAATCGGCTGGAGAACGCCAAGTTGTCTGATCGAGGCCGTCAGCGAATCCAGCTCGTCGTCAGCGAACGCCTGACGGGGCTGGAACGCATTGGGCCGGATCGCCGTGATGGGCAGTTCGCGAAACAGCGCCGAGCCGGCGACGTCCTCGCCTTCTCCTCCGGTCGTGCTCGTACCGGAGGGGGGGATGAGCGCCCCGAGACCTCTACCGAGTCCGCTTTGTCGCGCCACCGCTGATCTCCTTTGCTAGTCCTCGATACGCGATCGCCCCACGCGACCCTGGATCGAAGGTGGTGATTGGTTGACCGAACGACGGAGCCTCCGAGAGGCGCACGCTCCGGGGCACGATGTGGCGGCACACCCGTTCGCCGAAGTGCGCCTTGACCTCCTTGATGACCTGATCCGCCAGCTTGGTCCGGGCGTCGTACATCGTGAGGATGATGGCGCTGATGTCCAACGTCGGGTTGAGATTGGCCTGGACGAGATTGACGTTGCGCAGCAACTGGCCGAGCCCCTCTAGCGCGAAGTACTCGCATTGGATGGGAACGATGACCTCGGTCGCCGCAGCTAACGCATTCACCGTCAGCAATCCCAGACTCGGTGGACAATCAATGAAGACGAAGTCGAAGTCCTCGACGACTCGATCGATTGCCCGCTTGAGACGAAGCTCCCGGCTGAAGGCGGGAACGAGTTCGATCTCGGCGCCGGCCAAGTCGATCGTGGTGGGGACAACAAAAAGATTCTTCGTCGCCGTCGCCTCAACCGCGTCCTCCATCGGCGTGTCGCGAAGGAGGACGTCGTACACCGATGAGGCCAGCGTCCGAGCATTGATGCCCAGTGCAGTGGTGGCGTTACCTTGCGGGTCAAGGTCGACGACCAGAACTCGATACTCGAGTTCGGCCAGGGATGCCGCGAGATTCACCGCCGTGGTGGTCTTGCCCACACCACCCTTCTGATTTGCAAGCGCCGCTACCCGGGGGAACGGGCGGGCGAACGAATGGGGAGAAGCAGGTGCCGGGGAGGCGGGCATGCGATGACCTCGGGGAGTCGGTCGGTCGGTGTGGCCGATAGTGCGGGTTTCACGTGAAACGCCGTCGTCTCCATCGTCGCCGTTCCGCAGCACGAGGTCAAGGACCCTCGGGGTGTGCAGGTTGTCCGGCGTCGGGCCGCTGCTGCGAGTCGAACGCGAAGCAGTATTGACGTCACTCCGCTTCGTGCGCCGAAGGTTCGACGTGGTGCCGAGAGCGGACCGTTCCACGTGAAACACCGACCGACAACTCGGCTACGCCCGGAGTCTCATCAGAACAGCGGAGACTTCCCCGGAACGCCGACCGCACGCGGGTACTTCGGAGGACAGGTGCGCTCTTGCACAGCCACGAAGAAGCGGAACGTGTGTGGCGCAACGATGACCCGGGCCATGCCGAGTTCGGCCAGACCTCGATCCGACCAGCGATCGGGCCCTTCCGGCGGTTCCGAAACAACGAGCAGACCGCCCGGTCGGAGGAAACCGGCCGCACACTCCGCCGTGACGGCCGGGGCTGCGAACCCGCGGGCGACGACGAGGTCACACACACCACGGAGATCAGGGCGTCGAGCGACCAGTTCGGCGCGATCCAACACCACTTCGCACCTGTCCGCCCAACCCAACTGGACCAGCACATCGAGCAAGGTGCCCATGCGGCGCCGGTGACTGTCGACAAACAGCCATTGTGAATCCGGCCATCGATCAGCAAGAACGAGCCCTGGGATCCCGCCACCCGTTCCGAGGTCAACGACGCGTCGGCGTCCGTGCAACGCGCCGTCGGTCGGCCCACCGACGAGTGACGCCGCCGACTCAACCGCGTCGCCGAATCCGTGGCTGTGGTCGAGATGGGTCTGGAGCGGACCCGGGCCCAGATAGCCGAATGCCCTCGCCTGGGCGAGGGCATCGAGAACGCCTGGTGACGCGCCGGACAGGCGCTCTTGTTCAGGCAAATCGGCAGGAGTGCTCACGCCGGGGCGAGCACGACCCGCCGGAAGGGATCCTCACCTTCGGAGTGGCTGTCCACGCCGTCGATCGTCCCGGCCGTGTCGTGGACGACCTTGCGATCCATCGCACTCATCGGCTCGAGCACTCGTCGCTCCCCGGAGGACTGCACTTCAGCGGCGACCTTGTGGGTGAATGTCTCGAGCGCGACACGACGACGTTCTCGATAGCTCGCCACATCGAGGAGCACGCGCACGTTCGTCTCACCGACCTGGTGGAAGATCACGGTTCGGAGCAACTCCTGTGCGGCCTGCAGCGTCTGCGCCTTCGGTCCGATGAGCACCCCGAGCCCGGAGGGGTCCCCGGCGATGCGGAACTCGAGGTACGGGCCCTGCACGCCCGTCGTCACCTCTGCCTCGACACCGAAGGCGTCAAGGAGACCTTCGAGGAACGTGATGCCGGCGGCACTCACGGCATCGAGTTCCTCCTTACTCGACTCACTCGGAGCCGGTCGGGGGGCGCGTGTCCGAGGTGCACGAGGTTCGCGAGGTTCGCGATCGGCTGGTTCCGCCGCGGCCGGGCGGGCGGCACGGCTTCGCGGACGCGCTGTCCGCTCTTCGTTCCTGGGTCTTGCTGAGGCGGGGCGAACCCGGGCGCGAACCCGGGCCTCACCGCGAACTCGACCAAACAGCCCGGCCTTCGCCTCTTCCAGCACCTCGACGTCAGCGTCATCCTCGGCAACGCCGAGCTGTTCCAGCGCCATGGCGGTTGCCTCCTCGACGGTCTTCCCTGTGACTTCGACCCACTCCATGATCAACGACCCTTCTTCTTGCTAGTCGGCGCCTTGGAGGCGCCTTTCGAGTTGGCTTTTGCCGACTTGGTCGGCAGCACCGGTGACGTCGGCGACGGCTTCGTCGACGGACGCGTATTCGGCGAGGTGTTCTTTGCGGTTCCGACCGAGGGTCCGCCCTTGGCTTCGATGCTCTTCGCTTCGATGCTCTTCGCTTCGACCGCCGCAGCGAGCTTGCCGGCCGCGGAACGCGGGCCGGCCGGCCCACCACGTTTGGGTTTGACAAAGGGTGCCGGTGCGCCGCCCTCCGGCAGTGGCTTCGGATTGGTCTTGTTCAGTACTTCCTGCTGGACGAGCGTCCAGATGTTCGACGCCAGCCAGTAGACGACGAGGCCCGTTTGGGCCTGAAAGCAGAAGAGGGCAAAGCCGACCGGCAGGATCTTCATGATCTGCTGCATCTGTGCGGCTTGTGCGGTTGTCGCGGGGTTCAGTTTGTTGGCGCGAATCTGCTGTGCGAACCCGGTCGCGGCGATGCCGAGCACCATCAGAAGGTACGGAAGGCGGGTGCCGAAACCACCAGAGACGCTCGATGCCGATTCCGCCAGATTAAGGCCGAAGGACTTCAGTTTGCCGCCACCTTCGATGATGGCCCGATACATCTCGGTGTTCTTGGCCAGATGGCGCGGCGTCGGCACCTGCACCTGCAACCACGAGAGACTGCCGGTGTTGGTCAGACCACGAATGACCTGGTAGAGACCGAAGAACACGGGAAACTGGAGCAGCAGGGGCAGGCATCCCGCCGCTGGGTTGATCTTCTCTCGCCGGTACAGATCCATCATCTCGGCGTTGAGCTTCTGCTTGTCCGAACCGTACTCGGCCTGCAGTTTCTTCACCTCGGGCTGCAAGCGGGCCATGCCCTGCATCGACCGGGTCTGCTTCAGAGTGAGGGGAAACAGCAGCAGCCTGACCACCACCGTGAGAAGGATGATCGCCATCCCGTACGAATTGGTTATCTGGTAAAAAAAGGCAAGGACGGATCCCAGTGCGTCGATCACGACGCCCTCCTCGGATGGTTGGTGGTGCCGGCAAACTGGCTGGCTGAGCGCGTCGGGCGACGCGGAGAACGATCCGTCGACCGCCGTCTCGGCTGGTCACACCGGTGGTCAGACCGGTGGTCAGAACATGACGCCGCCGATTCCAGTACCGGATCAAACCCCGAACCGCCGCCCGGTCGGCAACGGCCTATCCGGCGAATCGTCATCCAGGAGCCGCGCCACGCACCGTGGATCTCCAGCGCATCGACGGCGTAGGCCGAGCACGTGGGCAGGTAACGGCACGGCGACGGCCGTCCGGCGAAGAGCTTCCGATAGCCGCGAACAGCCAGCAGGAGGGCACGGGTCGGCCAGGACACCGGCTTCGGCGCGCGCGGGATCATGGCGTGCCACCAGCGGCGATGCTCTGACGAGCGATCCGACGGGTGACGTCGGCGACTGCCGACGTGAGTTCGGACCAGGTGCACGCTTCGGCAGGTGCCACAACGCGAACGAGTACGTCACCCGACGGGATCGCTGCGGCGTGCGCGGCAAAGGCATCTCGAAGTCGACGCCGAACGGTATTGCGCTGCACGGCGTTACCGGCGGACGTCGGAATGGCATAGGCAACGCAGACGCCAGCGTCGTCGGAACCGGCCGACCGCGGGGACCAGGTCACGTTGAGCGGGCCAGAGCGGGCGCGAACACGCGACCGCGCGAGGGAGCGGAAGCGGCCCGGGCCATGCACGCGGCCCAGCCGGCGCAGTGGCGCTGACGGGGCTGGGGCGGGGTCGGTGTGAGCGCCAGACAAGGTCCGGCTCCTCCGAAGAACGGGTGTCGGATCAGGCCGACAGCTTGGAGCGACCCTTGGCCCGACGGGCCTTGAGGATCGCCCGGCCGCCGGCGGTGGCCATACGAGCACGGAATCCGTGCTTCTTGGAACGGCGACGGTTGTTTGGTTGGAATGTGCGCTTCACGACGAGAACCTTCCGGTCGCCGCACCGGAGGCGGCAATTGAACCTTTCCAGGATAGGGGCTACGGAACCCCCTCCCGGACACACCGACCCCGTCCGGGAAAAACCGGTCCCTCGACGGGCCATTCGCGCCCGCTGCAGCTCGGCCGGGGCGGGCGCGCCGGACTTTCGCTGCTGCTAGCGTCTCATGCCCTTTCCCCGGCGCAGAGCTTCCCCGTTTGGCCGGTTTGCTCCTGCATCAGGGTCATACGTACACCTAGTTTCCACACCTGTGGATAACGTTGTGGAGTAACCGAGGACAACGTAGGAAACCATGGCTGATGAGGCTGCATATCCCTGGGAGGTAGTGAGTGACCGGCTCCGCCGGGCGCTCGGCGATGCCGCATGGGGTGCCTATTTCAGCGATGCGCGGGTCCTCGTCTTTGATGATCACCGGATGGTCCTTGCGGTCGGTCACGCCTTCGTGAAGGATCGGATCGAGCAGCGGTATCTCGAGGCCCTTCGTGAGGCTGTCAACGCCGTCACCGAGACCTCCACCATCGTGTCGATCGAGGTGATGGCGAGGTCGGAGCAGACTCAACCGACTTCCTACACTGCCGACGACATCTTCCGGGCCAACGACCGGGCGGTCGTCGAACCTCCGCCACCCGAAGGCACGAAGGTCGCTGCCGCGCCGGGGGCTGAAGGCGGGCGTGATCACGGCACCATGCTCAACCCGCGCTACACCTTCGCCGACTTCGTCCAGGGCACCAACAACCGGTTCGCCTGCAACGCCGCCATGGCCGTGGCGGAAAAGCCAGCGCGGTCCTACAACCCGCTGTTCATCTACGGCGATTCAGGCCTCGGCAAGACCCATCTCCTCCAGGCCATCGGCCATTACGTCCGGGAGATGTATCCACAGAGCCGAGTGCGCTACGTGTCGTCGGAAACCTTTGTGACCGAGTTCGTCGATGCCATCCGCACCAACACCACGAACTCGTTCAAGCGCCGGTACCGCGACGACTGCGACGTGCTCCTCGTCGACGACATCCAGTTCATGGAAGGCAAGGAAGGCACCCAGGAGGAGTTCTTCCACACCTTCAACTTCCTGCACCAATCCGGGCGCCAGATCGTGCTCTCGAGCGATCGACCCCCGAAATCGCTGGCCACGCTGGAAGACCGGTTGCGTAGCCGGTTCGAATGGGGGCTCACCACCGACGTGACGCCGCCCGACCTGGAGACGCGTCTCGCCATCGTGCGCAAGAAGGCCGAACGCGAACGCATGACGGTGCCGATCGACGTGCTCACGTTCATCGCCACCCACATCACCGACAACATCCGCGAGCTCGAGGGTGCCCTCAACCGGGTGTGCGCCTATGCCGGGCTCAATCGGGAACCCCTTACCCTGGCCTTGGCTGAGCAGGTGCTCTCCGACCTCCTCACCGGGAACGAACCCCGTCCCGTGACCGCCAAGGCCATCCTCGACGCCACGGCCGAGATGTTCGGCTTCGCCATCGCCGACCTGATCGGCCAGTCGCGGCGTCGCCCACTGGTGACGGCGCGCCAAGTGGGCATGTACGTCTTTCGTGAGCTCACGGACTTCAGCTACCCGATGATCGGGCGTGAATTCGGCGGCCGTGATCACACCACCGTCATCCACGCCGTGGAGAAGATCACCGAGCAGATGAAGGAACGCCGGGCGATCTTCGATCAGGTGAACGAACTGATCCGGGTCATCAAGTCGGGCGCACAACATCGTGGCTGAGCGAGGTCGAACAGCCCTGATCGGGCCGTGGACAACCCGGTGCATAACCCCAGCCATCTGGGGATTTCGCGAATCTCTTCCACAGGTGTCATCGGGCGCCGCACGGTGTCGGGGGAATCTGTGGATGATCGACGCGCGCCGCCAAGCCCACCACCAGCACGTTCATCAGTTGTCCACAATCCACAGGACCTACAAGTCCTACAACATTCTTCTCTCTTTCTTTTCTCTTTGTATGGGCGTGCAACGCACAGCCACCATGTCGGCAAACATGGCAGCCGCACGTCACCGACGACATTCGCCGAACATGTCCTTTCACGAACCCCTACCCAAATCTGAACCCGTTGAAGCGAGGCCGCTGTGAAGTTCCGTTGTGAGCGCGATGTGCTGGTCGAGGCGTTCTCGGCTGCTGCTCGAGCGGTTGCCACCAGGGCGGCGCTTCCTGTGCTGTCCGGCGTCCGGGTCGGCGTCGACGGTGCAAACCTGACCCTGGCCGGAAGTGACCTGGACCTCACGATCGAATCGTCCGCCACGGCCCAGGGCGAACGCGACGGCACCGCGGTGCTCCCGGCCAAGCTTGTGGCGGACATCCTGCGAGCGCTCGAACCCGGCGCCGTCACCGTCACCGTCGATGGCGAAAGCGCCGAGATCCGCGGCGGACGGTCGGTGTTCTCGGTTCGAACACTGCCTGTCGCGGAGTTCCCCCGTCTGGGCGGAGCGCAGCCCGGCGGAGTCACGATCGCGTCGTCGGCCCTGGCCGATGCAATCCGCCAAGTTGTCCCGTCGGCCAGCACCGACGATTCCCGGCCAATCCTCACGGGCGTTCTGCTCACCGCAGAATCCGGTGGCCTCCGTCTGGTGGCTACCGACTCGTACCGACTCGCCGTTCGTGATCTTCCGGGCACCACGGTGCTCCAGGAGGGCCAAAGCGTGCTCGTCCCGAGTCGTGCCCTCGCCGAAGTGGCCCGCGCCCTCGGCTCGGGTTCCGAGGTCACATTGCACCTGGGCGACCGTGAAGCCACCTTCGCCGTTGGTGGGGTGAGGATCACCACTCGCCTCATCGAGGGTCAGTACCCGCCGTATCGCAACCTCATTCCGGCGCAGTTGCCGAACACCCTCACGGTCTCTCGCGCCGCCCTTCTCGACGCCCTTCGCCGGGTTCGTCTGTTGGCCAGGGATGCCACCCCGGTTCGGCTCAAGCTCTCCGGCGAGGGCATGGAGCTCGTGGCTATCACCCAGGACATCGGGCAGGCGAACGAGGACGTCGAAGCGACCTATGCCGGTGCCGACCTCACGGTCGCGTTCAACCCCGAGTTCTTGATGCGCGGGGTGGAGTCCGCGGAAACCGAGATGATCACCCTCCAGA
The DNA here is from genome assembly GCA_031418775.1 of Acidimicrobiia bacterium. Classification (GTDB taxonomy): domain Bacteria; phylum Actinomycetota; class Acidimicrobiia; order Acidimicrobiales; family JANYDT01; genus JANLQX01. The sequence goes on from JANOJN010000170.1 coordinate 50,615, forward strand.
CGACCGATCACCAGAAGCCCGCGGTGATCCGTCCTGTCGGTAACAGCGAGTACCTCTACCTGCTGATGCCCGTCCGGGTCTCCTGAGCGAGCCCAGAGAGGGCCGCGGTCACGGGCGGCGTGGCGGATGCGTCTCGACCGAATCGAAGTACGGGGTTTTCGGAGCTACATCGAGGCCGACCTCGAGCTCGCGCCGGGTCTCACGGTCCTCGTCGGCGCGAATGGGTCCGGAAAGACGAACCTTCTCGAGGCCATGGGCTTCCTGGCCAGTCTGTCGTCGTTCCGTGGCGCACCGACGGAGGCCCTGGCCCGTGTCGTCGACCAGGTGACCGATACCGCCGTGATACGGGGGTTCGGCGAAGCGGGGACCCGACGGCTGGAGATCGAGACCGAGATCGCGCCCGGTCGACGTAATCGGACGCTCGTCAACAAGCAGCCCCTTTCCCGGACCCGCGATCTGACCAGGACGTTCTCGGTGAGCGTGTTCAGTCCTGATGACCTGATCCTGGTCAAAGGAGGTCCTGCCGAGCGACGGAACTACCTCGACGAACTCGCCGGGCGTCTCCACCCCCGGAACGAGGCGCTGCTCGGCGACTACGACCGTGTCCTGCGGCAGCGAAATGCGCTGCTGAAGCAGAGCGCCGGTCGACTGGACGCCTCCGCTGCCTTGACGCTGGACGTCTGGGACGCCAAGCTCGCTGCCCTGGGCGAGCAGGTGGGGGTCGTCCGGGCGGACCTGGTCGAGCGTCTTGCTCCGATGCTGGCGCGGGCCTATGCCGACATCGCCGACCGACCGGCGCAGGTCCGTCTGCGGGTTCGTCCGTCCTGGTCAGGCGGGCTGGCGGAGGCGTTAGCGGCCGGTCGTGACGACGATGTCCGCCGGGGGCTGTCGCTGGTCGGGCCCCATCGCGACGACGTGGAAGCCGCGATCGAGGGCCGTCCGTCGAGGACCCACGCCTCTCAGGGCGAACAGCGGACACTGTCGCTCTCCATGCGCCTCGCTGGGCATCGTCTGGCCGCCGATGTGCTCGAGTCGACCCCGCTCCTGCTGCTCGACGACGTCTTCTCCGAGCTTGACCCGGTGCGCAGCGATGCCCTCATTCGGCATCTTCCCGCTGGTCAGGCCGTATTGGCCACGGCGGGGGCCCTTCCTGGGGCGGCCCCGGTCGAGCGGATCGTGCAGGTCCGGCGCAGCGAACGCGAAGGTTCGGTGCTTGTGGAAAACCCTGTGGAAACTGTGGATAGCAAGCGCGCTGATCTTCTCATCAACCGAGCGGATGGCTGAGATGGCCGACCGGTTTCCCCGAAAGAAGGGCGGCGATCCTCTCAGCCCTCTGCCGGCCGGCATCCGTTCGGTCGGCTCGTCACTGGGCGACGTCGCGAACCGCCTCGGGCTCGCCGCGCCGGGCACCCTGCACCAGATTTTTTCCCAGTGGACCGAACTCGTGGGTGAGCCTCTCGCCACCCATGTGAAGCCGACGTCGATGCGAGATGGCGTGCTACGGCTCCGGGCCGACGAGTCGGCCTGGGCGGCACAGGTCGGTTACCTCGGGACCGACCTGATGGCCCGGATCAACGACCGCCTTGGCACTGTTGTGGTGGTCGAATTGGCGGTGTCCGTGCGCGGTGTCAGGCCGTCAGCGCGTACCCGCGGAACCGGTTCCTAGCCGGGCTCGCGCGACAACTCGCGATCCCCGTCTTCCGTGCTTGGTGTGGGCACGCGATCTCCGCCGGAAATCCCCTGGAAGAGGCGGGATTCTGCCGTTTCTGTCCCACCCCCTCTGGTAGTATCACAAGGCTGAAATTCCCAGTATTTCCGGCGTTGTTCCGGCGTTCGTGACTGATCCGTCCGCCACCGCGGACCGCCTCCCCTGACCGGTCACCCGCTGTGCAGGAACCGCCCGCCACAACCGAGTTCGAGGACGTTGATGACTGCAGAAAACACCAAGGGTTCGTCTGACTACGGGGCCAAGGACATCACGATCCTCGAGGGCCTCGAACACGTCCGCAAACGCCCGGGTATGTACATCGGGTCGACCGGAATCACCGGCCTCCACCACCTCGTGTGGGAGGTCGTCGACAACTCCGTCGACGAGGCCATGGCGGGCTACGCCACCCGAATCGACATCACGCTCACCGCCGACGGTGGCTGTCGGGTCGAAGACAATGGGCGGGGCATTCCCGTCGATGCCCATCCCGATCCGAAGATGGAAGGCCGATCCGCCGCCGAGATCGTGCTGTCGGTGCTCAACGCCGGCGGCAAGTTCGGCGGCGAGGGCTACAAGGTCTCGGGCGGACTCCACGGTGTTGGCGTCTCGGTCGTCAATGCCCTGTCGGCGAGGCTCCAAGCGGTGATCGACAAGGGCGGAAATCGTTACGAGGTCGAGTTCCACAACGGCGGTCAGCTCAAGAGCAAGCTCACCGAGGTCGGCAGGGCCCCGCGCGGTCGCACAGGCACCGCAGTCACGTTCTGGCCCGACCCGACCATCTTCGAGACCACCGACTTCCGGGCAGAAACGCTCCTCGAACGGTTCCGGATGATGGCGTTTCTCAATGCCGGCCTCGAGATCCGATTCACCGACGAGCGGCCGGACCACGTTGGCGAAGGTGGTGGCCGGCCCGAACAGCAGGTCTACCGCTACACCGACGGGCTGAAGGACTTCGTGAAGCACCTGAACGCGTCGAAGGAACCGCTGTTCTCCAAAGTGCCGGCGTTCAAGGTCGTCGACGAGGATGGTGTCGGCGAGGCCGAAGTCGCCATGCAGTGGAACACCGGGTACTACGAGGGCCTCCACGGCTTCGCCAACGGAATCGCCACCATCGAAGGCGGAACGCACATGGAGGGCTTCAAATCGGCCCTCACCGCCGTGGTCAACAAATACGGCCGGGAGAAGGGCGGGATCAAGGAGAAGGACGAGAACCTCGCCGGAGAGGACATCCGCGAAGGTCTCACCGCCATCATCAGCGTGAAGCTGCGCGACCCCCAGTTCGAGGGACAGACCAAGGGCAAGCTGGGCAACACGAGCATGAAGACGCTCGTGCAGAAGGCCACCAACGACCGCCTCGCCGAATGGTTCGAGGAGAACCCGGCAGAGGCCAACCGCGTCATCAAGAAGGCCCAACAGGCGCAGGTTGCGCGCGTCGCCGCTCGCAAGGCCCGTGACGTCGCTCGCAAGTCGGCCACCTTCGGCGGCGGACTCCCCGGGAAACTCAAGGACTGCTCGTCGAAGAACCCAGCCGAGTCCGAGCTGTTCATCGTGGAGGGCGATTCGGCTCTCGGGTCGGCGGCCGATGCCCGTGATCCGAAGACCCAGGCGATCCTGCCGATCCGCGGCAAGATCTTGAACGTCGAGCGGGCCCGGGCCGACAAGATGATGAAGAACACCGAGGTCCAGGCGCTGATCACGGCGATCGGCGGTGGCGTCGGCGAGGAGTTCGATGCATCGAAGTGCCGGTATCACAAGGTCATCGCGCTCTGCGACGCCGACGTCGACGGGGCCCACATCCGGACGCTCCTGCTCACGTTCTTCTACCGGCAGATGAAGCCAATGGTCGAGGCCGGCTACTGCTACATCGCCCAGCCTCCGCTCTATTCGGTGGTCGTCGGCAAGGAGAAGCAGTATCTCAAGGACGACGTGGCGAAGAATGCCTTCGTCGCCGCGAGCCCGAACAAGAAGTTCGAGTTCAACCGCCTGAAAGGCCTCGGCGAGATGGATGCCGACGAGCTCGGCGACACCACGATGGACACCACCAAACGCACCCTGCTGCGGGTCACCGTCGAACAGGCCGCTATCGCCGACGAGGTGATGAGCGTCCTCATGGGAGAAGACGTCGAAGCCCGGAAGCAGTTCATCGTGCAGAACGCCGGCGACGTCCGCTTCCTCGACATCTGATCCAGCTGTGACTTCGTTCGTTCGTGCTGCGGTGAGGGGCCTGTCCCGACGTTGCACCGCCACGAGTATTTGTACCCCCGTTCGTTCAACTGAGGATTCCCTGGCATGACCAACATCGAACCGCCGCTCGACTTCGACAACATCGAACCCGTCGAGATCCAAGAGGAGATGGAGCGATCCTTCCTCGACTATGCGATGTCGGTGATCGTGTCGCGGGCGCTGCCCGACGTGCGCGATGGCCTCAAGCCGGTGCACCGCCGCATCCTGTGGTCGATGTTCGACTCGGGGTTCCGTCCCGACCGGGCCCACGTGAAGTGCGCCAAGGTCGTCGGCGACGTCATCGGCAACTATCACCCGCACGGCGACACCGCGGCCTACGACGCCCTCGTCCGTATGGCGCAGTCGTTCTCGCTTCGCCATCCGCTCATCGACGGACACGGCAACTTCGGTTCCCCCGATGCCTCCGCGGCGGCGTATCGCTACACCGAAGCTCGACTTGCCCCGTTGGCCATGCAGATGCTGGCCGATATCGACGAGGGCACGGTCGACTTCACGACCAACTTCTCCGGTGATCGGGAGGAGCCTTCGGTTCTTCCGGCGCGGTTCCCCAACCTTCTCGTCAACGGTTCCACCGGCATCGCCGTCGGCATGGCCACGAACATCCCGCCGCACAACCTCGGCGAGGTGATCGACGCCACCACGTTCCTGATCGATCACCCCGATGCAACTGTCGAGCAGTTGATGGGCTTCGTGAAGGGCCCCGACTTCCCGACCGGTGCGCTGATCCTCGGGCGCTCAGGGATCATGGACGCCTATCGGACCGGCAAGGGTGCGATCCGGATGCGGGCCGTCGCCGAGATCGAGGAGCTCAAGGGCGGTCGTGAGCAGATCGTCGTCACGGAGCTCCCGTATCAGGCCAGTCCCGACGGCATCTTGAAGCGCGTTGGTGAACTGGTCGACTCTGGAGAACTCGTCGGCATCTCCAACGCCACGGACGAATCAGCCAAGGGCAAGACCCGCCTGGTCATCGAGCTCAAGCGCGACGCAAACTCCAACGTCGTGCTCAACAACTTGTTCAAGTACACCGCGTTGCAGTCCACCTTCAGCATGAACACCGTTGCACTCGTCGACGGTGTGCCCCGTTCGCTCAACCTGCTGCAGGTGCTCACGCACTACGTCGCCCATCAGGTCGACGTCATCACCCGCCGCTCCGAGCATCGACTGAAGAAGGCACGCGACCGCGCCCACATCGTCGAAGGCCTGCTGAAGGCCCTCGACATGATCGATCTGATCATTCAGGCGATCCGCACCGCCGAAGACCGATCCGGCGCTCGCCAGGCTCTCATGGCCACACCGTTCGACTTCTCGGAGATCCAGGCGAACTACATCCTCGACATGCAGCTCGGTCGGCTCACCCGGTTGGGTCGTTCCGAGCTCGAGACGGAGATGCTCGAGCTCCGCGAGCGGATCTCCGGTCTCGAGGCCATCCTCGGCGACGACGCGGTGCTGCGTACGGTCATCAAGTCCGAGATGGGCGCCGTTCGTGAGCAGTTCGCCACGCCGCGCAAGTCGATCATCACGTTCGATCCGGGTGACCTCAGCCTCGAAGACCTGATCGAGGACCTCGAGATCGTCATCACGTTCTCCAAGGTCGGCTACATCAAGGCCATGCCGGCCGACACGTTCCGGACCCAGGGCCGCGGCGGGCGAGGCATCCAGGGTGCGAAGGTGCGTGACGAGGACTACGTCACCGACATCATCTCGACCAGCGCGCACGCCTATCTGCTCTTCTTCTCCACCCGCGGCCGGGTCTACCGGCTCAAGGCGCACGAGATCCCGATGAAGGACCGCTCCGCGCGCGGCACCGCCATCGTGAACCTCCTTCCGCTTGCGCCGAACGAAAAGATCCAGGCGATTATCGATACGCGCACGTATGAAGATCATCGCTACCTGTTCTTCTGCACGAAGCTCGGTCAAGTCAAGAAGACGCTGATGAGCGAATACGACTCGTCGCTACGCGCCGGCATCATCGCGGTGAATCTCCGCGAGGACGATGAGCTTGTCCGGGTCATTCAAACGAGCGGCAGCGACCACATCCTGATGGTGTCCAAGCTCGGCATGGGAATCCGTTTCTCCGAGGAAGACGTCCGTCCCATGGGTCGGGCGGCGGCCGGTGTTCGCGGCATGAAGATGAAACCGAACGACATCGTCGTGAGCTGTGACTCGGTCTCCGACGCCACCGACATCTTGCTGATCACCAATCAGGGCTTCGGCAAGCGCACGAAGGTGGAGCGCTTCTCGGTGCAGGGTCGAGGTGGACAGGGCGTCATCTCCTACAAGCTCCCGGTCAAGAAGGGCCACCTTGCCGCGGCGTTCGTGGTCGAGATCGACGACGAGATCATCCTGATCTCCGACGGCGGGGTCACCAACCGTCAGACGGTTCGTGAGATCAGCTCGCAGAGCCGCGAGGGAACCGGCGTGCGGGTCATGGCGCTCGACGCCGGCCAGCAGGTCGCGGCTGTCGCGAAGGTGCTGCAGGCCGACACGGAGTGACGCAGGTGGGAGGCCCGGCCGGCCGATCACGTCGGTCGTGGTGGGGGCCCGAACTACGGGCCTTGCCGCGTGCCGGTCGACTCGGACCCTGATTCCCATGGCATCGGTCATCGCATCCGGGCTCACGCTCGGCTATGGGCCAGTCGTCCTGGCTGAGGGGATCGACCTTGTTGTTGCCCCGGGGAAGGTCATCGGACTCGTCGGCGCCAATGGTGCCGGAAAGACCACGTTGCTCCGCGTCCTCGCCGGGCTCGACGCGCCGCTCGTCGGCACGGTGGCCCGCGCGCCGTCGACAACCACGGTCGGCTACCTGGCCCAGCAGCTCGATGTCGCGTCGCCCGACGAGACAATCGGTGCGTGGCTGGCTCGTCGCACGGGCGTCGGTGCGGCCGCAGCGACGATGGAGGCGGCCGCCGACGCATTGGGCAGGGGAGAAGCCCGGGGCGAGGACTACGGCGACGCGCTCGATCACTGGCTGGCGCTCGGCGGGGCCGACTTCGACGACCGCCTCCCCGCCGCGCTCGCTGGCGTCGGCCTCGATGCATCGAAGGGTCCGGGTGACCTTGTCGCAGTCTTGAGCGGGGGGCAGAAGGCCAGGGTCGGCCTCGCCGCCCTCGCCCTCGCCCGCTTCGACGTCTTCTGCCTCGATGAACCGACCAACGATCTCGATCTCGACGGCCTCGCGCTGCTCGAGCAGTTCGTCGCCGACGCGGTGAAGCGTCCGGCCGCCGTGGTGGTCGTGAGCCACGACCGGGTCTTCCTGGAGAACGTCACGACGGACATCGTCGAGCTCGATGCGATCGAGCGGCGGGCGATGGCGTTCGGCGGCGGGTTCGGTGCGTTCCTGCGCGAGCGCGAAGTGCAGCGCCTCCATGCTCAGGAGGCCTACGACGACTACTCCTCCCGGCATCGTGACCTTCTGGATCGAGCCCGGACGACGAAGGAGTGGGCCGACAAGGGCGTGCGCAAGAGTCGGGCCGAGCTGAAGAAGAAGGGGGCCGATCCCGACAAGATCGGCCGCAAGGCGAAGGCCGAGACCGGCGAGAAGCAGGCCGGCAAGGCGTCGCGGCTGGAGAAGGCGGCGGAACGGCTGGAGGAGGTGGCCGAGCCGCGCAAGGTCTGGGAGCTGCGCTACGTCATCGCTGAGGCTCCGCGGTCGGGTTCGGTGGTCGTCACGATGCGAGGCGCGTTTGTCCGAAGGGGCGACTTTGCGCTGGGCCCGATCGATGTGGACCTCGCCTACGGCGACCGGGTTGCGCTGACCGGACCCAATGGAGCCGGCAAAACGACACTCCTCTCGATGCTCCTCGGGCGTCTTGCCCCCGACGATGGCACCGTGCATCTCGGACGAGGCGTCGTCATCGGTGAGCTCGATCAGGGCCGGGTGCCCACGGAAGACGACTCCACGCTCGTCGATGCGTTCCTTGGGTGGTACCCGGATTCGACCATCGCCGACGTCCGGACGCTCCTGGCGAAGTTCGGTCTGGCCGGTGACGATGTTGCGCGGCCGGCTCGTGCTCTCTCGCCGGGGGAGCGGACCCGGGCCACCCTCGCCCGGTTCCAGCACGACGGTGTCAACCTGCTCGTGCTCGACGAGCCGACGAACCATCTCGATCTGGCGGCCATCGAGCAGCTCGAGACGGCCCTCGACGCCTATCCCGGCACCCTTCTCCTGGTGAGCCACGACCGTCGTCTACTCGATGCAGTTCGTGTCACCCGCCGCTGGCAGCTCGGCTCCGGTCAACTCAGCGAATCGCTCGTTTAGCACTGGGAGGAAGGTTGCCCCTCAGTCGTTCGGTGCTGCGCCGCTCGACTGCTCGCAACACGAGTCGCCGCGGCCAGTGGGAGAGAGGTTGCCCCCATATGTGGGGGCAGAACACCTCCGAACGTCGCTGGGAGGCGTTCTGCCGCATGTTGTCGCTGCTGGATGGCTCAGGAGAACGGTGACGTTTCCGATCGCTCCGCCCGTGCGGTGGCAACCGCGTCGCGAAAGCTGACCCTGACGTCGACGCGATCCCCATCGCTGACGAACGAAAGCAGCGTTGCTCCATTGCTCCGGGCGAGATCGGACGCGACCTCCTCGCCCTCGACGACCCCGCCGAGCGCCGCAGCGTCGGCGGCCGTCTGGGCGCGTGCGCGGTCAGCGGCGGCGACGCTGAGCCTGGTCTCCTGCAGCACGAGGTAGGCAACGATGAGGATCGCCGCTCCGAGCAGGACAGTGACGGCTCCCCGCTCGTCGTTCGGGCCCCGCGCATCTCGACGGGAGCGCATCGAGTGGGTACGTACGTTCATGCAAGCGAGCGTGACTGCGGCCGTCGGGCTGTGGCAACGGTGCTCGTCGACGTGCGGCGATTCGGCGAATCGACGCGGGTGCGCTTGGCAACGAGGTCCCCCGTGTCCGTGAAGCTGACATCGACCTCTCCACGAGTAGCAAGTGCACGAACCACTACGCTCGCTCTCGTGGCCAGGAGGAGACGACGCGTCCGCCGCGGGATTCGTGTCCGTCGGGTCGTCCGTCGGGTCGAACTCGGTTCGCTGTTCCGTCTGGCCATTGGGTTTCATCTGCTGTGTTACGCGGTTTCCATGGCGGTGTTGGCCATCCTTCTCAACGTCGTGGACCGCCTCGGGCTCCTCGGTAGAATCGAGAAGTTCTTGCAGGAGTCGGGGTTCGGGAACGGGTTCAAGGTGGACCTCGCCGTGGTGCTGCGGGGCGCCGCCGGGATCGGGCTCGGACTGGTCATCGTGTTCGTCGTGGCCACGATGCTGTTGGGGTTCTTCTTCAACGGTCTCGCCGGGTTTCTCGGAGGGCTGGTGATCACCGTCCTCGAGGAGCGCCCACAGGCGCCCCGTCCGAGGACGGTTTCCGCACCCGAAGTGACCCCGACGAGCGCGAATGACGTGGCACCGTTCGACGAAAGCGTCAGCGGATGGGAGGACGCGACGATGTGGGACACGCCGAGCCCAACAGGGGCGCCGCAGGGTTCCGCCGTCTGAGCGCCGTTCCGGTCGCGACAACGACGGTCAGCGTGACGAGTCGGGTGTGTAAGATCGGCATCCGCTTTTTCCCGCAGGTCGGTCGACACGCAGGTGTCACTCAGGCTGCTGGCGAGGGTGTTGGTCTTGGGGCTATAGCTCAGTTGGTTAGAGCGTCACACTGATAATGTGAAGGTCGCTGGTTCGATTCCAGCTAGCCCCACGTGCAAGCCATGCGTCGACTCTTGTTGTCCCTCGGCCTTGCCGGTTTGGTTTCCGCGTTCGTGCGACTCCGTGGCAGTGGCGGCATCCCCCCGCAACAGGGCGGATGGCGCGAACTTTCCGGCCCCGATCTGCGCTGACGACGGTGACCGGCACGGTTCTCGTCGTCGGTTGCGGCGTCGTGGGAACGCGAGCGGCCCGTCACCTGGGCGATTCGACGTGGGCCTCGTCGCTGGTGATTGACGACCCGACGTCGCTGTACCTCGATGGACTTGTTGCGTCGAGTTCCCGGGTGACACCGCTCGGTCGACGGTCATGGGAGGAAGTCGCGCCCGATGTCGTCCTGCTCGCTCTTCCCGCCGGCCACGTCGAGCCAGCGACGCGCGCATTGCGACTCGGTGCCGACGTGGTGTCGGTCGGGGACTCCGTGGTCGATGCCCGTGGGCTGTTCGCCCTCGGGCCGATGGCCGCATCGGTCGAGCGTCGCGTCATTGTCGGCGCGGGGTACGCGCCTGGCCTCACCTGCCTTCTCGCTCGGCACGGGGCGGCGGAGTTCGACGAGGTCGATGAGATCCACGTCGCCAAGATCGGGACCGCGGGTCCGGCCTGCGCCCGGCAGCATCATGCCGCCCTCAGCAGCGAGTCGCTCGACTGGCGTGAAGGCCGGTGGGAACGCTTCGTTGGCGGATCGGGACGTGAGCTCTGCTGGTTTCCCGGCCCTATCGGCGGTGTCGACTGTTACCGGGCGGCCCTGGTCGATCCGATGCTGCTCCAACCGGTGTTTCCAGAGGCCCGACGCATTACGTCGCGCGTGGGCGCGACGCGACGCGACCGGGCGACGGCACGCCTGCCCATGCTTCGTCGTCCCCATGCCGAGGCGGGCGACGGTGCGGTGCGTGTGGAGGTGCGGGGACGACGCGACAGCCGCGTCGACTCGATTGTGCTCGGGTCCGCGGCGCGGGCTTCGATCGGCACGGCCGCGGTTGCCGCGGTTGCCGTCGACGAGGTCCTTGCCGGACGCTTCGTCGGGCCGTGGGTGGGTGGGCTGGCCGCGCAGGTCGATGACGCGGTCGCGATGCTGCGGGGGGTGGCGGCGCTCGGCGTGGTGTGCTCGAAGTTCGAAGGTGCCACTGTCGGCTCGGTTGAGCCAAGGAGACGTGCTGCGGAGGCCGTGTAGTCTGGGGAGGCCCTTTTCGGGGACGTAGCTCAATTGGTAGAGCGCCTGCTTTGCAAGCAGGAGGTCGACGGTTCGATCCCGTTCGTCTCCACGAATCGCCGTGAGATCGTTAGCGACCAAGTCCCCTGCGGGCGGCCGTTGTCGTCGTCTCAGTAGTGAAGGCCCAGACGCTCCGCTTCGGCGCTCATCTCGTCGAGGGCGGCGCGGCACTCGGCAAGAGAACGCTCCGAACCAGCGCCACCGTTCGGAGCCTCCGGAGGGGTGTCGTACGCTCCCGGCGTGGCGTCTCGCGTCATCCGTCGAGTCTGCAGCCAGAGGAGAATCGCCAGTGGTCGAATTTCGGGCCAGACCTTTACAGTCCCCCGTTGGGGCGATTGCGTTGCAGAGGGGGTTGCGACCCACCCGATGATCGTTTTGATATCTTTTTGGATATTGACTGGACCATCGAGCAGGAACCAGACGTCGCCGCATGGTTCAACGAATTGGACAGACCACAGTTTGGACATGTGGCCTTCCACATCGATCGACTGCTGGTCACCGGCTCGATGCTCCGAATGCCACACTCCCGGTCGCTGGGCGACGGACTGTACGAACTTCGATTCGACCTCGGCACGGTGTCTGGCGCATCACCTATCTTCACTGAGCCGCGGCGCATCGTGCTTCTCACAGTGTTCCGGAAACAACGGAACAACGAACGCCACGAGGTGAACCGTGCCCACCGCCAAGGCACGGTGCATCGCCGAGGGCCACACTGCAGACGAGGATTGACATGACCCGAACCAAATGGACCGAACTCCGTGATGCCCGACTGGCCACGTTCACGAATGAGGAACGAGCGGAGTACGAGCGCGGCTACCGCGCAGCAGCGCTCGCCGCCTCGATCGGCGAGCAAATCCGAACCTTTCGAGAAGAGGCGTCGCTCACGCAGCGCGAACTTGCGGGGCGGATGGGGACGAGCCAGGCCGCGATCGCCCGACTCGAGGCGGGTGGTGTCGGTGCGACGGTCACGACGCTTCAGCGCATCGCCGACACGCTCGGGCTGACGCTAACCGTTGAGCTCCACCGGCCGGCTGCGTAATCTCTCCGACGCTCACCGGGTGAGACCAGCAGTGGGCTGCAACACTCCCTGCACCGTGGACAGGAAGTCAAAAGAGTCCGCGAGACATAGCCGCAAACTTAGCCATTCGGCCTTTCGCCCGATTCGCGAACTACCGGGCATCAGAAAATACGTATGCGTACCTACGACTGCTGTCCGGACGGTTGAGTCCCTACCGAGCTGCCGAAATGCATCGTACAGGACCACTCGAGAAGGAACGAGCCGACACGCCGGAGCACGTCTTGGACAATAGTAAGTGTACTTCGCAAGCAGGAGGTCGACGGTTCGATCCCGTTCGTCTCCAGGAATCGCCCGCAACGCAGTTCGTGCACCCGTCCGCCCAAGCTGCGTCCGCCCAAGCTGCGATTGCCCAAGGTCGGACCTGTCATCATCGGAGCATGAAGCGAAGTCGCCGGTGACTGGCCGGGTGGCACTCCGCCGTTCCGCTCGACGATCGATCATCCGGCCCCTGCGTGACTTCCTCGCCACGGAGGCGGCCGGAGGTGTTGCGGTCGTCCTGGCCACAGCGGTGGCGTTGGTGTGGGCGAACTCGCCCTGGTCGGGGTCGTATCGATCCCTGTGGACGACAGACTTCGGCGTCCAGCTCGGCCGGTTCGGGTTTTCGTTGGATCTCCGGCACTGGGTGAACGACGGTTTGATGACGGCCTTCTTTCTCGTCGTCGGGCTCGAGATCAAACGCGAGCTGGTCGAGGGCGAGCTCCGTGAGCGCCGCAAAGCGCTCGTGCCCGTCGCTGCGGCCCTCGGGGGCATGGTCGTCCCAGCGCTGACCTTCGTGGCCTGGAACCTGGGAACGGCACAGGTAGGCGGCTGGGGGGTCCCTATGGCTACGGACATCGCTCTCGCGGTGGGCATTCTCGCTCTCGCCGGTCCGCGCTTTCCCGCGGGCGCGAGGCTGTTCCTGTTGGCCCTGGCCATCGTCGACGACATCGGGGCAATCGTCGTGATCGCCGTCTTCTACGGCAGCGGCGGTCGCCGCGGGCTGCTCCTCGTGGCCGCGCTCATCGTTGCGTGTGTGGTCGCGGTTCGGCGCGCCGGTGTCACTGCGATCGGCATCTACCTGTGCCTGGGTGCCGTCCTGTGGTGGGCTCTCTACGAGGCCGGCGTTCATCCGACGCTCGCCGGCGTGGTCCTGGGGCTGCTGGCTCCGACGCAACCGTTCACGCCGCTCGAGCTGATTGATCAGGACGAGTTGGTGGATGTGTCCGATGTCGGACATGCCGTTGAAACCGTCCGACTGGCGAAGTCGTCGGTATCGATTGTCGAATGGCTGGAGCACAGGCTCCACCCGTGGACAAGCTTCGCGGTCGTACCGATCTTCGCGATCGCCAACGCTGGCATCGAGATCTCTGGGAGGTCGTTGGGGGACGCGGCCGGTTCGCGGGTGGTGTGGGGTGTTGGGTTGGGGCTCCTCCTCGGCAAGCCGCTCGGCATCCTGCTCGCGACGTATCTCGTGGTGCGCCTCGGGGCGGGGGCGCTGCCGGAAGGGACCACGTGGCGCGACCTCACCGCCGCGGCGCTCGTGGCCGGTGTCGGCTTCACGGTGTCGCTCTTTGTCGCGGAACTGGCCTTCGTCGGCCGGCAGGCGGACAGCGCAAAGATCGCCGTCCTGGTGACGTCGGTGGCTGCCGGGACCATCGGGCTGCTGGCGGCGCGCCGCTCATCCGGAAACCGTCCCGCCTTGCGAGAGGACACCGGCTCCCCTCTCCGAAGTACCGAAGCGGGTGATCATTGACGGTGACCGCGGACGATCGAGTGTCGCGACGCCCACGCCACGCACACTCGAACGAGGTGAGTCGATCGAATCGGGCCGGAGAGGCGTCCGACCCACGGCAGCGTGACTTCCGGGGTCCGAGGCACCCGATCCACCGCTTTGCGTGAGATTTCTTGCGAGAGATCCACACTCAGCGCGCAACCTCTTCACCTTTGCTGCCGATAGCCAAGGCATCGGCATCCGAAGCCGACCGTTCAACCTTCCCCAGGAGTACCCGACATGTCCACGAAAGTCCTCACCCGATTCGCCGCAACCGTCATCGTGTCCGCCACTGCCGTTGCCACGCTTTCGTCCGCCGCTCTTGCCACCGAAAAGAAGGCCGGCCCCAACCGCGCCGCGATAGCGAAGGTCCAGGCCGAGAACAAGGCCCGCCGGGAGGCGACCGAGGCAGCCAACAAGGACCGACGCGAGGCCACCCGCACCTCGAACGAGGGTGCTCGTACCGCGACCAAGACCTCGAACGACGCGTTGCGCGACACCACGCGGACCGGCTGTGAGACCGCGCGGGAAGCCGCTGCGACACAGGAGGCCAAAGCCGCAGCCCGGGCCGCATGCGAAGCCGCCCGCGACACCACGAAGTCCGCCACGGAGGCCGCGCGTGAGACCACGCGGACGTCGAACGAGGATGCCCGGGAGGCCACCCGTGCAGCCAACGAGGCTGCCCGCAAGGCAACGGAGGAGGCCAACAAGGCCGCCCGCGATGCCGTGCGCGCCACCTTGGTGCCCCGCACGAGCGTGCCTGCCGGCAACACCGCCTCCTGACGACAGCCGAGCGGGACCGTCGAGACCACGGCTCGACGGTCCCTCTTCGGCTCAGACCGCGGCTTTCGTGCGGAGAAGCTCAACGGCGAGACGAAACTGGGTCCGTGCCCGGTCGAGGTTCTGCCCGGCCCGGTCGACGCGGAAGTACGTATCACCGTTGAGGTGATCGGCGAGGAACCTCATGCCGTTCTCCACCGCCAGCACCGGACCGGCGTATCGGATCAGCGGCATCTCGGCCGGGTTGAACTCATAGGCATCGCGGAAGCCGTCGATGAGCGCGTCGACCACCCACTGCCGCACCTCCATCGGTTCGAGGTCGTGAGCATCTTCGGCCTCGTTGGACGCCCCGGACCGGATGAGCTCGCCCAGATCGACCAGTGCCGAGCCGGGCATCGTCGTGTCGAGATCGACTACGGCTCGTGCTGCACCCGTCGTGCGGTCACAGAGCAGGTTCGTCACCTTGGCGTCGTTGTGCACCGCATGCGTCGCGTTGGCAGCGATCGCCTTCGCCCATTCGAGAAGCTCGTCAGCGAGTGCCGACGCGTCCCCCAGTTCCCGCCGGATGACCGATGCCCGCTCCATGCGGTCGGCACGGCGTGCCTCGCGCAGCTGATCGACCCGCCATCCGAAGTCGTGGAACCTGGGAATGGTCTCGTGCAGCGGGCCCCCGGGGAGGGATCGGAGCGCGGACGCGAAGACGCCGAAGGTACGCGCGGCATTCGCGGCCTCGTCGGAGTTGGACACGTCGTGCGGAGCGATGCACCGCTCGACTCGGTGGGTTGCCCGCCAGGTCGAGCCGTCCGGCAGAAGCACGTGCAGGCCGTCGGTCTTCGTCCGGAGATGGCGGGGGATGGTGATCTCGAGGTGCGGATCGCGGAGGTGGAAGAGGTCGTCGATCCGGCGGAGGTTCTCCTCACAGGCCGGGAGATCTCGGAAGACCTGCGCGTTGAGTTCCTGGACGACGTAACCCCCGGCGTCAGCGGTCGTGATCGACCACGTGCGATGGATGTGTCCACCACCGAGAGGCACCGCGTCGGCGATAGGGGAGTCGACTTGATACGCGCGCAGAACGGCGCGGAGACGCTCCGACGCAGCGGACCCGTCGTCCGTCGTCGCTACCACCCGTCGGCGATCAGTTCGGCTCGGACCTTCTCCACGTCGTCGGCGAAGGTGACGCCGTGCCATGTGGAATCCGTCACCGTCACGCTGATGCGGAGTTGACCGGATGCGACGAGCTGACCGATGGCGTCGGGCAGGCCGAGTTCCGCTTTGGCGTCATCACGGTGTTGCTCCCGGAAGCCGCGCCCGAGGTCGCGCAATTCTTCAACAGCGGCCGGCCGAAACGCCCAGAGGTTCATCGAGACGGCAGCATCGCTTTCCATGACGTGGCCGGTGCCATCGGCGATCACGCCGTCCACGAGTTCCACCCCGCGGCGTTCGGTAAGCGCGCGGAGTAGTCCGTCTTCGTCGACGACCGGTTCGGCACGCGAAACGCCGCCGATGCCAGAGAGGGTTCGACCCACCGGAAACATCACCGCGGCACCGTCGATGTCGCCTTGCGTTGTCGCAGCAAACGCGTCTGCCAGGGCCGCGACGCCGTAGAGGTCGTCACCGTTGGCGACAACCAACGGTCCGTGGAGGCCAGTGCTTGCCAGCGCATCGACAGTGCCCCAGGGCTTGCCGGCGCCTTCGTCGCGGCCGATCTGATCAGCGAACGAGACGGGTATCGGTGGATTGTTAAGTGCACCTATGATCGCGTCACGCGTGAGCGGTCCGACGACGATGACAGCTTCGGTGAAGCCGGCCCGTCTGGCCTGATCGAGCGAGAGGACGAGGAGCGCCTCGTGGGCGGGACCAACCGGCGCGAGCGGCTTCACGCCCCCGAAGCGCGAGCCGAGCCCGGCGGCCAGGAGGACGATGGGAACGGGCGTGGTAGTCATGGCTATGGCCAAGTCTGCCCGCAAGCCCACCGCCGTTTCGACCGAGTCCGGCGATCTGCGCCTCGCCATGGTCGGGCTGGGGCTGCGAGGCAACCTGCTCGACGTTGCGCACCGGCCGGGCCGCGGCGGCACGATCGTCGGCCTCTGCGATCTTGACGAGAACCTGCTGCGTTACCGCGCTGACCAACTCGGTGGTGTGGCGTGGATGACCACGACGTTCGCCAATGTCCTCGCCGCCGATGACGTCGACGCCGTCATCATCGCGACCCCCGACTTCGCCCATGAAGAAATGGTCATCGCGTCCTTGCGGGCGGGCAAGTCGACCTTCGCCGAGAAGCCGCTTGCCATCACCACGGCGGGATGTGACCGCGTCCTTGCCGCAGCCGCCGATGTCGCCGCCGCCGGGGTCCGGCTCTACGTCGGCCACAACCTCCGCCACTACAGCGCTATTCACACGATGAAACAGCTCATCGACGACGGTGTCATCGGTGAGGTGCAAGCGGTGTGGTGTCGCCATTTCGTGGGACACGGCGGCGACTTCTACTTCAAGGACTGGCATGCGCAGCGGCGACACGTCACGTCGTTGTTGCTGCAAAAGGGGGCCCACGACATCGACGTGATCCATTGGCTGGCTGGCGGTGTGTCGAGGCGGGTGCAGGCATTTGGGCGGCTCGGTGTGTACGCACGCGTGGCCGACCGGCACGACGGCACGAAGCGAGACGACTGGTTCGACCAGGACAAGCACTGGCCGCCGCTAGCGAATACCGGACTACACCCGGAGATCGATGTCGAGGACCTGTCGATGATGCAGATGGAGTTGTCGAACGGTGTGCTGGCCTCCTACCAGGAATGCCACTTCACGCCCGACTACTGGCGGAACTACACCGTCATCGGCACCGAGGGGAGGCTCGAAAACTTCGGGGATGTCGAAGGTGTCGTACGAGTCTGGAATCGCCGTGGTGGTTACTCTGCGCGAGGTGACATCGAAGTCCCTTTCCGACCGGGGCGGGGCGGGCATGGCGGGGCGGACGACGCGCTGATGGCCGAGTTCATCGAGTTCGTCCGTCGGGGCGGAGCGACCCAGACGTCGCCGATCGGTGCTCGGGAAGCGGTCGCAGCCGGCTGCGCCGGGGCGGAGTCGTTGCGCTCCGGGGGTATTCCGGTGACGGTGGAGGAGCCGGACCTCGATGTCGTGCGGCGGCTAACGGGCGCCTGACCCGGCGAGGGGTGTCGGCCTCGGGCAGTGGCATCGGACTTGGTCGACGCATGTTGTGCGGCTGAACACCTCCCAACGCCTCTCGGAGGTGTCCTGCCCCCATATGTGGGGGCAACCTCTCTCCCAACGAGCAGTGACGTACGTCACATCGGACTTTGTGTCCGGATCTCCTTGGTGGTGACTCACCACTGGCATCAACAACGCACCACTCCGGTGCGTGCCAACCACAAGGAGCCATCATGAACCGCACTGCCCGCCGCATCCGCAACATCTCCGCCGCCACCCTCGCCCTCACCGCCGCCGGTCTCACCGTCGGCTCCCTGTCCGCCTCCGCCATCCCGGTCTTTCCACCGCTCACGATCCCCACGATCCCGGTCTTCCCGACGATCCCGACGATCCCGCCGATCCCGCCGATCCCGCCGGTCGTCACGTTACCCCCCGGCGTCACGATCCCGCCGTTCGTGACGATCCCGCCGGCGCTCTTCTCCATGCCCGTCACACTCTCCGCCCCGGCCGGTCCGGTCGAGCGGGGCGCCAACTACGCCTACTCGATGACCATCTCGATGGGCTCGGGCATCACTGGCCCGGTCAACCTGATCCACAGCATCCCGGCTGCCCTCAGCGGCGCCGTCTGGAGCTGCTCTGCCGCCGCCGGCGCCTCGTGCGGGGGATCGGCCGCCGGCTCGGGAAACATTTCCCGAGTGCTGAGCATGCCGGGGGGGTCGTCGGTCACGTTCCTGGTCAACGGCACGATTGCCGGCGACGCCGCCAACTTCCAGCTGGGCATGAGCGCCGTCCGGGCCGGTAGCCCGACCAACCGCACCGTCGATGTGGCAGTCAACGTGCCCGTCCCGACGACGCTCCCCGTCCCATCGTCGCCAACGACAACGCCTCCTCCCGCACCCACGGTTGTGCCGCCCGCTCCGACGACGACCCCGGCTCCGACGACGACCCCGTCTCAAACGCCGACCACGTCGGCTCAGCAGCCCATCGTGATCGTGATTCAGCAGCCGACCACCCCGCCGGCGGCCAAGAAGGCCGTGGCCAAGAAGGCCGTGGCCAAGAAGTCCAAGAAGGTCAGCAAGAGGAAGGTCGCCCGCAAGGTCGCCCGCCGGGTCGTGTCGGCCAACAAGACCGTCCGCTGACCGCTCCGGGGTGGTCGGGTCGGGCCCGACGGAAGGGTCCGCCCACCCCGAGCCCAACCGCTTTTCGTTGAACTTTCGTAGGCTCTGCTCATGTCCCGGTCCCTCCGCACTGCCAGTGACGCCGATGTGGCGACACGTGCAGCGCAGGGGGACCGGGACGCATTCGGGGAGCTCTATGCCCGGTTCGGCTCGCAGCTGTTCGACTTCTGCGCCCGCCTCACCGGTTCGCCCGACGATGCTGCCGATGTCACCCACGAGGTGTTCATCCGGGCCTCGTCTCGTCTGTCCCAGCTCCGTGAACCGGAACGGGTACGGGCGTGGCTCTTCTCGGTTGCCCGACACGAGTGCTACGCCTACACCCGCAAACGGTCCCGAACCCTTCCCAAAGATCCCATGCGATTCGGTGACACCCTCGAACAGAGCGGCCGTACGGCCGGGGGACTCCTGGAGTCCGACGAGCTCGTCGCTCTGGCCACGGCGGCGCGCGGGGGACTCGAGTCCGACGATCTCGCCCTCCTCGATCTGCGCTTTCGTCAGGACCTGAGCGGCAACGATCTCGCCGAGGCGGCCGGGGTTCCTCACGAACACCTCCACAAGGCCCTGGCCCGGGCGGCTGAGCGTTTCGAGAAGTCGCTGACCGCCGTTGTGCTCCTGCGTCACGGGCGCAAGCACTGTTCTGGGCTCGCCGCGGTCGCCGACGATGGAGCGGCGCTCGATCCGCTCCTGCGCAAGCGGGTGTCGCGCCACATCGAGGGCTGCGATGAGTGCACCCGCCGCCGTCACGCCCTGGTCAACCCGGCGACGATGTCGGCGAGCGCCACGACCCGACTTGTTCCCCCGCTCGCCCCTCCCGTCGGCCTGCGCGACGCCGTGCTCTCGTCGATGGGCTCTGGATTGGGGGCGTCGACAACGCCCTACCGCTGGCAGCGAAACGGCTTCCCCCGATCGATCCGTCGTCGCCGTACCGCCCCGACCGCTGCACTGGTCAGCGCCCTCCTGTTGTTGTCGGTCGGGTTGGTCCGCGAAAGCCCGACGGGATCGTTCCGCCGGCCGCCGCCTCCGCCGACTGCGGCACCGACGATTCCGCCGCCCACGTTTCCTCCGACCACCGCTCGCCCGACTACAGGCGTGCCGACGGCACCGGCCGCGACAACCACGACAACCACAACCACAACCACAACCACAACCACAACGGTGGCACCGACCTCCACCACCGTCGTCCCGACGACCGTCCGGGCGCGGGTGACCACCGTCGCCCTGACGACGCGCAAACCCAGGCGCCGGACGACCACCACCCTTGCGCCGCAGAAGGCCCCGCTGACCGAGGCGGCCACCACTGCGCCGACCGCGCCACCCGTCGTGGAGACGACCTCCCCGCCGACCGTCGAAGTCACCGCTCCACCGATCATCACGCCCCCTCCGATCATCGTGACCACGACGCTCCCGCCGCCCGTACAGCTCACGACCACGACGAGACCGTGCATACCCGGTAAGACCTGTCCGACGATCCCTCCGGCGCCTACGACGACCCTGAAGCCGTGCAACCCCGCGGTCCTCTGCCTACCGCCGTCGATCCCGCCCATCATCGTCGTGTTTCAGACCACGACGACGACCCTCGCTCCGCCGATCATCAAGTAGCACGGCGCCGACGCCGACGCCGACGCCGACGCCGACGCCGACGCCGCTGGCCACTCAGCGTGCCGCGACCTCGACCAGGTCGTCGACGATGGCATCGACGGCCACCTCGCGGCGCTCGCCGGTGCGACGATCCTTCACCTCGACCATGCCGTTGGCGAGACCCTTGCCCACGATGCAGATGGTCGGCATGCCAAGCAGATCGGCGTCGCCGAACTTGATGCCGGCGCTGACGCCGATGCGATCGTCGAGGAGAACGCGAACACCACGTGCGACCAGGGCGGAGGCGATCCGTTCGGCCTCGGGGAGCTGGATCCCGCCGTCCTTGCCGGTGACGGCCACGATGTGCACCTGCGCCGGGGCGATCGAGTTGGGCCAGCACAGGCCTCGGTCGTCGTGACGCTGTTCGGCGACCACGGCCACCGCCCGTGAGACGCCGATGCCGTAGGAGCCCATGGTGATCCGGATCTGCTGACCGTCGGGGCCCGAGGCGTCGAGCGCGAACGCTTCGGCGTACTTGCGGCCGAGCTGAAAGATATGGCCGATCTCGATGGCGCGTCCGGCGGTGAGCGGTGAGGAACATCTTGGGCAGGGGTCGCCCTCGACGATCGTGGCAACGGAAAGTACGCGGTCGACCTTGAAGTCGCGGCCGACGACGGCGTTCACCACGTGATGCTCGAAGCGGTTCGCGCCGGTGACCCAGGAGGTGTTGTCGGCAACGGCGGGGTCGGCGAAGACCATGACGCCGTGGTCGGCCATGCCGATGGCGGAGACGTATCCCTTGACGAAAGCGGGCCGGGCGTTGAAGTCGTCGTCGGTGAACGGTTCCAGTCGCCCGGGGGCGACTGCGGCTTCGAGCTTGGCTTCGTCGACTTCTCGGTCGCCGGGAACGAGCACCATGATCGGCGTGCCGTCCACCTTGAACAGGATGTTCTTCAGCAGCATGGTGGCATCGACGCCGAGGTCGTGGTGGTCGTTGAGGTGAGCGACAAGCGCGGTGATTCCCGGGGCGTCGGGGGTGTGCAGCGCGGTCATCGCCGGGTGGACGGCCGGGTCGACTTTGGTGAGGTCGCCGATCGAGCGCTCGACGGCTTCGACGTTGGCGGCATAGTCGCACGACGTGCAGCTGACGAAGGTGTCCTCTCCGGTCGGGCTGGGGGCGAGGAACTCCTCGCTGGCCGATCCGCCCATGGCTCCCGACATCGCGGCGACGATGCGGTAGTCGATGCCGAGGCGGGCGAAGGTCTTCTGGTAGGCGTCGCGGTGGAGCTGATACGACGCAGCCAGACCTTCGTCGGTGAGGTCGAACGAGTAGGAGTCCTTCATGAGGAACTCCCGACCGCGCAGGATGCCCGAGCGCGGCCGCGCTTCATCTCGGTATTTGGACTGAATCTGGTAAAGGATCACCGGGAAATCGCGATACGACGTGTACAGATCTTTCACGGCGAGGGTGAACAGCTCCTCGTGGGTGGGCCCGAGGAGGTAGTCGTTGCCCCGACGGTCCTTGAGGCGGAACAGTGTGTCGCCGTACTCCGTCCAGCGGCCGGTGGTCTCGTACGGGTCTCGGGGGAGCAGGGCTGGGAACGTGACCTGTTGAGCGCCGATGGCGTCCATCTCCTCCTTGATGACCCGCTCGACGTTGTCCTGCACCAATTGGCCGAGGGGCAGCAGGGAGTAGATGCCGGGGGCCCAGCGGCGGATGTAGCCGGCCCGCACGAGGAGCTTGTGACTCGGAACCTCGGCGTCAGCCGGATCGTCGCGGAGCGTTCGGAGGAAGAGGGTCGACAGGCGGAGCACGCCGCCAACGCTAATGGCGCCCGCCCGAAATCCATGCCCGGTTTCACGCTGGGAGAGAGGTTGCCCCCGTATATGGGGGCAGAACACCTCCGAACGGCGCTCGGAGGCGTTCTGCCGCACGTTCGTGACCGTCGTTCGGCGAGGTGGTCTGTGGACATATCTGTGGACATAGTGTCGTTTCGGTGGACAAGTCCCGATGTGCGGTTCGGAGCGAGCGCCGATTTCCGGGCGTTCGCGACGGCAGACGCCGCCTCTGGCGGTTCTTTTCCACAGCAGCGCACAACGTGGCTTCCTTGGTGAACGCGCGTTCAGAACTGATTGAAAGATCAATGATCAAACCCGACAACCACCTCCGGGCGAGCCCGGTCGGTGAACATCGACAAGACCGGATGACGTCGACCCGGCCGTAACCTCGGAGCATGGTCAGCTTCTCGTCCCGTCGCCGCCTTGCGTTCGCGACGGCGGTTGCCACGCTGACGACGCTTGCCCTGACCGGGCCGTCCCCGACCGTCGCCCGTGCGGCGACCCGGGCCCAGTCGTTGAGCATTCCTGACCCCGCTCCCGACGTAGCCCCGGGCACGCTGCTCGGGTCGGTGCCGATCGCCGGCGGCGGACCACTCGGCGCCAAGGCGTACCGCGTCGTCTACGCATCGCGGAGCATCTCCGGTGTGCCGATCTCTGTCACCGGCTTCGCGTATGTGCCGCCAGGGCCGGCCCCGAGGGGCGGTTGGCCGGTGCTCTCGTATGCACACGGAACGGGTGGACTCGCCGATCGCTGTGCCCCGTCACGTAAGCCGGGCGCCGCCGAACAGTTCATCGGTCTGTCGTTCGTCGGCCTCGGCATGGCCGTCGTGGCGACGGACTACGAGGGACTGGGCACACCCGGTCGCCATCCGTACATCGTCGGGGAGAGCGAAGGCCGGGGCGTGCTCGACATCGTCCGAGCCGCCCGCCAACTGCCGTCGGAGTCGCTAAGCGCGCGTACCTTGATCTGGGGCCACTCGCAGGGCGGCCACGCCGCGCTGTTCGCGGGTCAGTTGGCCCCGACCTGGGCGCCCGATCTGACGTTGCTCGGTGTCGTGGCAGGGGCACCGCCGTCGCAACTGACCACCGTCGCCGACTCGATCTCGACGTCGCCGTACCGCGGGTACCTGTTCATGGTCGCGGCCGGACTCGCCGCGGCGAACGCGTCGCTCAACCTTAACGACGTCCTGACAGAAAAGGGCCAACAGCTCCTTCCGGTGGTCGACACGGGTTGCAACACCGAGGTGTTCAAGGCGTTCTCCGCCGATCCGCTCGACACCCTCGTCAAGCGCGACGGGTTCCGTTCCGGGCCATGGGCTGCGGCACTCCAGGCGAACGAACCCGGCAATGTGCGCATCCACGCTCCTGTTCTCCTCGTCCACGGCGATCGCGATGAGCAGATTCCGGTGGCGACTTCGGCCAAGTTGCTGTCGCGGATGTGTGCCGCGAAGACACTCACGCGCCGCGTCGTCTACCCGGGCCAGGACCACACCGGTGCGGCCATCGTCTCGCTCTTCGATGTGATCTCGTTCGCCAGGGATCGACTCGTTGGGAAGGCGGCGAAGACCAGCTGCAGAAGATGAGGTGGCAATTGACGCGACGAAATGCGAGTATTTACTCAGGTTCTGTTGCCGACTCCCGAAAGGTCCATCATGCGAATCGTCATTGACGCGGAGAAATGTCAGGGACACAACCGCTGTTACGCGCTTGCCCCCGAGCTCGTCGATGTCGATGATCTCGGGATGGCCCAGGTCGTCAACGGCGGCATCGTGCCCGCCGGGTCCGAGGACAAGGCCAACCTCCTGGTGGCCAACTGTCCGGAGTACGCGATCTCCGTCGTCGAGTAATTCCGCCCGATTCACCTGTCCCGACCTGGCCCTGACCCGACGAGAACAAGCGAGAACCAGATGACCGACACCCGCGTACGGACCGCTCCCCCGGTCATCGATTGGGCGACCGACTTCGACCACACCGACCCGGTATGGGTCGACAATCCGTTCCCCATCTGGGACGACCTGCGCAAGCGTTGTCCCGTCGCCCACAGCGACCGCTTCAACGGTGTGTATCTTCCGACCCGGGCCGAGGACATTCACGCAATCGCCTACGACACCGACCATTTCACGTCACGAGCTGTCGTCGTGTCGACCAATGTGCCCGAAGCCGTTGCGCCGATCGGTGGTGCCCCGCCCATCACCAGCGATCCGCCGTTCCACCAGCACGCCCGCAAGATTCTACTCCCCGCGTTCGGCCCGAAGGTGATCGAGGCCCTGCGTCCCCGCGTCGTCGAGCTGTGCCACAAGCTGATCGACGACATGGAAGGACGCGACGTCGTCGACGGTGCCGCGGATTACGCCCAGAACATTCCGCCCGCGGTGATCGCCCACATGCTGGGGCTCCCCATGGAGGACGGCGACATCTTCCGGACGTTCATCCACAACACGCTCGGCAACGTCGACGCGCCGCCGGAGGAACGACACGCCGCCTTCCAGAAGCTCGACCACTACCTCGACGGACATCTGCACGATCACCTCGAGAACCCGCGCGACGACCTCATCACGTTCCTGCAGAATGCCGAGATCTTCGGCAACAAGCTCTCGTTCGAACACGTGCGTGGCACGATCGCGTTGCTGATGATCGCCGGCATCGACACCACGTGGTCGGCCATCGGGGCATCGCTGTTCCACCTGGCCTCGACGGACTCCGACCGGTCCCGGCTGCGCAACGAGCCCCAACTCCTGCCGACTGCGGTGGAGGAGTTCCTCCGGGCCTACGCGCCGGTCACCATGGCCCGCGTCGTCAAGGAAGATGTGGAGATCAGCGGGACAGTGCTGAAGGAAGGCGAATGGTGCCTGCTGCCCTTCCCGGCGGCGAACCGTGACCCGGAGGCCTTCGTCGACGCCGATCAGTTCGTGATCGACCGCGCCGAGAACCGCCATGCTGCGTTCGGGCTCGGCATCCACCGGTGCCTCGGATCGAACCTCGCCCGCCTCGAGCTGTCGGTCGGGGTGCAGGTGTGGATGGAGCGTTTCCCCGACTTCATCCTCGAGGATCCGTCTGCGGTGACGTGGGCACCCGGCCAGGTACGCGGTCCGCGCATCCTGCCGATCCGCGTCCTCGAACGCGCCTGATCCCCGCCAGGCGAGCCCGCTCTCGCAACCGCGATATCTGGCTCTAGGGTTTTGGGCCCTAGCGAAGGGGTGCGCGTTTCCGTGGCCGGTCAAGAAAAGTGGCAACGTCAGTTCATGCGGTTCGGCGCGATCGTCGACCGGCTGAGTCGACCGTTCATGAGCGTCGAACTGGACCACCGTGACAGCGTTCCGCCCGAACCGATGCTGATGGCGGCGAATCATCGGAGCTTGGCCGACGTGTTCGTGGCGTTGATCGCCTGCTACCGCCTCAATCGGCCGACGCGCTTCATCGTCGCCCGGGTGTTCTTCAAACGTCCGGTGTTCGGCACCGTGTTGCGCTCGATCGGCTGCATCGAAGGGGGACGAAAGAGCGGCGCGAGCGCAGTGGCGATTGCTGCCATCGCCGGCGGACACTCGTGTGCAATCATGCCGGAGGGCGAGATCAAGGCCATGGAGCCCGGCCACATCCTCGGGCCACTGCTGCCGGGCGTCGCCGAGATCTGGGAGCAGTCGCAGTGCCCGTTCGTCGCCGTCGGCGTCACCGGCGCCGGCGACGTGTGGAAGAAGGACCGCTGGCTTCCGCGTATTGCGCTTCGTCGGCGGAACCGTCCGCTCGTGCATGTCCGCGTTGCCGACCCGGTGTTCCCAGGTGGCCAGCCGTGCTCGCTCGAACGGGTGGAGCGGATCATGGAGGCAAACTGCGTCCAGAGCTTCCACGATCATCGGGAAGGGGCCGCCGAGCTTCGCGCCGGGAGATGACCGGCCGTCGCCCGGAATTGCAGTCCGAAAAAAATCCGGGAAGGACTTCCGAACCACACGGAGCTTGATGATCTCCCATGGGCGAAGCGCCAGTCGCGCGGTTTCCCGGATGTGTAACGATGAGCTCACAGCTCGCTGATGAGCATGCTGCGAAGTGAGTATCTGGAGGCAGGGTCGATGGGAACCAACAGGGTGCCGGCGACGGCGCGCATCTGCATCGTGGGCGCTGGCCCGGCCGGGCTGGCAACCGCTCATCGCCTGCACCAGGAGGGGTTCGTCAACGTCACCGTCCTCGAGAAGCTCCCCCGCGTGGGCGGCCTGTGCCTGACCTACGAGTTCGAGGGCAAGGCATTCGACCTCGGTGCCAACTACGTGACCGCGTCGTACACGCGGATCCGCAAGATGGCCAAGAAGGTACGCGCCGAGATGTACGTCGAGGCCGACGCGAGCTTCTGGAACTCGAAGGACCAGACGTTCCAGTCGATCCTGACGACCGCCAAGGGCAGCAACTCCGCGTTCGGTTTCGGATGGGCGTGCCTTCGATACCTCTGGATCCGTTGGCGCCTCGGCAAGGAGCTCCCCGCAAGCGGCTTCGCCCGCACGCACGAACGACCCGACCTTCTGGTGTCGTTCGACGAGTGGCTCGACCACCATCGACTGGGTGCGCTGAAGACGCTGTTCGAGATTCCGATCACGCTCATGGGCTACGGCACCTTGCGGGAGATCGGAGCCCCGTACGCCCTCACCTACATGCGGGTGGGCACGGTGATCGACCTGATGATCTATGGCTCGATGCCGTTCCACCGGTGGCCACGCCGGTTCGTGAACGGCTTCCAACGGTTCTGGTCGCGGGTCGCCGAACCCTTGGACGTACGCACGGGCGTCACCATCGAACGGATCGACCGCTCCCCCGACAGTGTGACCGTGCGGGCCAGCTTCCCGGTGGAGGTGGACGGCAACGTGCTCTACCGCGACGAGGACCTCGAGTACGACTACCTCGTCCTGTGCTGCCCATTGCAGCCCGAGGTCACCTCTGCGTTCCTCACGCTCACCGACGACGAGACTCGCCTGTTCCAGAAGATCAGGCTCTTCCCGTTCTTCATCACGACGTGGCGCATGGAACAGCACAAGAAGATCCACACTCGGTTGGTCAACACCGTCCCGATTCCCGAGCGATCAACCGGCGCACCCACGATCATCACCCAGCAGTTCGAGGACAACCCGTTGGTCACCTTCTACTCGCCGGTAACCGACCCGGACCGCAGGTTCGATCCGCAGATCAAGCAGGGCATCGACGCATTGGCATCGGCGGTCGGCATCGAGCTGCCCGCCGAGCCCGAGACGTGGAACAACTTCCCCTACTTTCCGCACGTCACCGTGCAGGACATCGCTGACGGCTGGTACCGCGACCTGGAAGCCATGCAGGGCGCCAACCGCACGTTCTACAACGGCGGCGTGATGGCATTCGAGTTGATCGAACCGATCGTCGAGTACTCCGACGAGCTCGTCCGCGTTCACTTCCTCGGCGGCCGGCCATGACCGACGACACCACCCGCGCCGGCTTGCACGCCGGCTTCGCCGACCTCTTCGAGGAGTCCGATACCGAACTCGAGGTGCAGGGCACGATCCCCACGTGGGTCTGCGGCGCGTTGGTCCGCAACGGCCCGGCCCAGTGGAACATGCCCGAGTCCGGGCGGCTCAACCACTGGCTCGACGGGCTCGCCATGCTGCACCGCTTCGCCATCAGCGACGGCAAGGTGCACTACCGCAACCGGTGGTTGCAGAGCCGGAACCGCGTGTCGGTCGATGCCACCGGCCGAAACACCTACGCCCAGTTCGACACCGACCCGAAGCGTTCGTTGTGGCAGAAGATCGCGACCACGGTCGACTTCCCACTCCAGTTCGGGAACAACGACTTGATCACCGTCGCCAGCTTCGACAATGAGTGGGTAGCGGTCGGCGAGACACCGACCCAACTGTCGATCGACATCGACACACTGGCGACCAAGGGTCCGTTCGAGTTCAAGGATCGGATGTTCACCATCTGGACGTGCAGCCACATGCTCGCCGACCCGGCATCGAAGCGGGTGTACAGCTTCAGCACCATGGGCGTGCCGTTCTTCGGCCGCTACCACCTGTGGTACGTACAGGGAGACTCGCACCGGCGCACCCGGTTCGCCACGGTGAAGGACCGTCGGCCGTCGTGGATGCACGCCTTCGGGCTCAGCGAGCACTACGCGGTGCTCACCGCTTTTCCGTTCCGGTGCCGCACGTGGCAGCTGTTCTTCAACGCGCTCATCGGCAAGCCGTTCATCCAGACGTTCAAGTGGCACGACGAGGAACCGACGAAGGGCTACGTCATCGAACGCAGCAGCGGCCGAGTGGTCCGCCAGTTCGAACTGCCGCCACTGTTCGCCTTCCACTTCGCGAACACGTGGGAGGAGAATGGTGAGGTCGTGTTCGACATCGCCGCGTATGCCGACGCCTCGGTGATCGAAGCAGGCCGGCTGCACAACGTGTTCGGCCCTGACGGTGGCCACTTCCCGGACTCCACCCTCCAACGGTTCCGCGTGCCGCTGGCCGGCGGCGCGGTCGGGCGAACGGTGCTCTCCGATGCCCCGATCGAGATGCCGCGCATCAACGACGGCAAGAGCATGCGCTCGTATCGCTACGCCTACGGCTTCAGCTACGACGCGCCAGGCCACTTCTACAACCAACTGGTGAAGATCGACACGCAGCGAACGACCGCGAACGACACGCGATGGGGTCCACCCGGTTCGTTCCCCAGCGAGCCGACGTTCATCCCGCGGCCAGGCGCCACGGCCGAGGACGACGGCGTGTTGCTCAGTGTGGTGCTCGACGTCAGCGGCGACGAGCCGACGTCGTGGCTAGTGGTGCTCGATGCCACGACGTTCACCGAACTCGGCAGAGCCCGCGTTCCACACCACATCCCATTCGGTTTGCACGGCACGTTCGTGTCCGCGGAAAGAGGCACCCTGTGAGCACACCCACCGTCTGCGTCGTCGGTGCCGGCCCCGCCGGCCTCGCCATGGCGAGGCTGCTCACCAAGGCGGGATACGACGTCACGGTGCTGGAACAACTCGATCGCGCAGGCGGCATGTGCCACTCCGTCGAGTTCCGTGGCGAATGGTTCGACATCGGCGCGAACTACGTCACCAAGGACTACCGCGAAGTCCGCGCGCTGGCGAAGGAGTTCGGCCTCTCGTTCGTCAGCGACAAGGCGTTCCAGAACCAGACCTCGCTCGACACCGCCACCGGCACGACGCAGTCGGTCCAGAAGACCATCCAGGCCGGGCATGGCATGCTCGCATTCCTCGCCGCCTCGGTGCGCTACTTCGGGGCGCAGTGGGAGTACCGCAAGCTGGTCGCCGCGCCCGGTTACGTCGGCGTCGCCGCCCACAAGGAGTTGATGACCGAGTTCGGGCCCTGGCTGCGCGCCAACCGCATGGCGCCACTCCAGAAGCTGTTCATGATCCCGATCACGGCGATGGGCTTCGGCACCTTGGACGAAATCCCCGCGCCGCATGCGCTGCGCTACCTCAACGCTCGCCGGTTCCTCTCCATGCTGATGACGGGAATGAAGATCCCGCAACGCTGGCCGAAGCGGTTCGCCAAGGGGTTCGGCAGCGCGTGGAGCACCGTGGCCGCCCGGTACGCGGTGGAGTACGAGACCGTGCCGACACGAGTGGTGCGCACGGCCGACGGTGTCAGTGTCCACACCGCTCAAATGGGGGTCGACCAGGCGCCGCGCGTGTTCGACCATCTCGTGGTGTCGTGCCCGCCCAGCACCGCGATGTCGTTCCTCGACGCCACGGAGACCGAGCAGCAGCTGTTCGGCGGCGACACCATCCGTTTCAACCGCTACTCGGTCACCACCGCACGAGTGACCGAGTTCCCGTGGTGGGTTGTCAACACCATGCGCGCCACACCCGGTGACAACGGCGCGTTTCCCCCACCCAACGGCAGCCCCTACATCTTCGGCAAGCAGTGGAAGGACAGCGAGCTCAACCTCTACTACGCACCGCTCGCCCCGATGCTGGGTGACCCCGAACGCGAGGCGCAGATCCGCACGGTGTCGGAGCAGTCGCTGCCGGCGGGCAGCCCATCCGTCTTCCACGAGTTCGTCCACTACGCGAACTGGCCGCAGTACTTCCCTCGCGTCAGCGTCGACGACATGACGGGCTTTCACGGCACCATCGGCTGGTACGACCAGGTCGAGGCGATCCAGGGCCAGAACCACACCTACTGGTGCCACGGTGTCCTCAGCTTCGAGCTGGTGGAACTGGTCATGCGCTACGCCCGCCATCTCACCGAGCAGCACTTCCCCCAGCACGGGGGGCAGCCTTGAACTGCAGCGCCTGCCACGCGCCCGTCGACACGAACGACGCGTTCTGCCGCTCCTGCGGCGCGCGGGTGACGAGCGAACCCACCGCACCGGTTGCTCCCGTCCCAGGTGCCGAACGCCGCCAGTTGACTGCCATGTTCTATGACCTGGTGGGCTCGACGGCGATGTCCATGACCGCCGACCCGGAGGATCTGCAGATCGCGATGCAGGCGTACCAGCATCGCTGCCTCGAAGTGGTCCGCAACTTCGGCGGCACGCCCACCACCACGATGGGTGATGGCGGGCTCGTCTACTTCGGCTACCCCATCGCCAACGAGGACGACCCGCTGCGCGCCGTCTCAGCCGGGCTGGCGCTCCTCGAAGAGCTTCCGGAACTGAACCGGCACATCCACGAGATCCTGCCGCACTTCGGACACGACCTGCAGATGCGAATCGGGGTGCACACCGGCGCCGTGGTCCTCGGGGCTGTCGGATCCGACCTCAACGATGGCCGCCTCGCGGTCGGCCAGGCGCTGAACCAGGCCGCACGCATCGAGTCGGCGGCGCCGGTGAACGGCCTCGCCGTCAGTGACGTGACGGCTCGCCGCGTGCAGGGCGTGGTCGATCTGCGCTCGCTGGGGCAGCGCGAGCTGAAGGGCCTCGACCACCCGGTCGAGGTGTTCGAGGTGCGGGGACTCCGTCCCGGGCAGGGTCGCTTCACCGTCGGGACCCATCCACTCAGCCCACTGGTCGGCCGCGACACCCTGCTCGCCGAGCTCGCGCAGCACTGGCACGCTGCTGCGGCCGGTGACGGACGAACGGTGGTGTTGCGCGGCGAGGCCGGTATCGGGAAGAGCCGCGCCGCCTACTCGCTGCGCCAGCAGCTGAACGACACCCGACATGCGTGGTTCGCCATTCATGGTTCGGCCGTGATGAGCCACACGGCGTTTCATCCGGTCGTCGACGCGATCTACGCCATCCTGAACATCAGTCCCGGGCCCGAGGCACTCCCGGTCCTGACCGCTTCGCTGGCCGCGGTCGGCATCACCGACGCAGCAACGATCGAGTTGTTGAGCGTGTTCCTCGAACTGACGACGCCTGCCGATACATCGATGAGCGCCGACGAACGGCGCCGCCGCACTCTCGACGCGATCTGTACGTGGTGGATCGCCATTGCGGACACCATCCCCACCGTGATGGTGGCGGAAGACCTTCACTGGTACGACCCGTCGACGATGGAGCTACTCGATCTGGTCACCAGTCGGGCTCAGGGCCATCCACTGCTGCTGATCGGCACCACCCGCCCCTCGGAGCAAGCCTGGCCCGACAGCGTCCGCATCATCGACCTCGAACCACTGACGCTCATCGAGGTGAGCCAGCTGATCGAGCAACTCGCCGCCGGCACGGAACTCACCGAATTGCAGCGTGCGCAGATCGCACTGCGCAGCGACGGTGTTCCGCTGTTCGCAGAAGAGCTGATGCACGGCATCGCCGACGGCAAGATCACAGGTGCCGAGATCCCCGACACGCTCGTCGACCTGCTGACTGCACGGCTCGACCGTCTCGGGACGGCGAAGGAGGTCGTGCAGGTCGCGTCACTGCTCGGCCGCCAGTTCTCGGCCGAGTTGCTCGCTGCGGTGCTCCCCGACGTGCCGCACCTCGACGACGTGCTCGGCGAACTGATCGACGGCCGATTCGTGGCCCGCCGCGGTGTCGGCGACCGATCCATCTACCTGTTCCGGCATGCGTTGCTACAGGACGCCGCGCAGGAGTCCATGCTGCGCCGACGCCGTCAGGCCGAGCACGTCCGAATCGCCCAGGTGTTGCAGCGCGACTTCGCCGACGCGCCGGAAGGTCGCCACGAAGTCGTCGGTCACCACCTCGAGCAGGCGGGTGAGGCGCGCGCTGCCGTCGAGCAGTACCTCGAAGCCGCACGTTCGGCCCGCCGGCGCGCTGCCATCACGGAGGCCACCGCCCGTTACCAGCACTCCATCGCACTCGTCCAGGCCCTGCCCGAGACCACCGATCGACACCGTCTCGAGCTGGTCCTGCAGCTGGAGCTGGCCGCAGTGCTGGGTCTCGAGCTGGGCTTCATGCCCGCACCGGTGGGCAACGCGTACATCCGTACCGTCGAGTTGTGCGAGCGTTCGGGCGAGACCGGCGACCGCTACGTCGAAGCCCAGCATGGCCTGGCGCAGCATCATCTCAGCGCCGGTCGCTTCGACAAGGCGGCCGAGGTGGCCACCGTCTTGTTGAACCACGCCATAGAACACGGCGACGAGCGCGCCGAGCTGCTGGCACATCGAGCGCTCTGCCAGATACGGTTCTGGACTGGCCGCTACACAGAGGTGCTGGCGCACGCAGAACGGGTCCTTGTCCTCTACCGGCCCGACGACCCAGCGGACGTTCGTTACTCGATGGGCATTGAGAGCGCCGTGGTCGCGATGACCTTCGGCGCTGTAGGTCATTGGGCGCTGGGCCGGCCGCACACCGCAGTCGAGTGGGCCGAACGCTGCATCGCCCGTGCAATGGCCGAGCCCGACGTGTACCAACAGGCATATGCGCAGGCCTACTTCAGCATGCTCGGCATCATGCTCAACGACCCCGAGCGCGTCGAGCAGTGGGCGCTCGGGGCGAAGGCGATCGCCGAGCGGCACGGCTTCCGGCCCCTCGAAGGGCTGTCGCGCTACACGCTCGGTTGGGCGATGGCCGAGCGTGGCCATCCACAGGCATTCGAGATGGTGAAGACCGGCATCGGCATCCTCGCCGGAGCCGGAGCCATTGGCGCACCGGGCTGCATGGCCGTCGTGGCAGAGATGTACGCGAAGAAGGGCGAGCACGTCGAGGCCACCGGGTACGTCGCATTCGGCGAGTCGATGGCGGAGCCGACCGGACAGCACTTCTACACGGTCGAGCTCCATCGCTCGGCAGCGCTCGTCCACCTCGGCCTCGCCGAAGCGACAACTGATCCCGAGGCGACGGCGGCTGAGCTGGCAGCGGCGGAGCAGCGCGCGAAGCAGGCGATCGAACTGGCGAGACAACAGGCATCGCCGAGTCTGGAGCTGAGGGCCATCCAGCCGATGATCGAACTGCTTTTCCGGCGCGGCGAGCCCGATGCGGCTCGAGGGCTGCTGCAGGAAGTGGTCGACAAGTTCCCGGCCGACAGCTCTGGCATCGACCTCGACCGAGCACGGGAAGCGCTGCAGGGGGCTGCCGAGCTGCGTCCGCAGCTGCGGTACACGATGGCCTGAGCAGTTGTTGCGCAGTCCGGCTAGGGAAGCTGATCGTTCGTGGGCCGGGGTGTGTCGGGCCACACCCAGCGGCGCAGCGCCGTGTCGCAGATGACGTAGCCCCAGCGAACGAGGTCGCGCCGAACCTGTTCGGGCAGCCCCGTCAACCGCGTTGCCACGTGCGCCGGATAGCCGGGGGGCACGTGCGCGAACGGCAGCGGATCGGGCAGCCCGTAGTCGGCCACGTCGGACGAAATGCTCCAGTAGGCGCCCGCGCGTTGCCCGTCGAGGAAGCTCTCGATCAGCTGCACCTTGCGCAATGCCCGCACCTGCGAGTTCATCACGCCGGCGACGCGCACGAACTGGCGCAACCAATCGTTCGGTTGCTTTGCCTCCGGCTTGAAGGACTCGCCGGCATCGGACACGAGCACGGTGTCGCAGTTCGACCACACCGTCTGCAGCCCGAGGTTGTCGTAGACGCCACCGTCGGAGAGCACAAACTCTTTCAGGAACGGTTCCGGGTTCGGGTGCTGCGGCACGTGAGTGCGGTCGTACGCTCCGGTTGGCGTCGTGCGGTGGGGCGAGAAGAACGGCGGGAACGAGCTGGAGGCGGCGACAGCCACTGCGAGTGAAGTGGTGGGCTGACTCCAGATGCCGATGCTGTAGTCGCCCATGTAGGGCCTCGAGAACCGGAACTGCTTGCCCGTCTGCAGGTTCGTGGAATCGATGACGAACCGTGGCCCCGCGTCGTCGGCGGGCAGGTCCTGCAAGGTCGCACCATCGAAGAGGTGGCGATCGTACGCGTCGGCCAGGCACCCGCTGATGGACTTGCCCGGCAGCAACCCCTTCCAGAAGCACTTCGCATCGATTCCCACTCCGCCGAACTCGAACACACGAGACACCACCAGCGCATCCAGGTTCGTCGCCCGATCATGCTCGTCCCACTGCAGCTCGGCCCAGCGCAGGCCGAGTACGGCGGCCGTGATCGAGCCGCCGGACACGCTGGAGACACGGCGCAACCACCGGAGCCGACCGAGCTGGTTCAGACGGATCAGGGCACCCAGGTGGAACAGCATCGCCCGGTAGCCACCGCCCGACAGGCACAGGCCCAGCCCGACGGGAGGGCCGGCGTCGAACGGCCAGGGAGCGTGCACCATCGGAGTCGGCTTCGGCGCCTGCACGGTCATCGACACCTCGTGCCCATAGGTTGCTGCATCGACGCGACCGAACCTAGTGTCCCGAATCACAAATCCGCTGCCGAGGCCGGGAGGCACCATCTCCTCGGTGGGGTTCAGGGACGTTCAGCTAGGTGACTGGTGTGTCGCCCAGTTGAGTTGGGCGGATTGCGAGTCAGGTTCGTCGAGGGCAACAGGAGGCACCGCTAGCCAGCACCCTGCGAACGGAACGACGAGGACGCCGCCATCGGCGAAGCTGGCCGCAAGGCGTCCCAGCGAAATGGGCGACACACCACTAGGCACTCCCCCCTGGCGAGCGATCAGCGCACGGCGGCACACCGTTAGGAGTGCGATGTTCGCAGGGCTGGGCTACCAGCCGTCGAGGATGGCGCGGCCGCCCGAGGTGCCGATCCGCGTGGCGCCGGCTTCGATCATGGCTCTCGCTGTTGCCGCGTCACGGATACCGCCGGAGGCCTTGATGCCGGTGTCTTCGCCTACGGTGTCGGCCATGAGGCGCACGGCGGCCACGGTCGCGCCGCCGGAGGGATGAAACCCCGTCGAGGTCTTCACGAAGTCGGCTCCAGCGGATCTCGCCACACGGCACGCCTCGACGATCTCGGCGTCGGTCAGGACCCCCGTCTCCAGGATGACCTTGAGCAGGGCGTTGGGGACAGCGGCGGCGACGTCGGCGATGTCGGCTTCGAGTCCGTCCCAGTCGCCAGATTTGATGAGTCCGAGGTTCGCGACCATGTCGATCTCGCTCGCGCCAGCGGCGACGGCGAGCGACGCCTCCATGGCCTTGATGCGGCTGTCGACGGCACCGCTGGGGAATCCGATGACCGTGCACACGACGATGCCGCCGTCGACGGCGTTGGCGGCAAGTTCGACATGGCACGGGCTCACGCAGACGGCACCGACACCTAGCTCGTTCGCCTCCACGCAGAGCGCCACAACCTCGTCGGGCGTGGCCTCGGGACGAAGGAGGGTGAGGTCGAGCATGCGGGCGACATCGGCGCGGGACAGGTCCATGTCCCCACGTTCTCACGGCGGCCCCGGTCTCCGTTCCCGATCCACCGCCGCCGAGTTCATCGCCGGCAAGGCGGAAACTGCCCGGGATTCGTCGCCCAAACCGGTTTTGCGGGCGACGGAGACCGCATTGGCGGGCGATGCGGCCCGTGTGCAGAAGCGGCGCGGAGTTTGGAAGGATGCCGGGGTGACTGATTCGACTTCCGCGGGTCCTGCAGCAGTCCGTCTCGCGGCGCAGCGCTGGCTCGCCTTGGATCCCGACCCGGTCACCCGAGCGGAGACGCAGGCGCTTCTCGACGCGGCGGCGACCGGCGCCGCGAAGGCGTTGGAAGACCTCGCCAACCGCTTCACCGGACGTCTCCAGTTCGGCACGGCCGGGATTCGCGCTGCCATTGGCGCCGGGCCGCAGCGGATGAACCGGTTGGTCGTGCGGCAAACAGCGGCTGGCGTGGCGGCGGACCTACTGGCAACGGTGCCCGACGCGGCGGCGAGGGGCGTAGTCGTCGGCGGCGATGCCCGTCACGGGTCGAAGGAGTTCGTGGAAGACGTGGCCGCGGTCCTCGCTGCGGCGGGCGTCGCGTCGATGCGTTTCCCCGACCCGACGCCTACCCCGTTGGTGGCGTTCGCCACGAAGCACCTCAACGTCGCCGCCGGCATCCAGGTGACGGCGAGCCACAACCCGCCGGCCGACAACGGTATGAAGGTCTACTGGGGTGACGGTGCCCAGATCGTGCCGCCCATGGATGCGCGCATCGCCGCGGCGATCGACGTCGTCGCGACCGGTCCGATCGCCCTTGCCGGTCCGGACAGCCCGTTGGCCCAGTTCGTCGACCCGACGCTCGTCGATCAGTACGTGGAAGGGGTGCACGCGCTCGATCCGCACACCGCCTCGGCGTCAGAGCGAGCGGCGCTGAAGATCGTCATAACCCCGATGCACGGTGTGGGCGGCGTTCTGCTCGTTCGCATCCTCGGCGAAGCGGGGTTCACCCAGGTCGTGCCCGTGGCCGAACAGTTCGCACCCGACCCGGACTTCCCGACGGTGTCGTTTCCCAACCCCGAGGAGCCCGGCGCGCTCGACCTGGCGTTCGCCACGGCCCGGCGCGTCGGCGCCGACATCATCATCGCCAACGACCCGGACGCCGACCGGTGTGCCCTGGCCGTGCTCGATCCCTCGGCCGAAGGTGGATGGCGCATGCTGCGGGGTGATGAGGTCGGCTGGGTTCTCGCCGACCACCTCCTGGGGGTTCCGTCCGAGGACCCGCGCCCGACCCTGCTCGTCACGACCTTGGTTTCGTCGTCCCTGCTTCGCGCCATGGCGGCGCGTCGGGGTGCGGCCTACGTCGAAACGCTCACCGGGTTCAAGTGGCTCGCCCGGGCGGCAATGGATCGCCCCGACCACCGACTGGTCCTTGCGTATGAGGAGGCGCTCGGCTACTGCGTCGGCGATCTCGTGGCCGACAAAGACGGCTTCAGCGCTGCCCTCGTTGCGGCCGACCTTGCCGCGCGACGCAAGGCCGACGGATCGTCGCTGCTCGGTGCTCTCGCCGACATCGAGTCGACCTACGGGCGTTACGACACCTCACAGTGGTCGCTGCGCTTCGACGGACCCGCCGCGGCCGACGACATGGCGGCGCTCATGGTTCGGGCCCGGGCCGCACACCCGTCGGAGATCGCCGGATGCACCGTGGTGGAGGAGTGGGACTACCTCACCAGCGACCCGCCGGCCGACGTCGTTGTCTTCTCCCTCGGCGAGATCGGGCGTATCACGGTGCGCCCGAGCGGGACCGAGCCGAAGTGCAAGGTCTACTTCGAGGTTGTCTCCCATGGAGGCGCGGCCGCCGTCACGGTCGACGAACTCCGGCTGGCCATGGCTCTGCTGTTGGGTGTCCCGGCGTGATCCGTCCGACGAACCGGGGGCAATGATGCCCGAGCTCGGGCGGCTTCAGTGGGAGAAGTCCTTCGTGACTGTCCGCTCCGATGCCGCGATTCCGCTCCTCGCCCATGTTCGTGCCACGGGTTCGACGTCAGCTCCCGTGACCATCCTCGTGGTCATGTCGCCACTCGCGTCCCACGTCGCTGTCGAGACGGAGATCGAGGCCCTCGTTCGTTCGAGCCGCCGGGTCCTCGTCGCCGATCACCCCGGCACCGGTGGAAGTGACGAGTGGGCGGGCTCGCTCGACGACTGGATCGACCAGGTCGGCGGCGCGGTGGATGCCGCTGTGCTCGTCGCCATGGGTCCCGCCGCGGGCGATCGCCAGGAGCTCGCCGCGCTTGCCGAACGGTTGGAGCCACGCGCCGACGGTGCACATCTTGCCGCAGCGATCGATACCGTGCGCTCTGCTTGGGTCTTCGACCCGTGGCATGAACGAACATCCGCCGCACGTCTGCGCGTCGTTGTTCCCGATGCCGCCGCGCTGCACGTTGCGGCCCTGCGTCTCCTCGAATCGCCGGGCACACTCACCGAGCGCGGCGCCTGGTTCGACGGACTCGCCTCGCACGTATTCAGGCCACGGCGGGCGAGCCAAGACCCTGACCCGGCCCGATCCTACGTACACACACGATTCGGGCAGGTGCACATCCGAACAGAAGGTCGTCGCAACCGGCGTCCGACGCTCCTCGCACTGCATCCGTCCCCGGGTTCGGCGCGGCCGTATGCGGACGTAGCGGCTCGGCTCGGCTCGACTCGCCGTGTCGTCTCTCCCGACATGCTCGGCAACGGGGACTCCGACGCTCCGGCGGTCCACCACGCGCTCGTCGATGCGTTGTCCCCGGAGTTCGGCGACACCTGCGGCACGGCGCGCACACTGGCCGACTACGCGGACGAGGCGATCGCTGTGCTCGACGCGCTCGGTGAGGAGGAGCCCGTCGACATCTGGGGCAACCACACCGGCGCTCTCGTCGGCATGGAGTTGGCGATCCGCCATCCGCATCGTGTGCGGCGACTGGTCTTGGACGGCATCACGATCTTCGATCCGGCCGAGAAGGCCGACATCGTTGCCCACTACCTCCCGCCGTTCGACCTCGACGACTACGGAGCCCACCTGCTCCGGGCGTGGGGCATGCGTCACGACATGATCCTCTTCTGGCCGTGGTACCGGACGAACCCGGCCGGGTGGCGCCCGCTGGGCGCCCTCTCGCCAACGGCATTGCACGCCATCACCATGGAGCTGCTCCGCAGCGGACCAACGTTCCGCACGGCCTATGACGCTGCGTTCCGCTACCCGACCACGTCGCGGTTGCCGCTGCTCACGGTTCCGGCCATGCTCACGGTGTTTCCGACCGACCCGCTCGCCGGCGCAGTCGACGAGGCGTGCCGGCTTCTCCCGTCACTCCAGCGGGCCAGCATCGGCGGTTACGGGCCCGGTCACCTCGAAGAGTCGGTCCGGGTGATCACCGACTTCCTTGACGCGTCTGCGGCCCCGTCGGGTCGAGTCTCCGGCGGCCGCTGAGCGCACCGGCCACCACCCGGGAAGAGCCGTCCGCATGCCCGATGCGTACTTCGTCAGCCGTTCGCGGTCGCTCGCGTTGAGCAGATCGATAACATCGAAATACGCCCGAGGGCCGGCTGCTCGCAACGCGCGTGCCGGCTCACCGTTGCGTTCGGGAAGAGACGTTGTCAGGAGGACAATGGGGCAACCGTTGACGTGATCGCGAACGGCGTGAAGGCGGCCAAGGGTGTCAAAGACCGCGCTTGCGTTGGTCATCCCTCCGCGGTGTGTCATATGCGCGCCGACGGTTTTGAAGTACCACGTCTGCCCGAGATCGTCGAGGGCTCGGAAGTCGAGGGAAACCCCGGTCTTTGGGATCCTTGGAGACACGCTGGCAACGGTGAAGCCCGCGTTCCGGAGCACGGACTCGGCCATCTTCGCCGTGCCGAGCGAAGCCTCACCGCTCACGTCATCTGTGCGCGTACCTTCTATGGCAACGCGAGCGCGAGCAACTTCGACATAGGCCGGGTCGAGGTCGTAACCGATGAATCGCCGACCGAGCCGAGACGCCGCGATCAAGGCGGAGCCGCTGCCGAGGAAGGGATCGAGAACGAGGTCGTTCTCATACGTATACAGACGAATGAGCTTCTCGGGGAGCTCTACCGGGAACGGTGCCGGATGACCCACCCGCTTCGCTGACTCGGGTGTGATGTCCCAGACGTCGAGCGTCAGCGAGAGGAAGTCGTCGGTGGCGATGCTGGCCACGTGCGGAAGGTGCTCCTTCGCCCGTGTGGCCGCGTTGCGCGCCCGATCGAAGCGGCCCTTCGACGCAATGATGACGCGTTCTGTGAGGTCACGGAGCACCGGGTTCGCCGGGCTGCGATACGAACCCCACGCGCACGAACCAGTGGCGCCGACCGCCTTGCGCCAGATCACCTCGCCGCGCAGCAGCAGTCCGAGGTCGTCCTGGAGGATACGGATCACGTCGGCCGACAGACTGCGGTACGGCTTGCGTCCGAGATTGGCGACATTTACCGCGATCCGTCCACCGGGCTCGAGCACTCGGACACATTCGGTGAACACCTCGCGAAGCATGTCGAGGAACTCGACGTAGGAGGACGGCACGTGATCGGCAGTCAACTCTTCCTCGTACTGCTTGCCGGCGAAGTACGGCGGTGACGTGACCACGAGGGCGACCGAACCGTCCGGGAGCGCGGTCATGGCGCGGGAGTCGCCACAGACGAACGGCTCGACGATCTCGAACGGCGCCAGCACGGTGGCGTCGTCGGACAGTCTCGGTGCGGCGAAGCGGGTGTAGAAGCCCGTGGCGTCGTGGGTCTCCCGGCGGCCCGATCCAAAGTTCGATGTCGACGTGGCCACGGTGTCAACGACGGTAGTGGGCAGCGCCGCCCTCCGCGATTCTCGTGGGCCAGCTCACGTGCTTGGGCCAGCAAACACGCGGCAGGTCACCGTCAGCCGGCCCGAGCGAGCCGGCTGGCCCACGGGAAACTACGCGGCGGCCAACTCGGCGGCGAGGGCGGCGTAGCGCGGCTTGATGACCTGCTCGATCAGATGCAGGCGGCCATCGAAGGCCCAGAACGCGCTCTTCATGCCGTTGACCGTGAACCAGCGGAGATCATCGAGTCCATAGTCGAAGGTGTCGCACAAGGTGGCGAACTCCGACGACATGGAGCAGCCACTCATGAGGCGATTGTCGGTGTTGACGGTCACCCTGAACCGGAGCCGCTTGAGCAGGTGGATGGGGTGTTCGGCGATGGATCTCGCCGCACCGGTGTGGACGTTCGAGGTCGGGCACATCTCGAGCGGCACCCGACGATCGCGGACGTAGGAGGCCAGACGGCCGAGCGCGTACGTGCCGTCGGGCCGCATGGTGATGTCGTCGACGATGCGGACTCCGTGGCCCAGGCGCTCGGCGCCGCAGTACTGCAGCGCCTCGTGGATCGACGGCAGACCGAACGCTTCGCCGGCATGGATTGTGGTGTGGAAGTTCGCCTCGTGGATGCGATTGAAGGCCCCGAGATGACGAGACGGCGGGAAGCCGTCCTCCGGTCCAGCGATGTCGAAACCGATCACGTTGTTGTCCCGATGGCGGATCGCCAGCTCGGCGATCTCGAACGAGTGCGCCTCCTGGCGCATCGCCGACAGCAGGGTGCCGATGGTGATCGTGTTGCCGACGGACTCCGCTGACTTCCGGCCGATCTCGAACCCCTCGACGACGGCGTCGACGACAGTGTCGAGGCTGAGGCCTTTCTTCAGATGCTGCTCCGGAGCAAAGCGGATCTCGGCGTAGACGACGCCATCGGCGGCGAGGTCCTCGGCCGCCTCCGCGGCGATGCGGGTGAGCGCATCTCGGTCCTGCATCACGCCCACCGTGTGGTCGAAGGTGGAGAGGTAGAGCGGCAACGACAGTCGATCAGCGCCTTCGCGGATCTTCGCCGCGAGATCGTCAGGATCGGTTGATGGAAGCCCGGCGTAACCGAACTCCTTGGCCAGGTCGATCATCGTTTGCGGACGCAAGCCGCCGTCGAGATGATCGTGGAGGAGGACCTTCGGGGCTCGGCGGATGACTTCCAGCGAAAGGCTCATGTCCCATTCTTGCCTGCGTCCGGGAGGGTGGCGCCGCCGCGCCGCGACTTGGCGCGCCGGGAGAGGTCTGGGACGTCCGACCCGGGTCCGGCCGATCTTGCGACTTGTCGCGTAACCTCGCCTGCCATGTCGGATCGTCAGCGGATTTCGTCGGGTCTGCCCTACGAGCTCATCGTCGGATACAGCCGGGCCATCCGTGTCCACGAGCACGTCTACGTCTCCGGGACCACCCCGCAGTGGGAGAACGGCACGGTCGACCCCGATCCGGAGCGACAGGTGCGGCGCTGCTTCGAGATCATCGAGAAGGCGCTGATGGAGGCGGGCGGCTCGTTGGCCGACGTTGTCCGCACGCGCATCTACCTGACCAGCACTGACACCGTCCGCGCCGTCGAGAAGGTGCACGGCGAGCTCTTCGGCGACGTCCGTCCGGCGAACTCCACCGTCGTCGTTGCCGCGCTCCTCAATCCGGCTTGGAAGGTCGAGATCGAAGCCGACGCGGTGATCGGGTCGAGAGACCGCGAACACACCGGTAGCTGAGCCGCATGACCGCGTCGTCCAGATATCGGGTCTTGATCGACTGCGATCCTGGTCACGACGACGTCTTCGCGATCGCCGTTGCCGCGCAGCACTGCGACATTGTCGGGGTCACGACGGTGGCGGGCAACTCGCCCCTGACGAACACCACCCGCAACGCGCTCATTGCCATCGACCTGTTCGGCCTGCACGACGTGCCGGTGCACAGCGGGTCTGCCGTGCCCGTGAACGGTCGCGAGGGCCGCTATCCCGAGGCGCATGGTCGCTCCGGTCTCGACGGCCCGGCGCCCCGCACACCCTCGCGCGGTGTCGACGGGACCGATGCCGTGTCGTTCATCATCGAAACGGTGCGGGCGACCGAGGGTTTGTGGCTCGTCCCGATCGGGCCTCTCACGAACATCGCGCTTGCGCTGCGTCGCGCCCCCGACATCGCGCAGCGGGTGGCCGGCATCTCGATCATGGGTGGGTCGTTGACGCACGGGAACATGACGAGTGCGGCCGAGTTCAACATCTGGTTCGACCCCGAAGCGGCCGAGGACGTGTTCCGGGCCGGCGCGCCACTGACGATGTGCGGGCTCGACCTGACCCATC
Organism: Acidimicrobiia bacterium; assembly: GCA_031418775.1. GTDB lineage: Bacteria > Actinomycetota > Acidimicrobiia > Acidimicrobiales > JANYDT01 > JANLQX01. The sequence continues at coordinate 93,662 of JANOJN010000170.1, forward strand.
AGGTGGCGGCCGATGGGAGCTTCATCGACGCACTGGAGGCACACGGGACCGACACCTCCCGCTTTTCTGCCGAGCTGATGCGTTTCTACCACGGGTATTCAGCGCGCTTACTTCACCTGGAGGGCGACTCTGCGTACCGTCACCGCGTTCCCTTGCATGATCCCTGCGCGGTGATGGCCATCACCCACCCGCACCTATTCACTGTTGATCGTCTGCACGTCGTCGTCGAGACCGCCGGGACGCACACCCGCGGTATGACCCATCCGGACCTCCGACCGTGGGCTGACCCGGCGACGGCCAATGTCGATGCCGTGGCGAGCGCCCGGCGTGATGAGGCGCTCGATGTCGTTCTTGCGGCCCTGACGCGCTGACCGCGGGCCTGCGGGTCAGTGCTGCGACCCAAAGGCCTGAGCCGTCTCGAAGTGCAGCAAAACACCTCCCAGCGCTGCACGGAGGTGTTTTGCCCCCATATATGGGGGCAACCTCTCTCCCAGTCACAGCGGCCACTCGTGTTGCGAGCAGTTGAGCGAAGCGAGCGGCGCAGCGCCAATGAACAGAGGGGCAACCTCTCTCCCAACGCGTCAGTGCAGGTCGTCGGGGCCGAAGGAGTCGGGGAGGATGTCGTCGAGGGTTTTGATGCCGCCTACTCCCTTGACCAGGAGTTGCTTTCCGCCGTGTTCGAGGAGGAGCTGACGGCAGCGGCCGCACGGGGCGAGGACGTAGCCCTCCGCGTGCACGGCGACGAACGCCACGAGGCGTCCACCACCGCTCGCCATGAGCGAGGAGACCAGTCCGCACTCGGCGCAGAGCCCGAGACCGTAGGAGGCATTCTCGACGTTGCAGCCGGTGACGATGCGGCCGTCGTCGACCAGGGCGGCGGCGCCGACCGGGAACTTCGAGTACGGGGCGTAGGACTTCTCGGTCATGGCGAGCGCCGCGGCCTGCAGCGCATCCCAGTCGACCGGCGGGGGAGAGGACACTGACTTAACCCGCCTGTCCCTTGATGTACGGCTGACCGCTCGCCGCGGGAGGCCGCTGGCGTTTCGATGCCACGGTGAGCACGATCAGGGTCAGCAGATACGGCAGGGCTTTGATCATTGCGTCGTTGATGGTCTCGTTGGCCGACGCGAACCACAACACGAACGCGGCAACGACCCCCAGCCCCAGGGCCGGCTTGTAGTGCTTCTTCGCCACGTTCCATGCGGCTGCCAGCAGGAACGAGAGCCCCACCGCGCCGATGACGGCGCGCGACTCGAGGCCGATCTGGAATCCGACGGACTGGCTGAAGCTGAACAGCAGCGCGCCGATCGACAACAGGCCGGGCATCCAGTTGCCGAAGATCATCGCGGCCAGGCCGAGGAAGCCACGGTTTGCCGTCATGCCCTGCTGGTACTTGAGGCTGTCGAGGACCAGCCAGGCACCACCGAGACCGGCCAGGCTGCCGGACAGGAGCAGCGCCATCCACCGGGTGAACATGACGTTCACCCCTAGGGACTCGGCGGCGGCCGGCTTTTCGCCGCTGCTCCGAAGCCGCAGACCGAACGGAGTGCGCCACACCAGATACCAGATCGCCGGGATCAGCAGGAGCAGAAGGACCGACGACCAGGCGACCTCGATGGTGAAGCCCCGAACCGTTCCGGCGAGGTCGGAGACGAGGAACCACCGCTTGTCCTCGATGGTCTGGAGCCAGTCGCCGATGAACGGGATGGAGAACTTGCTGCCGAAGTTCCGCACCGACGGAGAGTCGGCGATGGTTCCGAGGTCGCCCTCGTTGCCCTTCCCGTCGAAGAAGATGCCGGAGAGGTAGCGGACGAGGCCCACCGACAAGATGTTGATGGCGACGCCGGCCACGGTCTGATCCACGGCGAAGGTCACGGTGGCAAGCGCGAGGAGCGCCCCACCGAGGAAGCCTCCGATGAGCCCACCAAGGAGCGCACCCCACGGCCCGAAGTGCCAGCCGAGGTAGCCGGCACCCCATGTGCCCATGATCATCATGCCTTCGAGGCCGATGTTGAACACCCCGGCGCGCTCGGCCACGAGTCCGCCGAGTCCGGCGAGGATCACCGGAACCGCAAAGCCGAGAGCGGTGCTGACCGTCGATGATCCGGTGAGTCCCGGGGCGTCGAACAGCCGGGCCGACACCGAGAGGAGGAGCACGACACCGAGGGCGCTGAGCGATGCCCGCTGCCATCCGTTGAGGCGGATGTTCATCATGCGCCGGCTTCCTGCTGCTTCGCGGCGTGCGTTCTTGCTGCAGCCTCGCGGATGATGGTGGCGAGCGTCTTGCGTTCCCAGACGGCGTAGACGATGACGGCGATGAACAGCAGCGAGCCCTGGAGGATCACGGCGATCTCGCCGGGGATCCCGACGGTGACGAGTCCACGGGCACCCTGGTCGAGCGCCGCCCACAGAAACGCTGCCGCCGCGACACCGATGGGATGGTTGCGCCCGAGCAGGGCGATGCCGATGCCGGTGAACCCGAGCCCGCCGGGGAAGCGGTCACCGTACGAGAGTTGGTCGTTGGCCGAGAGCACGATCCCCATGCCGATCAGACCGGCACATGCGCCGGAGATCAGCATCGTGACCATCATCATTCGCTTCGGGTTGATCCCCGCTGATCGGGCGGCCGAGGCGTTGCCGCCGGAAGCCCGCAGGTCGAAACCGAAGCGAGTGCGGTAGACGATCAGGTAGAACGCCACGCCGATGACCACCGCGATCAGGACGTAGCTCTGGATCTTGGCGTCGCCGATCTTGAAGACGGGAAGCTGGCCGCTCTTGGGGATCGGACGGGTCGAGCCGTACTCGGGCCGGTTCGGATCGCGGAAGTGCGTCCACTTGCTCTGCATCAGGTAACTGATGAGCGACAACCCGATGCCGTTGAGCATGATGCCGGTCAGGACGGGGTTCACATTGCGGGTCACGTTGAGGATCCCGATGAGCGAGGCCCAGATCGCGCCGGCCACGATCGCCGTCAAGAGGGTCACGGCGACGTGCAACGGTGCCGGGAGGTCGATGGCGGCGCCGACGACCGCGCCGAACATGGCCGCCACCTGGTACTGGGCGTTCGTGCCGATGTTGAAGACGTTCATCTTCAGGGCGATGGCGATGGCGACGGCGCTCACGTAGTACCGGGCTCCGACGTTCACGGCGGTGATGACACCGTCGAGATTGGCGAAGTTCTTCCACATCGCCCGATAGGCGGTGAGCGGGTTGTGACCCGAGACGAGGAGGACGACGGATGCGATGGCGAAGGCGAGAGCAAGCGCAAGCGCCGCCGGTGTGAGCGTCTTCTTGAGGTTCTTCATGCCGCGTCGCCCTTCCGCGCTCCGGTCATGTAGCTCCCGAGTTCGGCAGCGTTGATCCTGCTGGGGTCGAGCTCGGCGACGATCTCCCCGTGGAACAGGACGAGCAGGCGGTCCGAGAGCCCGATGAGCTCTTCGAGGTCGGCGGAGACGAGCAGGATGCCGAGTCCCTTCTCGCGGGCGTCGCGCATGGCGTCCCACACCGCGGCCTGGGCGCCGACGTCGATGCCACGGGTCGGATGGGCGGCGATCAGCACGCGCGGCTTGGTGAGCATCTCCCGACCGACGATGAGCTTCTGCTGGTTCCCGCCGGAGAGGGCCACTGCGGCAACATCGGTTCCGGGTGTTCGCACGTCGAACGTGTCGATCGCCTCCTGGGTGAAGGCCCGACAGCCGTCGTTGTCCATCCAGTGTCCGTCGGAGAACGGCTCGGCTCCCTGGTGACCGAGCGCGCTGTTCTCCCAGAGCGGGAAGGTGAGGACGAGAGCGTCGCGCTGGCGGTCCTCGGGCACGTAGCCGAGCCCGCCTTCTCGTCGAGCCTTGGTGGACCAGCGGGTGACGTCGACGCCGCCGAACTCTACCGATCCCCGCACCAGCGGACGCAGCCCCATGATCGCCTCGAGGAGCTCGTGCTGGCCGTTGCCCTCGACGCCGGCGATTCCGACGATCTCGCCGGCATGGACCTTGAGGCTGATGTTCTGCAGGGCGAGCTTGCCCATCCCGGATACGTCGAGGTTGGCGACATTCAGCATGACCTCGTCGCGGATGGTGTTGCCGTGCGTCTCGGGGGTGGGGAGCTCGCTGCCGACCATCATCTCGGCGAGATCGCGGGCGGTCACCTTCGACGGATCGTCGACCTCGGCCACGGTCTTGCCGGCCCGGATGACGGTGATGGCGTCGGCCACCGAGAGGACCTCGAGGAGCTTGTGAGAGATGAAGATGATGGTGGCGCCCTGGGCGACGAGTCCGCGCAGCGACGCGAAGAGCTCGTCGACTTCCTGGGGTACGAGCACCGCGGTGGGTTCGTCGAGGATCAGGATCTTGGCGCCGCGGTAGAGCACCTTCAAGATCTCGACCCGCTGGCGCTGCCCGACACCGAGGTCGGAGATGTAGGCGTCGGGGTCGACGTCGAGCCCATAGGCCGCGCTGAGCTCGCGGATGCGGGCGCGTGCCTGTTTCGCATGGAGCTTGAACGGGGTGCCCGGTTCGTCACCGAGGACGACGTTCTCCCACACGGTCAGGTTGTCGGCCAGCATGAAGTGCTGGAACACCATGCCGATGCCCTGGGCGATGGCGTCCTTCGGTGTCCGGAAGGTCTGCTGCACCCCGTTCACGGTGATGGTTCCCTCGTCGGGCTGATGGGCGCCGTAGAGCGTCTTCATCAGCGTCGACTTGCCGGCACCGTTCTCGCCGACGATGGCATGAATCGTCCCGTGGACAACTCGGAGATTGACCCCGTCGTTGGCGACGACACCAGGGAATCGCTTCACGATGTCGCGGAGTTCGATGGCGACGGTGCCGGCGCCCCCGGCTGTCGGATCAGTCATTTCGTTCGCTGTTCCTTGCTGCGTCGTCGAGGGACGTCGGACGATTTCGTCATGACCACGCCTTCCTAGCAGAAAAGCAAACGGGGCGACCCGAAGGTCGCCCCGTTTCACACGGATCGGTTCGGCGCGAGAAGCGCCGGGTGCGGCTACTTCCGGGTCGGCACCTTCGGTACGGCGATCTTGCCGCTGATGATGTCGGCCTTGACCTTCTCGACCTTGGCGATGATGGAAGCCTTCAGCGCCTTGTTGCTCTTGGCGTAGCCCACGCCACCTTCCTTGAGTCCGAGTACGGAGGTGCCAGTGGCCGGCTTGCCGCTGTTGTAGGCCTTGATGGCCTCGTAGCTGGCAACGTCAACACGCTTGAGCATCGAGGTGAGGATGTAGTCGCGGCCGTTAGCCTGGGAGATGGTCTGGTACTGGTCGGAGTCGACACCGATCGCCCAGATCTTGCCCGGCTTCTTGCCGGATTCCTTGGCGGCGATGAATGCACCGTTGCCGGTCGATCCGGCGGCCACGTAGATCACGTCGATGCCCGACTTGTACATGGCGGCGGCGATGGCCTTGCCCTTCGGAACGTCGGTGAAGCCGGAGAAGTCCGGCGGTGCCGAGGCGTACTTCTGGGTGATCTTGATGTTCTTCTTGGCCGCCTTGGCACCGGCTTCGAAGCCAGCTTCGAACCGCTTGATGAGGTCGATCTCGACGCCGCCGATGAAGCCGACCTTGCCGGTCTTGGTCGTGAGACCGGCGATGTAGCCGACGAGGTAGGAGCCCTCCTGCTCGGAGAACAGGTAGCCGGCGGCATTGGCGAGCGGCGCACCCTTGGTGGCACCCTCATCCTGATCGGAGAGGGCGTCGTCGATCGATGCGAACGCGATGGTCGGGTTGGCCTTGGCGCCCTTGGAGCAGTCGGGCGTCCAGAGGAAGCCGATGCAGATGATCAGACCGTTTTTGGCGGCGATGACGGTCTTGAGGCGCTCGGCGCGGTCACCGTCGGCACCCGACGGAACCGACTCTGTGGCCTTGAGACCGGAAAACTCGGCCTTGGCCTTGTCGAGGCCGGCGGCTGCCGCATCGTTGAACGACTTGTCGCCACGACCGGTCAAGTCGAACATGAGGGCGACGGACTTCGGCTCCTGCGACTGCGCCGCCGGGGCGGCAATCAGTGCAAGAGCACTGGCCATCGCGACGCCGGCGACGGCTTTGCGGGTGATCTTCATGGAGTTTGACCCTCCGAGGGTGTGATGTAGAGGCCGCACTCCGCGGAAGCGGGGCTGCGGACCGGGTTTGGTCCCAGGTGACGATAACGGGCTGAACAGGGTGCAGCAATCAGAACTTGCCTGTGGTTCACGAGATCGCAACAACGATCCGGCGGAGTGCCCCAAGAAGGGTCGTTGGACTGGTGGCCGGGGGACCCCCCACCCCGCCCGGACGACGTGCGGTTCCGGGACCGGGTAGGCGCCTCGAACAACTACGTTCGTCGGCAGTGTCCACGCCGTCCCGCTCGCTTCGTTCGCGCAAACGCGAGGTTCCCGCCGATTTCGATGTCGTGGCCGGGCACTACGACCTGCTGGTCAAACGCAACCCCGGCTACGTCGAGCACCTGGCGCTGTCCGCCGCCCGGCTGGGCCTCGCCGACGGCGGCCGCGGCATGCGGCTGCTCGACCTCTGCTGCGGGACGGGGCTCTCCACCGCCGGGCTTCTGACGAGCTATCCCCACGCCGAGATCGTCGGACTCGACGCGTCGACCGGCATGCTCGAGCTCGCTCGGGCCAAGCCGGCGCTTCGCCAGGCCGGCGTGCGCTTCGTCCACGGTGACGCCATGGATCCCGCAGCCCCGGTCGCCGGGGCGTTCGGCGTCGCTCCCGAGGAACTCGCCCTCGACGGGATCGTGATGGCCTACGGGATACGCAACATGCCCGACGCCGACGAATGCCTCGCCCGACTCCTGCCGTTGCTGAAGCCGGGTGCGCCGATCTGCTTCCACGAGTACTCCGTGGCTCATTCGCCCCGGTCCAAGGGCACGTGGACGACGGTCGCCTGGGGGATCATCATCCCGTCCGGCTTCATCGCTGCCCGCCACACCCGCATCTACCGCTACCTGTGGCGCAGCGTCCTCGACTTCGACGGCCGGCCGCAGTTCGAGGACCGCCTCCGGCGTCTCGGCTTCGACGACGTGCATACCGAGCCGATGGACGGGTGGCAGAAGGACATCGTGCATTCGTTCCTCGCCCGCCGCCCGGCCGCAACCCGCCCGTGAGCCGCGCGCCCGGGGGCCGCGACCGACGAGCGGTTCAGGTCGTCGGCTCCGACGCCGCCTTCCGGCCGACACGACTGGGCATCGACCCGGGGCTGCGGGTCACCGTCGTCGGCGGTGGTCTTGCGGGCTTCGCCGCAGCGGTGTCGCTGGCCGAGCGCGGCGCGGCTGTCACCGTTCGGGAGGCCGGACCGGTCCTCGGCGGACGGCTCTCCTCGTGGCCCGACACCCTCAACGCTGCCGCGGGGGGTGGACCGATCCAGATGGAGCGGGGTTTTCACGCCTTCTTTCGCCAGTACTACAACGCGCGTGCCCTGCTTCGCCGGGTCGATCCGTCCCTGTCGTTCCTTCGGGCGTGCGATGACTATCCGCTCTTCGGCCCGAACGGCTCGTTCCAGTCGTTCGCATCCCTGCCGGCGACGCCACCGTTGAATCTCGCGGTGCTTGTGAAGCGCACGCCCACGCTGAACCTGGCCGGGCTGCGGGGCATCAACGGCGACGCCGCCGCCGAGATGCTGGCCTTCAACGGCGACGACACCTATGCCCGCTTCGACGGGATCAGCGCGAAGGAATACCTCGACCAGGTCAACTTCCCGGCCGCCGCCCGCCGGATGCTCTTCGAAGTGTTCGCCCACTCGTTCTTCAACCCCGAGGAGGTCATGTCGGCGGGCGAGATGCTGATGATGTTCCACCTCTACTTCTGCGGCTCGGCCGAGGGGATCCTCTTCGATGTCCTCGACGGCCCGTTCGGCGAGGCGGTGTGGAACCCATTGCAGCGCTACGCGGAATCGCTCGGCGTCCGGATCACCGTCGGAGATCCGGTCGATGTGCTCCCGGAACCGGGAGAGCGAGAGGCGGTGGTGCTGGCGACGAACGTGGACTCGTTGCGTGGGATCGTCGACACCAATCCCTGGATCGGCCGAGGCGAAACGGACTGGCTCGCCAAGGTGGCGACGCGCCGCCAGGCGCCGCCGTTCGCCGTGCTCCGGCTCTGGCTCGATCGGGACGTGCACGCGGACCGGGCGCCGTTCGCCGGGACGGCCGCACTTGGCATCCTCGACAACATCTCGTGCGTCCACCGCTATCAGGACGAGGCCCGGAGCTGGGCCCGCCGCACCGGTGGCAGCGTCGTGGAACTGCACGCCTACGCGCTCCCGGTCTCGCACCACAACGACGAGGCACTCGTGCGGCGCGATCTCCTGGAGCAGTTGCGCGGCGTCTACCCGGAGACCCGTGACGCGAAGATCCTCGACGAGCGACTCCTCCTGCGCTCCGACTGCCCGAGCTTCGAGGTGGGCTCCTATGCCGGTCGGCTGCCGGTCACGACCCCGCACCCCCGCGTCGTCCTAGCCGGCGACCACGTCCGTCTCTCCCTTCCGACGGCGCTGATGGAACGGGCGGTGACCAGTGGCTTCCTCGCCGCGAATGCACTCCTCTCTCCATTGGGGGTGGCGCCCGAGCCGATCTGGTCGGTTCCCACCAGGGGCGCTCTGGCCAGCCTGCAGGCATGGCAGCGCCGTCGACGGGGCAACCCGGTCGACTCCTGAAAGCGTTTGCGCGTGTCCGTACACTGGGGCCCGGACGCGTTGTCCGGGTCCGGGGCCATGGCGTCGGAATGGAGCTGCAGAAGGGGCACGCGTGGCGAATGTGGTGACGGCTCGGGCGGCGATCGTGCGATCGTCCGTCGTCGACATTCTCGGCGCGCTGTACCCCGACCACGATGCGGGCACGCTCTTCGACAGGCTGGGCGCGGTGAGCGAACGTGCGGTCGCGGCTCGAACAGCGGAGTTATTGGAACGGGACCGCACCGCTGAACTGACGCCGGACTGGTTCCATTCCAACACGATGATCGGCTACGTGGCCTACGCGGATCGATTCGGTGGTGATCTCGGCGGCGTCGCCAAACATCTCGATTATCTCGGTGAGCTCGGGATCACCTACGTGCACCTGATGTCGGTGATGCGTCCACGCGACGGCGAGAACGACGGCGGCTACGCCATCGCCGATTATCGTGACGTCGATCCCGTTCTCGGCACGATCGACGATCTACGCGCGCTTATCACCGACCTGCACGAACGGAACATGGCGGTGTGCATCGATCTCGTGATGAACCACACCGCCGACACCCACCCGTGGGCTCTCGAAGCAATGGCCGGTGATGAAGCAAAGCGCGCATATTTTCTTACCTACGCCGACCGCGTCGAGCCGGACCGTTGGGAACGCAGCCTTCCCGAAGTCTTCCCCACGATGGCTCCAGGCAACTTCACATGGAACGACTCGATGGGTCGATGGGTGTGGACGACGTTCAATTCGTTCCAGTGGGACCTGAACTATGCCAATCCCGACGTGCTCGTCGAGATGCTCGATGTCATGTGCTTCCTCGCGAATCTTGGCGTCGACGTGCTGCGCCTCGATGCGGTGGCCTTCACCTGGAAGCGGCGCGGAACGAACTGCCAGAACCAGCCGGAGGCGCACTTGATCGCCCAGGTGCTTCGCGCCCTGCTGAGCATCGCCGCGCCTGCGACGATCCTGCAGGCAGAGGCGATCGTCGGACCCGACGACCTCGTGCACTACCTCGGGGCCTACGGTTCGCGCCAGCGTCGCGAGTGTGAACTCGCGTATCACAACCAACTCATGGTGATGGGGTGGTCGGCGCTCGCCGAGCAGAACGTACGGCTCGCGACCCAGGCGCTTTCGCGCATGTCGCAGATCCCCTCATGGGCCACCTGGTGCACCTACGTGCGATGCCACGACGACATCGGCTGGGCGGTGACCGACGAAGACGCCGGGCGCGTCGGGCTGTCGGGAGGTGCGCACCGCCGGTTCCTCGCCGAGTTCTACCGCGGCGCGTTCGCCGGGAGCTCTTCGTCCGGTGTCGCATTCTCCGCGAGTGACGACACTGGTGACGAGCGCACGAGCGGATCCGCCGCCGCACTCGTCGGAATCGACAGCGCGCGTAGTAGTGGCGATCTTGTCGCGTTGGATCTCGGGGTCCGGCGCCTGCTGATGCTCTACGGACTAGCGTTCGCCTTCGGGGGCATCCCGCTCGTGTACATGGGCGATGAGCTGGCGTTGGCCAACGACCATACGTACACAGATGATCCTGCGCATGCGGCGGACAGCCGATGGATCCACCGGCCGATGATGGATTGGTCCGTTGCCGAACGACGCCGGGACCCGAGCACCGTCGAGGGTCGGGTCTTCGCCCGGTTCCGACAACTCGCCGCCGCCCGTGCCGCCATACCGGAACTCCGTTCGGGCGGAACCATCGACGCGTTCTCGACCGGCAGCGACCGGGTGCTCGGCATACGTCGCTGGCACCCGCTGCACGGCCCCGTGCTCATCGTTGCCTCGTTCTCGGCCGAGACGGTGACCATCGCTCCGGTCGGTCCGGCGCCGGCGGGCGATGTGTGGTTCGACGCGCTCCACAACGAGCGGGTCCGCGGTGACGTGCCCCTGTCGCTGAGTGGCTACTCGCTGCGCTGGCTGGTCGTCGCCCCCGAGCACGCTGTCGTACCCGCTCCCGGTCCACGCTGATCTCCACGGTTGGACCGCCCGCGGGTTCCGGCGCATCGGGGCCGGTGCGATCTCCTACGGTTGTCCGGGTCGC